>JABHCP010000013.1 GCA_018673485.1 Candidatus Uhrbacteria bacterium
GCGCTGGCTCGTACTTCTGTGAACGTTTCTTGCGGTAAGCTTCGTATGCCATAAATGAGGTATTTAAGAGCAATTCTTTGCCCAAACAACCTCATCACAGTTTATATGAACCGTCTACGATGTATCTCATCTTTTTCAGTGCTGATATGAGAAACCTTGCAAACATTAGGCAAAAAGTACCCTACCCCTGAAAGCGAATCACCCCCCGTAGCGCGAAGCATACGAGGAGTGAGAGGGAGGAATCCCGATTGGACTAGGGACGGGGCTTGCGGGCGCCGAGCACCACAGTGGCACGAAAGCCAGCCGTGGGGCCGTTGTAACCCTTGCCCATGTTCTTGCTCCAGGCCGAGACCTGGTGCAGGGAAACACCCGCGTAGGCGCTCAGGTCCAGGCGGATGTCCGTGGAGCCGGCGATGTCCAGACGCTTGCCCACGTAGAGCACGGGCGCGACACCCGTCATCTCCACGCGGCTCAGCCGCTGCTCGGCGTCCTGCAGACGCACCATCTCTGGCACGAACATGCCGCCACCGATCTGCATACCCTTGTCGCGGCGGGCGTAGGCGTAGGCCAGCGCGCTGACGCGCGAACCGGAGAGGTCGCCACTGCTGGCGCTCTCCCAAGCTGCCTGGAGACCCATGCCAAAGCTCTTACGCTCGAAGCACAGGCCACCGTGGACACCGCCACCCGCGATGAAGCGAGCGATACCTTCCTGGGGGACAGGCATCGCAGCGGCGGCACCGAGACCCAGCTGGCCGCCGAAACGCCAGCGTTCGTTTACGTCATTGATGGCTGCGTTGACATCGCGCGCGAGCTCTTCACGAGCACGCTTGGCCTCGTTGAGCTTGGCGTTGAGCCGCTGCTCGGCCGCCGTGATCTCCTGCGTCGTCCAGGCCCGGTTGGCCTGATCCGTCGTCGTGATCTGCTGCTCGAGGCGCGTGATCTCCACGCGCAGCTCGGCCTTCGCGGCCTGGAGCTCGGAATCGCACGCGACGTCGGCGGGCAGGTCGGAGCAAGCACGGACGATGCGCTGTCGCATCCCCTTGAGCCTGGCAAGCTCGGCCTCGGCCGCCGCCATCCGCGCATTGAGACCACGGATCTGGGCACTGTTGCCCGTCGCCGTGGAGTGCGCCTGGTGGGCGACACCGCCGCTCTTGGCCGCCGCGAAGGCGGGCTGGGGGTTGAACATGGTGATGGCGACCAGGACGGCCGCGATCACGAGGAAGGACTGCATGACGCGGTTGCGCATGGTTCTCTCCGGTGCGGCCGTTAGGCCGGTGATCTTGTTTTCGGGATTGGGATTGATAGTGAAGCAGCCATGCATCGCGCTCATCTTAGGAGGGGTGATAAGCAGACACATAGCCAATTCACCATCAATCGGTAAAAATGTACGGTTTTCGCTATTACAGCGAACGTCGAACTATAGCACAATTAGCCGATTATGTCAATAATTAGGCTCTAAAATTGGGGGAAAGACAGTATACAGCCGTGCCCTTCCGTAGCTTTAGCGAAGGAGGGTAGGCGGTAGGCAGTAGGCAGTTAAAAGTGGGAAGATCCCCCCTCACTTCGTTCGAGATGGAACTAACTCCCGATCTCGACGCACCGTCGTCAGATCCTGAGCTTGTCGAGGGGGAGAGATCTTCTAAAATATGGCTGAGATTAGAAGATTTTCCGGCGGAGCCGGACCAGGCTCCGCCTGGCTCCCAAAGATCGAAATGGAAGATTGAATACAAAAGTTCATTGAAATTAGCAAAATTTCTCATTCTATACCGCCTACCGCATTCTGCCTACCGCCTACCGATATTACATAAAACAAAAAACCTGCTTTGTAGGCTCGACAGTGACAAATCGCAGCGAGGAGGAGACGCTACGACCGTTCCACCGAGCCCATAAAACAGGCTTGATGTGCAGACTTTAACAAAGGCAAAAATCAATGTCAAGCACAATGCGAGCCCCAGTTGGAGCTCGCATACGAAGGAAGCGGAGTAGCCAGGCAGACTACGAGCGTACGTTATCGTTACGCTCACCAAACAGTGCACACACCTCGTGCATCTCACTGTAGTGATCGCCATCAAGCACTGCGTCTGCAGAATCATGCTCCACAGAATCCTGAACGTACTGACGCTGATCGTTGCCCTGATCATAGCTGGCACCATCTTCACACATGTCTACCTCACATTGGCTCAGGTCAAGCCAAGTTTGGGTTGTACGGAAAGAACGAACTGATGACCTGAACACCGGTATTGTTCCAAAATTCGCGATCTGTCGACTTACGGGCCCCTGACACCTTTTCACTGCACATATTTAGTACACCTCAAATGCTGTCATCCCGTGCATCGACATCTCATCAAATTTTGAAACAATACTTACTAACTACCAATATTCAGAACACCAAAAAAACCGACTTGCATGTACTAAGCCGGTTTTTACAAATTGATATTTTTACAAATCAAAACCGGCTCTTTCTAAAAAAGAAAAACGCAAAAGTTTGAGATGCCAAATTTTGTGTTGTTGCCTGATTTAATTTCATACTAATTATACTTTCTCAAATACTTATCCTGCTGTCAAACTACCTATGAACAAGTTGATGTCTCTTTTTAACTCTCTCCACTTGAATTAATACATATCCAACTCCGGCAATAATTCCCAACACCAATCCTGAAAACGCATTCACTGGAATGTTTGGCCTAACAGGCCACCGAGAGTTGAGCGCTTCGTCAACAAGCTGAACTTTAATATTGCTTCCGGAAGTGTAGGTCCACCCTTCGTTTATAAGAACATAGGCTACAGAATTCACAATCTCTTGAGCCTGATCAACATCTTCGTGATAAACACGAACTGTCAAAAGTCCTGAACTTCGCGAAACAGAAGCACTGATCATATCATCCCACTGCTCTCTTCGCTTATTTTCCTGCAACTCAAAATAAGTTGAATCTATATCATACGGTGCCTGAACAACCTTTTCATAAAAACTTGTGGTGTAAACAATGTCTGCCAAGTCCTCAGAGATTCGCTCAACAGATAAACTCGCAGTGTATGCGTCCACCGTTCCCAACTCCTGGGTGATCAAAATACGAGCGGTAGAACTGTACTCGAGTGGCTGTACAAAAGACAAAACAACCCCCAAGAATAATCCAATAGCGGCAGTTAACAAAACTGTATGCCATGAAGAAAGTATTGGTGTGAACTTTGTGTATTGTGACGCCATAAAATCTTTTGTTTAGTATACCAGATCGTAGTCCTCTAATGTAATAACTTTTTCAACATACTCAGTCTCACGAACAATGCCAATCATTATTTCATCACCAACAGAATAACGAGAGAGTGCCTTAGCAAGAGAATATTCTGTAGAAACTTCTACCCCATCAACCGAAACAACAACGTCTCTCTCTTGTAAGCCTGCATCATAAGCAGGACTACCGTACTGGACTGCTTGCGAATAAATATCGGGTCTAACGATCATAAACCCTTTATCGACACCCAGAGCCTCAGCGTCCACATTTACCGCACTATTAATATCAATCGTATACACTCCCATCGCCGCGTACTGTGGCTCACCAAACTCTAAAACTGATTCAATAAAGCTCTCAACATGATAAAAAGGTAAAGCATCAATGTCACCAGACGTGAATCCGATCAAATGCCCAGATGAATCAAAGATTGGTAGCGAGCTATCCATTTCATCTTGCACCTTCCAGAACCCCCAATGATCTTCCGCGCGTGATGAAGGCTTTTGAATGTAATACTCGGTATCGATTAATGAACTTATATAAAGTGCATTAGAATTTTCTACAACAAAAATCATCTCCCCAGATTGAGCAAACTCTGATGCACCGAATGTTACTGCCTCCAATCCATTTGAATCAACGTGTACTAATACTGAGTCAGAACGAGTGTCTCTTATAATCTCAGTTGCCTCATACCACTGATCATTTATCAACAAATTAATATTATCTGTATCTATGCCCAGAAAAACATCTCCTTCAAATAATATCCAACCGTCACTAGTAACTACAACACCGACTCCAAGTGCATCACTTTGATATAACCAATCTGCCTCAAAAATACTAGCATCAACCTTTGAGTATGCGTATGCCAAAGAATCATATGAATCATACACAGCGCTCAGCGCTTCTTCGTATGTACCTGGTATAGGGTCTGGTTTTACTTGAGACAATGACAATACAATCTCTTCGTCACTCATTACCTGCATATAATTATCGAGTGACTGATTCGTTATAACACTTGCCACAACTCCTGAAAGCGAGCCAACAACAATGCTAGTGATTAACACCAATCCAGTATAAGTCCATTGTTTATTTATTTTTTTCATATCTTTGATTTGTATTTTAAATCCATCTTGCAGTTGCAAAAATCGCCAGCAACAATACTGCACCGATCGAAAGATAACGTATAACTACAGTTTTTGAAAGCTTATCCAAAGCGTCAGCGCGAGAAAGTCCTAAGAACGAATACAGAATAACTGCAAAACCTGCTGCGTTTGACAAGAAGCTTGTTGGTAATAATGAAAATACAATATAAACCTGCGCCATGCAAACTGCGCCCACAACAGCAAATTTAAGTGCCACCTGAAGTGCGACCTTACTCACCCACAGCACAACAATCGAAACAATGAATGTAAAGAGTGCAACTGAAATTGCTGGCACCCAAACTGGTAATTGCATGAATAAACTCATGGCATACATTCCACTTGTGAAAAAGAAGGCACTCAGTATAGAAATTATTAATGATAAAAATTCCAATGTATACGCCTGGTAAGAGCTCGGTAGATGATAAAAAGCAAACACGCTCTCAGCGTAAAGCCAAATGCAAACGGTAACCAAAATGCCAAGCAATAATTTTAGAACATCATTTTCCAAAAACAAAAAGAAAAGTAAAGCCGAGAACAACAAGAAGATTGGTAGTACTAAGAAAACCCAGAATACAAATCTCTTGAACTCCCACTTTAGTAGCCTCGCAAATAAAACTGGTATAGCAACACATGCAAGCACTAGTGCAACAACCGCGTAATCAAGAGCGTAAAGTAAAATTCCAAAAATACACGCACTACACAGGGCAAGAACAAAGGTTGTTATTCGATGTATGATTATCACAATTATTTTTTATTCAACGAGCCAAGGATTGTCTGCTCCAAGGTCTGCAATGGCACCATTGATTGATTCGATTTCACCGCTGAGGAGCTTACCAAATATTAGAACTAGATCAAGGTGCACTTGCTTTTGATCTTCTTGAACCCTTAAACCTAACAATGATTCGTAAATCTTATATGTATCTGAATCTGATGCGTAATAGTCAATCAGCAACTGGTCAATAGTCTCTTGATATTCGATCGTTGTCAGGATTGGTTCACTTCCCTGCTGTGGAGACTTGTTCGTTATCGCAAAAACGACTAACAGTAAAACGACTGTTAAACCAATCAATATATACGGAAACCAAGTTCTATGTGAATGATGCATATTTATTTTTTATGTAAAAGCCACTCATGAATGAATACTCCTACCAGCATGGCTGATGGGATTGCTAAAATTGCACCAGCAACGCCAGCTATTTCAAAACCAACAAGAATAGCGATGATCGTAACTACTGGATTCATGCCAGCCGCCTTTTGCATAATCTTTGGTGTAATAATATCACCGTGAATTTGTTGATTAATTAAAAGTGCGATTGCCACTAAAACAGCCTGAACAGGAGATGCAGAAAGTGCCACTAACACAATTGGGAAGAAAACTAAAATTGCACCAATGAAAGGAATGATGTCCATGAGTCCTGCGATGAGCGCCAACACGAGCGCGAAAGGAACATCAAGCAACATTAAAATTGTATAAGTTACCGTGAACATTATGAGCATCAATAACAACTGCCCGCGCAACCATGACCCTATCTTTTTACGAACTGTGGGCAACATGGCCTCAAAAGCTTGCTTTTGTTTCTTTGGCAGGAACAATGATATACCCGACCGCAAACTTCCCTCTTCTATTACAATATAAAATGAAAGCGCAAGAACTAGAATAATACTCAAGAAACCTCCGAACATTGCCGAAGCAAAAGACGCGATAGCAGGAAGAGCCTCAGACACTCCTGAGTGTCTGATTGTATCAACAACTGCACCGGCGTCTTGGACCACGTAATCTCCTTGAAACCACGACTCAAGTGGTATTGCACCGCCTGTTAAATCTTCGATCAACCAAGAATAGCTCTCGATCAAATCACCCGTCTCTGCAATTACGTTTGGAATGACAAGCAAGAGCACCCCCGTAACAACTATGATGAAGGTTAAAAATGTCAGTCCAGCAGCAAGCGCTCGTGGAACTTTTCGTTGCACCAAGAAATCTACAATTGGATCAATTGAAACTGCAATGAGTAGTGCTACAAGAACTAGTGCGACTATGTCTCGCAAAAAGTAAAGTAATACTATCACAGCCAAAATACCTACGACCTTTAAAACCGTGGTACTTGATATTGATATTTGCACCTCCTTGGACGCCTTGTTATGTTGCGTCATACGGTCTATAGTATACCATAGCGAAACATAGAAAGTTCAAAGTTTAAAGTTTAAAGTGGAAAATTGCAACGACACAAATCATCAATTCTTGTACACCTTAAACCTTCTACTTTAAACTTTTAGCTTTTGACTTTAATTTCACCATCATGCCCACGCTAGCTACTAACAAACGAGCAAAATTTGACTACGACCTCATCCATGAATTTGAGGGTGGCTTAGTTTTAACTGGCGCTGAAGTTAAGTCTGCAAAAAAAGGGCATATGAGTTTACAAGGCTCATTCCTTACAGTTCGAAAAAATGAACTCTGGCTGCGTAACACTCATATTGGAAAATACGCACCAGCCGGAGAGCAAACTGATTACAACCCAACACAAGATAGAAAGGTGTTAGTCCACAAGGCAGAGATTAAAAAAATGATTGGAAAAAAGGACTCGCAAGGATTGACAATAGTACCCATTCGTGTCTATACTAAGGGCTCTTTGGTAAAAATTGCATTCGCTCTAGCTCGTGGAAAACGCAAGTACGAGAAGCGTGATTCAATAAAAAAACGAGATATTGAAAAGAGAATGAAGGAAGAGGCCAAAAGGACCAGATTTGGATCATAGAATATTCATTCTGACATGCGCCGCCGCTTTTGAGCACGAGGACCCCCTGTCGTTTACAAACGACAGGGCCTGCCCCGTCGCTCGCGAGCGACGGGGCCTGCCAGGAATCGATGGCAGTGCGAGAACTTTACAATCAAGTCAGAGTGGCGTGACACTCTGTAAAAACAAACGCGCAAGAGATAAGTGCAAACATCTTCTCAAAGGTACGAACTGCTTTTAGCATGCCAGTACCTGCAATGGTTGTTGCGTAATTACTCGCCGACCCATCCGCCCTTATGGCGCTTCACCTAAGGAATCGGGTGTCATACCTGAAGCTATGGTATGCTCGCTGACGGAGCATACAAGAAGTTTGCCGTCAGACCGTACAATGCTTATTTCCCTGTTTGAGAGCATTGGCCGTAATTTAACAGGAGCACACTTGTAAAAGTTGTTTAGCTATCCCTGACCAGACGGGGGTTCAACTCCCCCCAGGTCCACCATTCGACTCGGTTTGTCTACGACAACCTTCGCTCATGGTCTTCGACCACTCAAACGAAGTAAATCGAGGGACGACCACGCGGACAAACCGAGTCGAATGTCCTGAGCGCACGAAGTAAGTCGAAGGGCGCGAACAAACCGAAACTGAGCTACAGATTATATGAAATATTATGCATACATATTAAAGTGTATCGATGACTCATATTATACAGGCTCAACATTTAACTTAGATGAACGCGTAAAAAAGCATAATCAGGGCACAGCCTCTGAATGGACAAAAATGCGCAGACCAGTACAATTGGTTTACAGTGAAGAATATGCAAGGCTAATCGACGCTACGCAACGAGAACGTCAAATAAAAAACTGGACCAGAGAGAAGAAAGATAAACTGATAAAAGGCTTGTGGAGCAAGCCTAATAAATAAAACACAATGCGAATACATAGACATAGACGAGGTCAGCCAAAATATAATCTGCCTCAATATAAGACAAACGATCAGATTAAGGCGCCTGAGGTTCGTTTGATTCATGAAGATTTTAGTGATGTAGTACCAATTCAAGATGCCATGGCACGAGCGCGAGAAGCTGGATTGGATTTGATTGAGATTTCACCAAAGGCTAATCCGCCAGTGTGTAAGATCATGGATCACAGTAACTTTAAATATCAAAAAGAAAAGGAAGCTAAAAAGCAGAGAGCACAAAGCAAGGAAGTTGAGCTTAAGGGAATCCGTCTTTCTTTCAAAATTGGAAGTAGTGACCTGGAGGTTAGGAGAAAGCAGGCTAAGAAATTCTTTGAACAGGGTCATAAGCTCAAGATTGAAATGCAACTGCGAGGACGAGAACGTGAGCATAAACAAAGAGCACAAGACATCATGAACAATTTCATTGACCTTTTACGTGAAGATTTCGAGATCAGAGTAGACAGTCCAGTAGCATTCCAAGGAAATCGCTTTCAAGCAGTAATTGCCAGAGAAAAATAACAAAATTTGCCAAGTCAACGCCACCCACAAGGTGGCGATTGTCCTTCCCGGGCACCTGTGCAAAGGAGGATTGACATTTTTTGGCGAATTTTGTACACTACCGGCGCACAAAATGTATGAAATTGAAGACTCACAAAGCGCTGGCAAAGCGCGTAAAACTGACCAAAACTGGAAAAGCGATCAAGCGAAAAGCTGGTCAGGATCATTTTAATTCAAAAGAAACTGGGAAAACTCGCCGAAACAAGCGATCTGACCTTGCAATGACACATACTGTCCGCAAGGCAATCAACGCTTCCCTTCCCTATTCACAATAAAATATGTCGAGAGTTAAAAGAGGTACAACCCACTCAAAAAGACGAAAAAACCTACTAAAAGCAGTAAAAGGCTTTAAATGGGGACGAAAAAGCAAAATCCGCCTAGCTCGCCCTGCGATGCTAAAAGCAGGAACTTATGCATATCGAGATCGTCGAAACAAAAAGCGAAGCTTCCGCAGACTGTGGAATATCAAAATCAATGCTGGAGCACGCTTAAATGGCACTACTTACTCAAAATTGATCAATAGCCTAAAGCAGGCTGGAATCACACTTGACCGTAAGGTTATGGCGGAACTAGCAGAGAAAAAGCCAGCAGTTTTCGCTAAGGTAGTAGAAGCTACAAAGAAATAAGAACATTTACAAAACACCCGCAAACGCGGGTGTTTTTGATTTCCTACAATTATCCCACAGGCCTACATATCCCACTAGTCATATTTACCCCTAATATTAGTAATCTTTTGCGCACGATCACTTGACAAAATCGCTTTTTTTTGCTACAGTGCCCGGTCGAACCAAAGTACCGAACCGTCTTAAAAAGATGGTGAGACTACCCAAGTTCGCGTTAGCCAGCCCCATCCCGGGGTGGCAACGCCCCTTTCATCAGAAGACAGACAAACCAACTGCAAAAACCCTCAAGGAGGACATCATGCGGAATCTGTTCATCGGCGGAAACGCCAACCCGCTCGCCATCGGCGAGCACAACATCAACGGCCAGGTTGTGCGCGTGTCGCGCAATCAGGTCCTGATCGTCACCGAGGACGGCCCCAACCGCGTGATCAACGCGGGCCGCCCCGAGGCCGAGGTCGATGGCGTCCAGTTCGCGTTTGGCGACTGGATCGACGCCCCCGAGCCGGAGCCAGAGGTCGAGGCCGAGGACCCCAACCTGGAGCCCGAGCCCGAGCCGGAGCCCGAGCCGGAGCCCGAGCCGGAGCCCGAGCCGGAGCCC
>JABHCP010000020.1 GCA_018673485.1 Candidatus Uhrbacteria bacterium
GTATCTTTGCTCCAAGGCAAGCTGCTTATAGGTTGACATAAGTGCTCCTTTCACTTTGGTCGGTGTCGGAGGCTAATGCTACCGCAGCTTGCCTCTTTTTCGACACTGTGAAGTGGTGCACTTACAAGTTGAATCTAAGTGCTCAAAAAAATAGTTTCTATCATGTATCGTCTCGCGATCGTCGCTATACTTGTATTGCTCTCATTCCAGCCGCAAGGTTTAGTCTATGCTGCCGATAAACCTATGACCGTTAAACCCATCACGTGGAACGTGATCGGGCTGGACAGTAACGATGTCGAATCAGGGCCGAACAGGTTTCCTGTCGGGGCACGTGCCTGTAACCCAGTCGGGAGTAACGCTACGTTCACCAATGTAGAAGCAGATTTTGTTTGGCTGAATGGGGGAACGACCAATGATGATACTTATATAAAAATACGCACGGGTTCTTTAGACCCAATTCCATTGAGCACGAATCTTGCTGAAGGGGAATGTTACGATTTCTATTTTGAAGTTGAAGTTAATCGTGATGATCAAGCTTATGATGAAACGCGTAGATATAAAATTGATGTGAATTATACGGATGATGTAGGGGCTCAGACCGAAAGTACGCCCACGCCGCGTGAGCTTTATGTTGAGTATTTGATCTCCCAAAATCGCAATGGTACCGACAATGTCTATTATGGCAGTGTGGGGGCTGCTATTGGTTCCATGACCAATGTGGGCGCAGGTGAGACGATGACTTTAGCTGTAGGACAGACCTACGATATAGTTTTGGATGCACATACTGCTACGCAGGGATATAACCAGTTAGAGTCCTTTATCAATTTCCCCAATAAGATTTTCCAGGTTCAAAAAATTCAAACGAACTATACAGCCAATTCATCTACTTTTGTCTTGAACACGAATGACCTGCTCTATGCAGACGCTTGTTTGTGGGACAATGTTGCAGAGGTTGACAACGATACTTACCTTGAATGTATCGGCAGCGATGGAAAGGCTGGCGGCACGGTCACCACTCGCTACACGGTCAAAATTATCAGCGGTGTTGGCACTACCCAACCGCTTAATACTTTGCTTTATGATTTCTCGGGGAGTAGTTTTCACTACAACGCCGATTTTGAATCAGCGCTTCGTTTTGCTGCGATCGAATCTCCGCTAGCTTTAGATAAAAGCTTCAGCCCGAAAAGCATCACAACCAGCGGAGGCACATCTACGCTTACATTGGCAATCGAAAATTCCAGTGGTAGTAATATTCCTAATGTGGTAGTTAGCGACCCATTGCCTTTTGGCATGGAAGTAGCCTCAACGCCAAATGTGACCCCTGCATCATTCCCTGATGTTAATGGTTATTGTTTATCAGGCAGCACTTTTGCCCCCTTATCTGGAGATACAACCTTAACCTTTTCGGGAGGGATTAAGGCAAATAGTACCTGTACGATCACGGTTGATGTAATAGCCAGCCCGGATGGCTCCTATACTAATACAGCTGAGCTCTTTTTAGATGGTGCTACGACAGGCATCACTGCCACCGATGCACTGGGCGTTGGTACATCTTCGCAATCCTGTGGCACTACTGAAACCCTCGCAAAATGGACCTTTCCAAATATAGTAGCTAATATTTCCGCAGGAGATAACATTTATGCAGATATTGGTACGCTAAAAGTAACTTCTTTTGGCGAGTTGCCTAGCGACACATCCAATATACTAGCAGTAACTGGCGGGACAACAAATGCTTGGGAAAGCGACAGTAAAGATAATGTATATGTTTTTGAGATACCGAATGGAACTTCGTATGCTGACCTGGCAATAAAAGTTTCATATATACGAATTACTAGTAATTGGACAAGCCCGGCATTTAAAATCGACTCCAGTGATGATGGTTCATCCTATTCTAGTATATATTCAAGTAATACATTTAATCTGAATACTTGGTGTACGTCGTCAAAGCTTTTGGACACAATCTAATGGAGACTTCTCGCCACTCTGGTTGGATTATACACTTATCCTTTGTAGGTGCTGCTGACGCCGTAGCGTCAAAGTTTGTTCTTTGAGTTTGTTTCGTTTCTTGAGTACCTCCTTATCTCTTCCAAAATAAACATCAGCGGGGGTAACATTGTTCAAAGACTCGTGATAGCGCTGATTGTTGTAATACTCAACCCACTCCGAAATCGCTCTTTCCAACTCAGATGGCGAGTAATAATGTTGCAACTTAACCACATTCTTCATCGACCGGTGCCAACGTTCGATCTTGCCTTGTGTCATCGGATGATATGGCGAACCATGAATATGTTTGATGCGGCGCTCTTTCAAAAACTGAGCCAACTCTTTCGAGTGGTAGGCCGGTCCATTATCTGACAAGAGGCGCGGTTTGTGATAGACCTTGACCTTCTCAATCTCAGCTTTGGATAAAGCCAGCTTTAGCGTGCTTTCAGCATCTTCCGCTTTCATCGTCCGTGAGAGTGTGTAGCTGATCACATAGCGGGAATAATCGTCTATGACAGTCGACAGGTAATACCAACCCCAATCAAGAACCAAAAATTGAGTGAAGTCAGTTTGCCACATTTCATTGACACGCTTGGTTGGATTATCGAATTTTTCCTTGGCAGTGATGACTTCAAAAGCCGGGCTCTGGATCAAGTCAAAATCCTTCAGGATGCGATAAACACTGGATTCAGAGACGAAATACTGCTTCTCAGCCATAAACCGGTAGGCGATCTGTCTGGGCGACTCTTCGGGATACTCAAGAGCCAGGTCAACGATCTGCTGACGAACCTGATCCGGGATGCGGTTCCAGAATTGATTATTTTTCCGAGCTGTCTTTGGCTGAAGTCCGTCTGGCCCAAGCTCTTGATAGTGCTGATACCAAACGTAAAAAGTGCTGCGAGGCACTTGTAATTTCTCCAGAGTTTGTTTGACTGACAAACTGGAATGCTCTACCTGATGAATGATCTCCATTTTTTCTTCGGGTGTGTAGCGGATCATCCCGGTTAGCTCTCCTCCCCCAAGCCATGCAAGCTTTTTTTGAGCTTGCGATTCTCTAAAGACAGTTCAGCTACCAATAGCTTGAACTGCTCAATTGAATTACGCATATCTTTGACTTCGGTCGCGTCCGCATTGCGCTTTGTGTCTCCTGCTAGGCGAGATTTTCCGGCTTCCATAAACTCTTTGCTCCAACTGTAATAGACGCTTTCGCTGATCCCTTCCTTGCGACAGAGTTCGGCTACGGTTGTTTCTCCACGTAGACCATTGATAACAATTCTGATCTTGTCTTCTGCGCTGTACTTTTTACGGGTCTTTCTACGGATCGTACGGACGGTTGATTCTGCACTTGCTTTCTTCTTAGCCATGGGTTCTCCTTGATAACTTTAACTCCAGTTTGGCTAAAAAGTCTCCATTTGATTTTCACCATTTCTGTCTAACAAACTCTGACGTCAAACA
>JABHCP010000021.1 GCA_018673485.1 Candidatus Uhrbacteria bacterium
CCCCTGCCAAAAAACCACCAGTTTAATCGCTGGTGGTTTTTTGATAGAATGTTTTTGAATTGAAAAATATATGAATGAATCAACGTCACTCAAACTTGCTCGGACTTTTTTAGGGAAACGTGTAGAGCTTGAGTTTGATCAACAAGTCGGATCTTCTTATGAGCCCCATAAGATTGATTCGTATCCAATTAATTATGGATTTGTGCCAGGAACACTTGCTCCTGATGGAGATCCTCTTGATGCTTACCTCCTTTCTGTATACGAGCCACTAGAAAAAGCAGAAGGTGTGTGTATTGCAATTATTCACCGGCGAGACGATGATGATGACAAGCTTGTGGTTGTCCCAGAAGGTGCAGAGCTTACTGATGAAGAAATAATGAATCAAGTGAGTTTTCAGGAGCATCTTTACGATTCTGTGGTTGTACGGAAATAGTTTGCACGTCCAATACGAACCCCTGCCATAAAAACACCAGTTTGTCTGGTGTTTTTATGATAAGATGCGAGTATATGAATAAATATTTTTCAATACTACTGCCTGTTGCGATAATGATTGTTTTAGGTTTTGGTTGTACACAGCCGATCGATACGAAAACAGAGGTAATGGATACCCAGGCGGAAGATGCGGAGGTTGTATCAGGTTCACTATTGATAGATCAAATTGCCGAAGATGCTGAGCCTGTCGTTGATGAGGTCGTTGCTGACGAACCTGCCATCGATGCGCCTGCGCAGGTTGAGCCTGAGGTGTCAGATGGAATCGTATACACTCAAGCTGATGTGGAAGGTTTAGTTTCTAGTATATTGCCGTACGATCAGTGGCGTGAGGTTTCGCAATGGTTGCAGTTGGACAACGGTAATATTTGGTTGCTCACTCGGCCGATAGGGGCCAAGGGAGATCCTTTGCAAGCAAATCCATGCGCGGCCGAAAACAATTGCCCAGTGGAAAGCTGGATCATCAATCCTCTGATAAGCGCTTATCATTTGTCCTCAACGCAAAACAGCTATTTAGCCACGATCAATGTCGGTGTTGAGGAACTTGATGGTGATTACATTGTTGTGAACTGGGACGTTGTTGTAGGAAATGTTAGCCAAGCAGATCTTAGTCGGATTGAATATGTTAATAAGATTGACGGAAGCATGCGACCATAGGATATAATAGTATCAATATGAAAATAATATATAGTTTTATTGCGTTTATAGTTGTGTTGATGGCGGGTGTCGGTATGGTCCATGCCGCTCAAACAGAGGTGTCGACTGATACGAGTTGGGTGTCGGAGGTTGCGTCGCCTGGGGCGTATAATCATGTTCGTGATGGTGATGTACAGCAAATTGATCCTGAGGAGTATCTGAATAGATACAGAGCTATGTTGGGGGTGTCAGAGCTTGCGACCAGCGAAACATTGCGTCAGAGTGCGCAGAACCATGCTGATTATTTAGCAATCAACGGACAGTATCAGGGTGATCCTCATGGACAGGGTGAATCTTTACCAGGGTTTACCGGTGCTACACCGGACGATAGGTGTAGTGCGGAGGGTTATGGCTTGTATTGTACCGAGGTTCAGGCCTATGGCGGCGGTGATTTGTATTCAGCGATTGATGCGCTGATGATGACGCCGTTTCACAGGGTATCGATGATACATCCGGGTATTACTGAAATTGGCTGTGCACAAAATGGTAGTTGGATGGTTTGTGACCTTGGATTAGACATTTCGGACTATTGGTCCATTGTCGCGAATAGTAGTGACCCGATAATGTATCCAGCTGATGGTCAGGTGATTAGTACAACATTTTTGGTAACTGAAAATCCAAATCCATATCCAGCGCATTATGGTCAATTTATTGGGCCGACACTAATGTATTGGCCGGCAGGAGGAATAATATGGCCGGAGGCTGAAGTCTCAGTTTATGATTTAACTGATGGGCGATCTATTGATTCTATTTTATCGGTCGACACAGCAACTGGTAGTGCTGGAAATGCAATCTTTTTTAATCCTCTTGAGCCTCTGGAATTAGACCATGAGTACGCTGTTCACGTTATTGATATATCAGGTGATGATCTGTACGAAGCTAGTTGGACTTTTAAAACTCAGCAGAGTTCAAATATTGATTTTCCAAATGCAGATCAAACAATAATTTACGATGCTCACGTTGATTGGGTTGACCCCAGCGGCGGTGAGGTTCTAGTTTCTGTTCCAAATTCAGGTACATCTGAACTCATCGATCGGCTTAAGGGGTATATCATGTTGGCTGTGGATTATCATGGTGAGGCTTGGTATGTCGATCCAATTACCGAGCTGCGATATTATTTGAAAGATGGGCCTACAGCCTATGAGTTCCTACGATCATTTGGTTTAGGCATCACAAATGCTGACTTAGAGTCCATTCCAACGGAAGATGACGCTTATGGCGGCGGCGCATTGGCAGAGCAGCTTTCTGGAAGAATACTATTACAAATTGAAGAGCATGGTGAAGCGTGGTACATCAATCCAGCTGACTTAAAACGATATTATCTGGCAGACGGTGATGAGGCGTACAGAATAATGCGCGAGTTATCCTGGGGCACACTTCTTGCAGCAATCTCAGGAATCCCAATTGGTTTAGTTGAGTAAAAACTAAATAGCAAAATTACCCATCCAGAGGAGCCTGAAGGCGACGAAGGATCCCGTGCATCACGATCGAACGTAGGCGCATGCAACGGGATTCCTTAGTCGAAACAGCTTTCGGAATGGGTAATTATTTTTTTATTGATTTGCAAGTTGTCCGCAGGCGGCGGATATTCCTGAGCCCAGTGATCGGCGTCGTAGGACGTCGATTTCTGATCTTTGCAAAATGTCACAGAACCTTTCCAAAGTAGCAGTGCTTGGCGCCTCAAACATTCCAGTGTCGTTGTAGGCGATGATGTTTACTTTTGCATGGCCGATTGAGTGAATATATCTCGCCAACTTCTTCGCATCAGTCTCTGAGTCATTGATGCCCTTGATGAGCAAGTATTCGAAAGTAAGGTGATGACGGTTGTTGCCAAACTTCTCTAAGTACCGCAGGCACCAATCTCTCAAGTCATTAAGAAAATCCGGAGTTGATGAGGGCATTAGTTTTTTACGAGCTATGGAGTCAACGCTGTGCAGGGAGATAGCGATGCGAACCTCTGGCCAGTCAGGGTCATCCAACATGAGGTCCATTCTTGGCAAAAATCCCACGGTCGATACAGTGATTTTTACTGGTCCCAGGTCAGTGTTGTCCAAGATGGTATTAAGCGCAGATTTAACTGAGTCATAATTTGCCATTGGCTCACCCATTCCCATGAAAACCAAATTGCTAATTCTTTCTTCGAGTTGAATTTGTGATTGCCAAAATCGAACTTGATCTACGATCTCATCCTCTGTTAGGTTGCGTTTGAGCCCCATCTTACCAGTTGCGCAAAACGCGCAATTCATAGCGCATCCAATTTGTGACGATAGACACACGGTCCATTGTTCCTTTGCGTTCATCATTAACACAGTCTCGATCATTTGTCCGTCTTGCGTTTTTAAAAGCGCTTTGCGCACATCAAAATCCTCTTGCATGGACTCCAACGTCAAAGACATCCAAGGGATAGACTTTGTAAGCTCTTCGCGGATAGGTTTGGAGAGAGTTGTAGCATCTTCCCAAGATCCGTCTGGAAATTTAAACAAAGCTTCCTGAATCTGCTTTATCCTGAATTTAGGCTCTTTAGGGAACTTTTTCTTGAATTGTTCTATTCGAGTAATCATATCCCCATTAGTCTATATGGGTATTTACAAAAGATCCAGTTTTGTGTACTATTTCACCGCATTCTTTGGAAGAATTTCTATTCATTACATAGTGCCGACGTAGCTCAGCTGGTTAGAGCAACGGTTTTGTAAACCGTAGGTCCCCGGTTCGAATCCGGGCGTCGGCTCCAGCCTTCGCTTTATTACGACTATCGTAGTAGATCAAAGGTTGATCTGCGGAATAATCCGCGTGGTTGTGCAGGTCTTGGCTTCGGCTGGCAGGCCAGCCAGTAAGTAATAGATGTGAGAACGGCCTTTTCAAAGTTCACCATGCCGTTGTAGCTCAGTGGCAGAGCGCATCCATGGTAAGGATGAGGTCGGCAGTTCAATCCTGCCCAACGGCTCCAGCCTTCGCTTTATTACTACTATCGTAGTAGGTCGAAGGTTGATCTGCGGAGCGATGTGAGCGGTTGTGCTAAGGTTGGCTTCGGCTGGCAGGCCAGCCTGTTTGATGAAACTATTTCGACCTTGGGTTATTGTCTATAAAGAAAGTTTTGAGACAAAAACGGAAGCTCGAAAAAGAGAAAATCAAATCAAGAGATATAAAGGAGGACAAGCTTTCAAAAAATTATTAGGGGTCGGTACCGAAGTGGTCAAACGGGGCAGGCTGTAAACCTGCTGGCTTCTGCCTTCGATGGTTCGAATCCGTCCCGGCCCACCAGAAAACAACCGACATTAGTCGGTTGGTTTCTTTTGGGCGATGTCCTTGATCGGGACAAGGACGCTTATTGTATTATGTTATATTGAAGGGGTGGAGGCACTAAACTAGTTGAACTATTATTTGAGAGTTGGTATGATTCCAGCTAAATAATGGCAGTACAATCTTAACTGTATATAATATGAGCGAGAGAAGACAATTGGTTTCTGTGGAGCGAGCGCCAGATGCGCGAGATGCTGCTTATGCAGATTTGCACCGTGTTTTAGATAAGTGTTTAGAGATTTTGGAAAGCCATTCATCCAATTGGTTCACACGTCTTTACAGAACATTATTGAAGGAGAGAGAAAGAATTGATTTGCTTCCAGAGGATCAGAAGATTTTTTTAAGTACACAGATCGATCAGATTATTGATCTTTTTCAGTCTTGGGCACGACCTAACGGAAAGAAAAGAGATCAGAAGCTTGACTCTGAATTAGTTTTTTCTGACATGAAAGAACGAGTCCATGCTCTAGAATCGATATTTGAAATAGATAGAGAACATGTTTCATCTATTGAACTGGACTCACGTGGATATGATGAGCTTGCCGAGTCGCACCCTGAACAAATTCAATTGATAGAAAAGGACGGTGATCGCATTTTGCAATTTCGTGAAAACGCAGAGGCAGATTGGGTAGAGGTTCAGATTCCATCCATGGATAATGTGTATTACAAGGGTGGCGCACCTAGGATTGTTATGAAAATAATGTCTGACTCCGATCCATCACTTCTAGGCGCTGAAATCCCAATGAACGATATTGACATCCTTGCATGGTCAGATAAAGGTGATGAAAGTGATGTGGTAAAGGAGGCGCTTGATTTAGGGGCAGATTTGGAAGGGATCGAAGTCGTTGATGCAGATAAAACAATGGAGGAAACATTAGAAGTTAGAGATGTTGATCTTAATCAATGCTTGCTCGGAAAAGATGGTGTTGTTTTTTCACGTAAAGCGCAAGAGGCGGCTAACACTGGAAAGATAGAGATTATGGACCCAATAGAGCGAGGTCTGTGGGGAAGCGAGTCTTATTATTATAGCGAAGATAGCCTTAAGGTGGTTAAAGGCCGTGGTTTATATCGCTTATTTAAGTTTGTAGCAGAAGGAAAGGCAACATCATTTTCTCAGCTTAAGATTAACCGCCAGGTAAATATGGGAATATATTGGTTAGTTTTGGCTAGAAAGTTTTCTCGTAAGGCTAATTCGGGCCAATTATTAAACCGTTTGTATGAGATTGGTAAACGGGCAGGCCAAACAGATGAAGGTGAGAATGATATTTATGACGTTTTACATCGCGTTCACGATAAATATCCCTTCTTTACGTTTTCAGACGAGCAACAAGATACGGAAGATATTGTACGCTGGCTATCTCGTAAATTAAAAAAATTGGCTGATCGACAGTTTAGATCCAAACATCATGTGGAGCCTAATCAATTTCACGAAAGATTTGAGGGAGATGATGTAGAAGAGGTTATTTCACTAGAAGGATACGTCGATGATGAGAAGAAGGATGATGAAGCATCAGCAAATTGGAATGTATATATTGATAGCATTACAAGTAAGGAAAAGAGCCAGGCGGCTTAAGATCGAAAAGTACTAGATTGAAACCGTCTCGTTCTATAAAAAAACCATCACATACAATGCGGTGGTTTTTTTAAATATGCGGTGAGAGTGGGAGGTGCATCCGTTTAAGTAGTGTTATTTTTTTATCCTCAGTTACAAAATTGATTTCCTTTAATAATGCTATAATAAAATTACTTTAATTTATAAATAAAAAAATTGACTCAATGTCAATTGTAAAAAATATTTATGCAATTCATTATACATCTTTTTCATTTTAAACGAAGAGGACAAGGTATGAGGCTTTTGGCTTTATTTCTTGTTTTAATTATGGCGTTGTCGTCTGTTTTCTTTTTGTTTAACATTCAATCAGCGAATGCAACTGCGCCGACTTTTTCAATCTCTGGATGGAAGAATGGGCAAACAAAGGTTGTGATTGAGTTTGACTCACCGGTTGACAATGGTTCTGAGGCAGCACTTGAAGCAACAGACTTTGTGGTTGCAGGAGCAAACGCTGTCTCGATTAGCTCTATTGATCACTTTGTTTTATCAAACACTGTAACCTTGACGCTGTCGGGAAGCCTTAACTCTGGTGGTGGAACAGACTTCACTATCGCATGTGCGACTGACGCCATTTACAACACAACGGCTGAGGCATGCGGGGCAACAGCAGTAAATGTCTACACATCGGTGGCAGAAGATACTACAGGCCCAACAGTGCAGCAGGTAGGCTCAATGGGTAACACAGGGCTATATATTGACTTTGATGAGATTGTTGCTACTGCGACAATGATCGCGGGTAATTTCACACTCGTTACTTCTGATGGAGGAGATAATTCTGCAATCACCAGTGTCACTGCTTTTGATCAAGGACTGAATATTGAAGCCACCCAAGCGAATATCGGGTCAGGGGCAGGTAATACAATTCAAGTATCCACAGGTGTCACAGATGTATATGGAAATGCTTCTTTGGGACAGACCATTAATATCTTGCCATCTTTAAGGATTAGTGAAGTCTCAGTTGATGGTGTCGCAAATGCTAAGAATGAATTTATTGAGCTTTATAACTACGGAGACACTGCAATTGATCTGTCAGATATGAAGTTGCATATTTACACTCAAGCTGGAACAGCGGATGTGAATGTAACTTTGACTAAGTTTGAAACTACAATTCCGTCAAACGGATTCTATTTAATAGCTTCAAATTATTTTTCTTCAGCGACCACTGCTGAGCCAGATGCTACATATTCATCGAGTGAGGCCACAATGGTAGCCAACGGTGGAGTTTATATAAGTTATTCCGCGACTGCTAACACAGATGTTATAGATACGGTTGGTTGGGGAACGTCGGCTAAGAAAGAGGGAACTGCGGCGAGCAATCCAGCTGCAGGAAGTAGTATAGAGAGAATTGCTGACTTTGGTTCAACAGCTTCAACTATGGCATCGGCAGGCCTAGATGAACATCGTGGAAATGCATTTGATGAATCAGATAACTCAATTGATTTTGTTGTTCAGACAACACCGGTGCCACAGTATAGTAGCTCTCCGTCGGAATTTGCGTTTGGGGCATCATTTCATGATGAGGGCGGAGATACTGATGCGCCAACAGTAACCGATTCATTTCCAAGTGCTTCAAGCTCAGCATACATTCCTGCTGACTTGGATATCGCAGGTGTTGCATTTAGTGAGTCGATGAATGTTGCTAGTCTTACAACATCAACCGTACAGCTTTATGCAGATAGCGCTCCGGGAGTAAATTTGTGCCAGACTGTAAGTTATGAAGATTCTAGTGGTTATACAATGTGCAATATTGACCCTAGTGCGTTGCCACTTAGTTCCGTGGCACATACTTTCAAAGTGACTACAGGGGTGACGGATATTACTATAAATGCAATGGCGTCAGACTATACAGTTAGCTTTACGCCGATTTCTGGAGGAACATTTGATTCGACCGCGATACCATACATGGTTGGGTCATATCCACTTGACGGGTCTGCATCCTTCCCGCCTAATGCAGACAATATAACTATAGACTTTTCTGGTTCGCTTAGTGCCGCTACAGTAACAAGTGGTAATGTAACTCTAACAAACTTGGATTCAAGCCAGGCGGTTGTATTTACCGGCATCACTACTCAAACCATTGAAGAGTCTGATGATTCAATTTTAATTGATGTATCAGGGGTTGAATTGGGTACAAATGTAAATTATCGATTATCTGTAGAGGGTGTGACATCGGCAAATGATATATACGTGGCACCGTTCACATTAGATTTTTCTACTGACCTTTTAAGCGATTCCACAGGGCCTACAGTTGAAGGTAGCGAGCCAAGTCGTGCAGAAACTGGTGTATCCGTTGGATGTACTAGCATTTTTATCGCTTTTGATGAAGGTTTAAACGCGTCATCTGTTGATTCTGATTCTGTGAAGTTGTATCAGGGAGCAGATGAGATGGCTGTTTCTGTTAATTACTATTCTTCGTATAACGAGATAGAAATTATTTCGAGTTCTGTATTTGAAGCAAGTACTGAGTACACTGTGAAGTTAGATGCTTCAGGAGCGCCAGATCAGATTACAAATGCATCAGGAATTGCGCTGCAAGACACAGACGGAACAGGGGATAATTATTACACATTTAGCTTTACGACAGGTTCTGCCGATGTTGGTGTTCCTGACGTAATGTACGCAACAGCCACGCAGAACAAGGTTATGGTGACGTTTACTGAGTCTATGCGGGAGTCAAAGATTACGGACTTGGATAATTGGGTATTGCAGAGTCCAATTGGAACCGCGGTGCCATTATCAGCGCTTGCCGGAGGTTCGGTTAGCTGGGATTCCAATTCATACACTGCTGAGATTTCCGGAATAAGCTTAACTTCTGACGATACTTTTGAAGTAACAGCTACTACAGCGCTTCAGGATATGTCCGGAAATGCATTATCAGAAAATAAACTTTTCGGTGGCGTTGTTATAGACTCAGCTATATATGGTGATTCAATGGGGCCAAGTGATGGATTTAGCGGTGAGATCTATGATTTCCCAGCAGGTTACAGCACAGATGACTTTGGTTATGTGCCACAAGCGTCAGTATTCCCAATGAATACGATGGCTGGAACTTCATCTAGCTATATAGTTGATTTCCCTATTTCAGAGCAAATACGGTCAAGTGCTAATGCTGGAAAAGCTGTTCTAACATTCCCATCTGGGTTTGACGTTACCGGCGCTGTTGCAGTTGCAGGAACGCATGTCAATGATGACGTGAATGGATATGCTCCAGGAACAGTGGCCATAAATAGTGTTGCGGTAAATGTTTCTGCAAGAACTGTAACAGTTGACTTTAGTATTGCTACCACCTGTGGCGCAGGAAATACAGACCCATGTGTGTCAGGTGACGAATATGATTACATCAGTTTTGATCTTGAAGGAATAATAAATACAGATCAGCCACGAGACTGGGAGACATCTGGTTATACAGTGGATGTAAAGACGATGACCGGTACAACGATGAATGAAACAATGACGTCAATGCCATTTTATATTTCATCTGCTGGGGATAGCTCTTTGAAAGTTGACCTAACTGCTTCGGGGCAAAATAGTGGAACTACAGATATTCATATCTGGTCACCAACAACGGGCGAAATGGTTCAATCAGTTAACTTCGCTACAGAAGCAGATGGTACAGCTCAGACTACATTTGCAGGTTTGCCAGATGATTACTTTGATGTTTGGACAGAAGACAGTATTTTGTCACTTGGTGGCGCAACAGATAATTTCTTAGGAGTTGCAGGTGATCAGGTGAGTGTGTCCGGAGTTACTACAAAAAATATAACACTTCCAGCAACTAGTGGTTTAACAAGTGTGACTGTGAATATATCGGGTGCAACTGGAAAGTATATTGATGTGTTTGCTAGTGGTTCAAACGGTTTCCAAATGCAAGAAGTAGCGAATACTGATGGCTCTGACACAGTTACTTTGAAGTTGACAGATGGAGATTGGTTCGTTGGTGTCGGGCCTCACATGCCAAATGATGGAGGGTACATGATGCCTGAACCACCAGACTATGTGGTTGATCCGGGTGATATTCAGTTAAACGTTGATGGGGCTACTGTGACAGAGTCAAGTGGAACGGCAAATGATGGCATAATCGCTTTTGCTCTTACCTCAGCTGATTACGCGGTTACTGTAAACGTAGTTGATTCTGATGCAAATGCAATGATGGATGCCATGGTTTACATGGATGATACACAGGCTGGATGGGGTACTTTTGGACAGACTTCAGGTGCAGGATCTGCGATATTAAACGTAAACGAAGGAACATTCCGTGTTGGTGCATTTATGGATGGAGCACCTCCAACTCGAGAGGTCCAGGTAAGAATTGATGGTTCTGGAAATATATATCAAGAAGGAACGTTGGTCTCTTCCATTACACTAGAGCTTTCAAAGGGTGAGCAGGCCATTAGTGGTACGGTGACTGATGGAACTAATGCGGTTTCTGGAGCATCTGTTCACGCATTTTGTTCTGCTAATTGTGTTGGATACTTCGACGCTGGTGCTATAACGTCTTCCAACGGAACATATTCACTTTATGTGGGTAATGGAACTTGGAAGGTGGAGGCGTATATTCCTGGCTATGGTCCAACATTGCAAACCACTGTGACTGTTAGTGATGCAGATGAGGCAGGTATAAACTTGTCACCTGACAGTGCTACAACATTTAGAACAATTGCAGGTACAGTTTGTAAGGTTGCAGGTGGTGGAGCTGATTGTTCGGCTGCGACTGGTTTGGATGGAATAGAAGTATTTGCATGGAGTCCAAATGGAGGAAGTAACTTTGCAAACACTGCCGACGATGGAACATACACTTTGCGAGTCCCAGCGGCATCAGGTTACACAGTAGAGGCTTGGGATCCTCATAAGGGTCCATTGCCGATAATAACCAACGTGGATACAACTTCAGCAAATCAAACAGATCAAGACATTGTTATTGATACTCCAGAGGCAGTTACTGTGAATCTTAAGGATTCATTGGGAAGTGCTGTAGCGATGGGAGAGGTATTTGTTGAATTCTTTGATGATTCGGCAAACATCAGACAACATTTGTTTATAGAAAATGCTAGCACAGCGGACATTGAGTTGCCAGAGGGTACATATGATGTTCTGGTATATACACATGGAGTAGAGATTGACGAAGGCACTGATGTGATCACAGATAATGGTGGCACAACAGTAGTGAGCTCAGGAGTTGTAACAGTCGACGGAGCAGAGATTATCAAGATTGAAATGCCTGATTTGAATACTATCTCAGGAACACTTACAGATGGTACAGATCCGATTGCGAATGCCTATGTTGAGATTTCTGATCCAACAAATGGTTTATATATCGGCGCAGAGACTGACACATCTGGTGATTATTCGATTGTAGTTCCCGATGGTACTTATCAGGTTAATGCGTTTAACCCTGGACTTGTTCTTACTCCAGAGACTGTGACTATGGCTGGGTCTGATGTGACGGGTACGGATTTGGCTGGTTCCATATCTGATCAAAATATCACAGGTACGATTACAGATCTAAACGATGCCGTTGTTCCCTATGCCTTTGTGCAAGCAACAAAAGAAGGTGGTGGATTTGTCGCAATTCAAGCAGATGCTGATGGCGAATACTCATTACCGGTTGATGATGGAACTTGGGAGGTATCAGCAATTGGACACGGATATGATAGCGTTGCAGCTGTATCAGAAATTGCAATTGACGGAAGCTCATCAACTGGCAACAATATTCAGTTTGAAGCATTGGCTACTGGATTGAATGAACCAACAGTTAAGTCAATTACCCCGTCAGAAGGTGGTACAGTTCAGGATCAAGATCTTGGAATCTCAGTTAACATTCCAGGAAGAGCGACAAGTACATCTGAAAGTGCGGGTAGTGTAACGGTTAAAGAAACAAATAACGTTGTTAATACTGCGACAGTGGATGTTGTTGGAAACGGTTTCGAGGTTTCTATGACTGACGCAGGTGGAACAGTACTTTCCTCTGGTTTTGACGAGGAGGTTACAATTACTAGAACGATGGCAGTAGCAGACCTCGCAACAAACAGTATTGATACATACGCTGAGGCAGAGGATCTTACAATTTCATATTTCTCAGGAAATGGAACTTGGATTCCGGAAAACACAACAACGGCATATCTTGACGCAAGCGGAGACACTGTTGCAACACCTGCAGCAGACCTGTCAAATGTAGCGAATGTGCAGTTTACAATGGCGGTAGATCACTTTACTGTGTTCTCAATCACCGTGCCATCTGACGGATTGGCACCAGCGGCGCCAACAGGCGTTTCAGTAAGTGATAGTGGGTCACAGAGCGTGAGTGTTAGTTGGAGCGCAGTTACAACAAACTCCGACGCATCAGCAATATCTGACTTGCTTGGTTACGAGGTATACAGAGATACAAGCTCAACCGGACCATTTACAACACAGGTTAATACTTCTGACGTACTAACAACATCATTTACAGACTCTACTGTTACAACTGGGACCACCTATTACTATAAGGTGACAGCAGCTGACACTGGAGGGCTCGAGTCTGCGAAGTCTACAGTTTCAAGTGGAGTTTCTGCAGCTGCTGCGTCAAGCAGTGGCGGTGGTGGTGGAGGTGTATCGACCAGAGTAACTTCTGCGACAATCGAAGTTGACAGTCCAGCCACTGATGGTGAATTGCAGGGTGGAGCTGATGTAGTTATCACGTGGAGCACCAGCGGATCCTCAGAAGAGGTTGACCTTTACGCGTCATATGACGGTGGTGAAACGTTCAGCACAATAGCGACAGACATTGATGCTGACGATGATTACACATGGTTGGTGCCAAATGTTGACTCAAACACTGTGGTTGTGCGAGCCGATGTTAGAGGGATCAGCAGTGTACTTGATAGCGATCAAACATCAGAATTCTCAATCGTGGCTGATACAGATCAAGACGTTGAGACAATCGAGGAAGTTACAAGCGCAATTGATCCAGTGGTTGAGTATTACCCATCAGCAGAGGATGCAGAGGCGATGTTGCCTGACAGTATCGATGTCGGTGATCTAATCAAGTCAGAGTCATTATCCACTGTTTACGTAGTTGGAGGTGATGGATTGCGACATCCTTTCCCCAACGAGTTAACATTCTTCTCATGGTTCACATCATTTGAGAGCGTAAAAGTAATATCAGGTGATGATTTGAGCTCAATCACGTTAGGTGGACCTGTACGAGTGCGTCCAGGAACTTGGATGATAATGATCCAAAGTGATCCAAAGGTCTATGCAGTAGAGCCTGGTGGAGTTATAAGATGGGTTGAGACTGAGGAAGTTGCCACTGCACTATGGGGTGACACATGGAATCAGAAGATTGTTGATATAGAGCCAACATACTTTAATAAGTACACAGTAGGAGATTCAATATCGGATACCACATTGCATCCACTTGGGTCAGTAGTGCGGTCGTCTAATGATTCAGCTTACTACCTAGCAGAAGATGGAACACTTAGACTTTTTGAAAGTGAATACGCGGTTCGTGATAATATGATTCAAACTAGGTTCGAGCTTCATGCAACAACAGAAGATCTTGCCAAAACAGTTGGATCGATAATATCAGGGCTAGAAGATGTACTATATCTCTACCAAGATATTGGACGATAGATAAATAAGTTAAAACAACCGCCACCCGGCGGTTGTTTTGTTTTAATAAGGTCCTTGATCGGGACAAGGACCTTGACGGTGCCGGGTCGTGGATTGTAGCGTTTTGATATTTTCACTGGAAAAAAAGAAATTAATTACACTTATGAGTCGATCGACTCATAAGTGTAATTAATTGATTAAAGCCTTGATAATTCCTCTCAATCTGGCATAGTGTGGTTATGAAAAAT
This sequence comes from Candidatus Uhrbacteria bacterium, assembly GCA_018673485.1. Taxonomy (GTDB): domain Bacteria; phylum Patescibacteriota; class Patescibacteriia; order UBA9934; family UBA9934; genus UBA9934. Next base: position 13,936 of record JABHCP010000021.1, read on the forward strand.
GAAACTTACGATGTGATTGTTGTCGGTGGTGGGCCCTCGGGGATGATGGCGGCAGGAAGGGCTGGGGAGCTTGGAGCAAGGGTGCTTTTGATTGAAAAGAATGATCGACTTGGTAAAAAGTTGAGCCTTACGGGTGGAAGGCGATGTAACATCACCAATGCGGAGTTTGATGATCATTTATTTTTAGATAATTTTCCTGAGTCAAAACAGTTCTTGTTCTCACCTTTTTCACAATTCAACGTAGAAGACACATTCAAGTTCTTCAAAAATCAAAACCTGCCTCTTGTCATTGAAGATCGAAAGCGAGCTTTTCCAAAATCTCAGAGTGCTGAAGATGTTAGTTTGGCACTTGTTGATTATATGAAAGAGAGTGGGGGAGTTACGATTAAGCTTGACGCCTCGATCGAATCACTTATCGAAACTGATGGTATCATCAAAGGTGTGAAAACATCGGCCGGCTCGTTTGATGCATCATCAATAATCCTCGCAACCGGAGGGCTCGCCGCTCCTGATACTGGTTCAACTGGTGATGGTTTGTCGATTCTTGAAAAGCTTGGCCATACAATTAAAGAGCCAGACTCGAATCTTTCACCATTGCGTACATCATCTAAATGGGTGCATGGACTTTCTGGAATAAGTGTTGATGATATGGTGCTTCGATATAAGCAGGACAATAAGACACAGTTAAAACTACGCGGACGATTATTGTTTACTCATTTTGGGATTTCAGGACCACTTGTGATCAACTCAGCATTCAAAGTGAAGACATTATTGAAAGACGGACCGGTGGAGGCATCAATCGATTTGTTTCCAGACCATGATCTTGGCAGCTTGGACAAATTCATTCTAGATTTTTTTGAGCAGCATGGAAAAAAGTTTGTGAGGACTGCGCTTAAAGAGTTGCTTCAGAACAAGCTTGTCGATACGGTTCTAAAACTCCCAGGACTCAGATTCGGTGACGTGCCAGCTCGTGATGTATCCAAAGAGCAGAGAAAGTTACTCGTTCATACATTGAAAGACCTTAACTTTCCGATCAAAGGAACTATGGGACTGGAATGGTCGATCGTGGCTGATGGTGGGGTTATCCCACAAGAAGTGGATTTTAAAACAATGAGCTCAAAGTTATTTCCAAACTTGTATCTGATCGGTGATATTATCGATATCAACAGACCTTCCGGAGGATTCTCTTTGCAACTCTGTTGGACCACAGGCTACGTTGCTGGCTCACATGCAGTACAGAAATCAATATAAACTTATCGATTCTGGCTTCACTTAAGGTCCGATCGGACCTTAAGTGAAGCCAGCAATTAAAAAGCAATTGTTGTGTTAAAATAATACGTATGAAAATAATTTCGTTAAATACTTATTCTGGAGTTGTATTTGAACCTTTGATGAAATTCATCGTGGATCAGGCGCCATCAACTGACGTGTTTTGTTTTCAGGAGGTAACGAACGCAAATCGAGATCAAGAGCAGGTGGGGGGTGATCCGAACGTGAACTTATTTACAGAGCTTCAAAAACGTCTACCAGATCATGAAGGGCATTTTGAGGTTATGGACGAGCATTGCGCGGTTGATCATAAAAAAAATTGTGAGGGACCATTTGGTGTTGCGATTTTTGTTAGAAAAAATTTGAAAGTAAAAAATCGAGAAGGATTTTTTGTGTATAAAGAATTGAATTCATACGACGGTAAGGATTATTCAACACTTGGTATGGTGGCATTGAGTATTACAGTTGATGTATCTGGGAGCGATGTGACATTCGGGACAGTTCATGGAGCGGCATTTCCAGCGCATAAATTAGATACACCCGAGCGCATCGTGCAATCGCAAAAGATAATTGATCGTATGGCGGGAAAATCTGGTGAAAAGATCGTGTTGGGAGACTTCAACCTGTTGCCTGAAGCAGAGAGTGTGAAGATGTTTGAAAAGGCTGGCTATAAAGATCTTATTAAGGAATTTCAGATAAAGACTACGAGGGGTTCGCATATGCGCACTTTATTCCCAGAATACGAGCATGGTAAGTATGGATTCCAGGAGTTTGCCGATTACACCTTCGTGACATCGGGGATTAAAGTCGAGAGTTTCGAAGTACCAGACGTACCAATCTCGGATCACTTACCAATGATATTAAAATTTAATTTAAATAAATAATATATATGTCAGGATTTCATGTGGAGCTTGAGAAGAAAACGCTTGAGAATGAGAATTATCGGGAGGTTTTGTTTACGGGTCCAAATAGTCAGCTTGTGGTGATGAGTATCGCGCCTGGGGATGAGATTGGAATGGAGGTTCACGAAGAACACGATCAGTTTATAAGGGTTGAGGCAGGTGAAGGGAAGGCAAGTATCGGCGGGGAAGAGTTCGATCTTATTGATGGAAGTGCAATCGTTGTGCCAGCAGGAGCTGAGCATAACGTTTGGAACGTTTCGACTGAGTCGAAGTTAAAGTTATACACTGTATACACTCCACCAGAGCATGCAGATGGAACAATTCACGCATCGAAAGCTGATGATACTGGCCATTAATCGATAAATAAAACCACCATTCAATTGAATGGTGGTTTTTTTGTTTTTAGCTAAAATTAGGGTTTATTGATTGACAAAGTCGTGATTTTGTGTTATATTAATCCTCCGTTATAGCTGGCTAGAGAGCCAGTTTTCGGGTGACAACGCGTTGTTGGATGCTGGGGCGGTGTGACACTTTCGTCATATCCGTTCTGTCTGCCAAGGCGCGTAGTCCACCCCGTTGCCTCACGAGAGGGACGGGGATAGGAGTCGGTATGAGTGAAAAGATCAACGCGATGATCGCGTGGATTGCCAAGAACACGGTTCGGGTTGCTCTGGGCCTGTTCGTTATCGTAGGTGCGTTTTTCGTACTCTACCTCAACCTCAACTCGTGGGAAGACCTGTCGGTCATGAACAAGATGCTGATCGCGCTTTTGCCGGTCGTTAGCCTGTCCCACACCATCCTCCACGCCGTTGGTGAGATGGTCAAGAGTGATGCGGGTAAGACCCAGGTCTCTGACCTGGAGGGTCTGATCGAGCGTCACGAGGGCCAGATCAGTTCTCTCGAGAACCAGTTGTCCGAGAGTCGCAATTCTCTGGCAACTAAGGAGGCTGAGATCGTGAAGCTCAAGAGCACGCTTAGGGATATGAGCGGTATGAGCAATACGATGTGGAATGACCTCGTGTGGTTCCTCGGTGACAGTGTCAAGGGTCGTGTGAAGCGAATGGTCGACTTCGGCAATTGGCTCAACGATCGTCCCGAGTCGCTGAACGCCCTGGCTGACACCTTCTCCTTGCCCAATGGAAGGGGAGCAACGCTCCAGACCTTTAACCTGATCAAGGAAGACTTCATGCAGGGTTACGAGCTCTGGGATAGGAAGCGTTCCCGTGAGGCCTTTGAGCTCTCGGAAAAGCTGGACCTTTCCCGTAAGTGGGTTCGGCGGCTCATGCACCAGATCTTCAACACAGTCGGCTTCCTGAACATGGAGAAGGGACTGTCGGATGACATCCGAGACATGCAGGATCAGATGGTTCTTCGTGTGTTGGAGGCTCTCACAGAACTCATCCCGGCTCACAGAGAGCTCTACGTCGAGAACGAGTACCGCTCCTACTCGGATGATACGCGTTGGTGCACCAACCTCAACCAGGAGGGCGTGCGTTACGCACTGGCCATGGGATTCGGAGCTTTCGGAAACCAGCCAGACGCTGTCAGCAAGATCCTCTGCGACCTCAAGGTGCAGAAGTCTGATCAGTTGATGCCGCTGTTGGAGCAGATGCCTGACGATGTCTACCGATTCCTGACCAAGGTCATGATCGATCCGGCGAGTTTCACTTCGGTCCCTGAGACCGATTCGCCCGCGGCCGACTAGATTCTCATCGCCGTTCCGTTCGTAAACCCCCGCCAGCGCAACGCGCGCAGGTGGGGGTTTAATGCATCTACAGAATCGAGAACCCAGACGACAGAACCCAGTTGATATTGAGAAGATCTCTCGTGGAGCTCGAGATGGGGTAATATTCACCATTTCGACGTCTAGGAGAAATCCTCTTATGATTTTGAGTTTAGCTATTTCAGCTAAGCTTACGAGGCTTAGCCTATTTGATTGATAGAAACGGTTTTTTGTACGACAAAGGCCCCCGAGTGGTCGGGGGCCTACGGTGGGTCAGAGGACCCTCTCGCTACGAACGATGGCCATGTGTGCCATTACGCTCGTCCGGACGGTGTCCCATTCCAGATCCCAGGAGGACGGAATGGCGTCCATCACCTTGAGTGCCCAGAGCATCAGGTGATCGAACTGCTCGAGCTCTTCCTCGTTGCACGCCTCGGCGAGCGAGTCGATGCCGTTCTCGCAAGCGCTGTAGGTACGCGGCATGAGCTGCGCGAACAGGAAGTCGATGATTGACTTGTGCTCGCCCAGGTCGTTGCGCCGCCACCTGAGCACCTTGCTGCGCAGCACGCTGCCAAGGTATGCGTCAGACTTGGTGAGTGGGTGGCCTTCCACCGGCTTGATCACCAGGTCGAGGAGTAGGCTGAGGTCTTGTGACATTATTTCTCCGTTGAGTGCTTGCGCACCTTTGGGAGTTCTTTAATGTCCGCTGGCGCGCGTTGGGGGAGCGAATCGACACCATGCCGATCAGCCGAAAGTCGACTAGGTCGTATAGGTCAAGTTTCACCTCGCGGTTTGGGTTTGTGCGAGAGACTCGCGACAGTAAAATATAGCATGAAAAAGCCATTTTGTCAACAGAAAAGGCTAAAAATAGCGCTTATTTCAGGGCTTTTTTGATTGACAGAAACAGATTTTGAGCGTACAATCCGCGAGTTATAGATAATTTATACTAGATTAATACTTGTGGATTTTCGAAATATTGCCATTATTGCTCACGTTGATCACGGAAAGACAACGTTAGTTGACGCCATGCTAAAACAGTCTGGTGCTTTTTCGCAGCGTGAAGAAGTTGTTGAACGCGTAATGGACAGCAACGATCAAGAGCGCGAGCGTGGAATTACCATTTACGCAAAGAATACAGCGATTCGAATTGGTGAGACAAAGATAAATATCGTCGATACACCAGGGCACGCAGATTTTGGGTCAGAGGTAGAGCGTGTTTTGCGGATGGTTGATTCAGTATTGTTGCTTGTGGATGCTTACGAGGGTCCAATGCCACAAACAAAGTTTGTTCTGCGTAAATCACTCGAGCTTGGGTTGAAGCCGATTCTCGTGATCAATAAAATTGATAAGCCGTCAGCGCGTCCCGAGGAAGTGCTTAATATGGTGTTTGATTTATTCTCTGAGCTTGGTGCAACAGAGGAGCAGTTGGATTTTGAATATATTTACACAAACGCTAAGAGTGGAGTTGCGAAGAAAGAGATTGATCAAGAGAGCGAAGACTTACAGCCTTTGTTTGATTTGATTCTGGACAAGGTGCCATCAGCTAAGTCAAACACAGAGGCACCAATGCGTATGCAGCCAGTGAACTTGGCATATGACAACTTTGTTGGTCGTATGGCGCTTGGTCGAGTGTATGAAGGTACTGTAAAGGTTGGAATGCCAGTTACGGTTACAAAACATGACGGTAAAAAAGAAAAGCAAAAGATTACAAAAATATTAACGTCAGAGGGTTTGCAGAAGATGGAAGTAAAAGAAGCAATTGCGGGAGATATTATTTCAATCGCTGGAATCCCAAACATTAACGTTGGTGAGACAATCTCTGAGGACCCTGATGCGGAGATTCTGCCATTTATCCACATCGACCCACCAACTCTGTCAATGACATTTTTAGTTAACAACTCACCATTTGCTGGACGTGAAGGTGATTATGTTACTACTCGTCAGATTCGAGAGCGTTTAGAGCGTGAGCTCGAGACCAACGTTGGATTGCAGATTCAGTTTCCAGAAAACGCAGACACGTTCGATGTTAGTGGACGTGGTGAAATGCATTTGGCAGTTCTCATCGAGACTATGCGCCGTGAAGGATATGAGCTTCAGGTTAGTCAGCCAAAGGTGATTATGCACGAGGAAGACGGAAAGACACTGGAGCCATACGAGAGCGTAGTTGTAGACGTGCCGGATGAGTATTCAGGAGTTGTTATTGAAAAGCTAGGAAACCGTAAGGGGGAGATGCTGGGAATGAACAGTGAGAATGGTTCAACTCGATTAGAGTACAGCATTCCAACTCGTGGACTGCTCGGATTCCGTATGGAGTTTATTACTGCAACAAAGGGTGAGGGAACTCTGTCTCACATTTTTGAAAAGTATGGTGAGTTTAGAGGTGATATTAGCAAGCGCACAACTGGATCGATGATTTCTGGATTTGACGGAAAGACACTTGCGTATTCATTAAATACCCTTCAAGATCGCGGAACATTGTTTATTGGTGCGGCACAAGAGGTTTACGAGGGTATGGTGATCGGAACGAGTTCAAAGAACTCAATCACAGTGAATCCAACTAAAGGAAAGCATCTAACAAACATGCGTTCATCAGGAGCTGATGAGGCAATCAATCTCACACCGCCACTAGACATGAACCTAGAGCGCGCACTCGAATACATCGAAGATGACGAATACGTAGAGGTTACCCCAAAGACAATCAGAATTAGAAAGAAGTTACTAAAAGAAAACGAACGCAAACGTCAAAAATAATCAATGATACTAGAACTAATACCATTTCGACGAATGAAATGAGGGGAAATATTCTAGAAGATCTCCCTGCCTGCCGGGAGGCGGGTCGTGGATCTCGAGATGGTGATTATCAAAAAACCGCAGTTCAATCGAATTGTGGTTTTTTGTTTGATTGACCAATTTATTTTTCTGATATACTTTTAAGTGCCGATTGTGAGTGTGGAGCCAGTTGTCATTAAGGTGATAGCTGGCACAAACTTGCACGGATGACAGTGTGTTGTTGGGTAGTGGGGCAGTTTCGGCGATGTTGTCGATTTTGTTCTGCTTGCCAAGGCATGCAATTCCTAGCTCGGTGCCTCATGGAGAGGGCTGAGCAACGGAGTTAAAGATGAGTGAAGACAAAAAGGTCGAAGTCCCTGTTCTCGAGCCGTTCCCTCAAGTGCCCATCGTGAACATGCCGGAGCCGAGTTTCCTCATGAAATACGGTGTTCAGTGTGCTTGGATCTGGGTAGCTATCTGTGTTGTGGCCACGGGGATCACCGCAGTAGTTTTCAGCGAGACTGTCGATTTGGAGATGTCTTTGTTCGCTGCTATTCTCATCGCGTTGATTGTTATCAACTCAGTTGTGGTAGCAGCGGTTGCCACAGTAGGTAAATTGTATTGTACCCGCGTCGAAAAACTTTTGTGGGACAGGGTTCGAGATCGTAATCAAGTAATTGAGGACTTTCGAAGCATGTGCATGACTAAGCACGAGCTCTACGTCGAGGCCTGGACTCAGGTTCAGGAGAATCAGGAGCTCATTGGTTCGCTCAACAATCAGGTCGGAGATCTTGGGCAAGGACTCAATGATATGTTCGACCTTCTAGTTTGGATCGTCAATGCTGACCACGCTGAGTTCATGGAGTGGTTCTGTGAGTGCGATACTGAGTGGGACCTTGCTCCTTCCGTGGTTTCGCGAGATGGTCCCGAGTACACCGACACCCTTCACGCTATTAAGGCACAGTATTTCGACGAGCGTGATAGTTGGCGGGAAATCAAGTATGCGCAAGAGGTCAAGCTCAATCTTGAACGGAGTTTATCGCACAAGGCGCTTCTGGCACTCATTGAGTTTGTCATGATTGTGGCAGTGGAAGCTACCAAGATCGAAGATACGCCCGATGAGATGAAATCCCAGATGGATCAGTTGTCGTTGGCGGTTTTTAATATCTTCGCCAAGCTCGTCTCCACGCATCGTGAGCTCCACGCCAACGAGGTGACGCGAGCGGATGGTGATGAATGGGTGGTCAATAATATCGACTGCGGACTCCTTTGTGCCCTGGGTGCCAGGCAGAGTAAGCCTCATGAAATCCAGAAGCTTCTGAACCTGCTGCGTGAGCATCAGCCCAAGAAGTTCCTCGAAGTGCTCAATGGCATGCCTGACGATATCAAGCTCGTCCTGACCAGTCTCATGATTCACGCTCCTGACAAGTGGTAATCTAGTCAGGTGAATCGTACACTCCCCACCGACTCAAAGTCGGTGGGGGATTTTGTTATAGGCTTTGATTGATAGCCTGACCCCATGAAACCGCGGTTCGATCGAGTTGTGGTTTTTTTGCTCTATAAACACTCCTGACGATCGTCAGTACCTGTGGATAGAGGTTGAACCTCTATCCACAGGCGGACGGCTTAGCTATTCAGGCTCAGCTTTAGTCTGTGAGTTGGGAGGTATGATTGCTCGATTTGGTTCTTGACAACTGTTTCTTAGTAAAACAAAAACCGCAGTTTAGTAGAGCTGCGTTTTTTTTGATGTAATAAAGGCCCTGAGTCTATCAGGGCCCTCACGGGTGATGCGCTTTAGGCTTTGTCAGCCTTCATATAGCACAGGGTGTGGTTGTGCCACTCCCAGCCACCTTTGCTTGCCTTTACTGACGCCGACATGACCAACTTTTCTCGGAGTTCGAATACGAGGAGGTCGTGAAGGATCTTGAAGGCGGCGCTGGCGTCCTCGGTGCTTTCCAGGGTCAGGCTTTGGGTGAGCGGTCCATAACTTAGATGGACCGTGCGTCCCATGTTTTGCCACAGGAATGGGAGTATACGAGCGGGGCTCCAATTGGTCAGGAGCGCGACAGCCATACGTCCAGGTTGTGGCGTGTGAGGCACGGTATTGCGGCCGTTGAGCACCTGCTTCACTGCTGTGACTAGCTTGATGGCAGCCGCAGCATCAATGTCACTGCGCAGATCAGCTGTTCTTACGACTTTTTGGTTCGAACCGTCACCTTTCCGATAACGGATTTCGAGGTATGGTGAGTGAGTGCCTTTTTCTTCGTGTACTCGAATCAGGACGCTGTTGCTGGCCATGGTTCCTCCAGGGGTGTGTGTTTCGCTAAGAAAAGCTTAACAGTTATAACTTTTTAAGTAAAACAAAAAACCGCTCGAAAAATCGTGCGGTTTTTTATGAGGATCAATTACTCAGCCTTTGGCTTTGCAATGTTCACGTTGATTGGTCGTCCCAAGAAATCCTTCTCGTTTAGACCTTCAATCGCAGCTTGTGCTTCCTCAGCTGTGCCCATCTCTACAAAACCGAATCCACGGCTTTTGTTTGTGAACTTGTCCATCACAATTCGGGCAGAGATAACCTCACCATACTCAGCAAAGAGGTCTCGTAGAGAGTCGTCTGTTGCATCCCATGAGATGTTACCTACAAATAGCTTGTTTTCCATAAAAGGGAAATAGCTTAGATTGTCATCAAGATTTGATGACTTTGAATTAACGTTCTGAGCCAATTACCTTTTCGGGAAAACGGGCCAGGACACAAAAAGAATAGCATAAAGCTGGCAAAATGTCAATGTCTATTGGGCGTCATTCCTTCATATTGCATTATAATCTACCGATTGGCATCATTACCTATTATCCACTGGCTTATTTTGCTATAATTGATTCATATGAAAAAACATCCAATATTTATAGGGTTTTTGCAGGCCCTAGGTGCAGCGCTTTATGTAGTGATTATCGCCGCTGTTATGTACGGTCTTGATTCTGTTGAAACAGTGCCATCGATATATTTGTCGATGATCACAGTATTGTTACTGCTAGTTTTTTCAGCTGCAGTTACAGGGTCTCTAATTTTTGCATATCCAGCAGTGTTAGCAGTACGTAAAAAGATCAAGCAAGCTTTTTGGGTTTTGGGAAGTACATTGGGCTGGATGGTTATCTTTTTGATTGTATTCTTGCTAATTATCCTGGTCTAATATGACAGTGTTGTTTTACATAATCATTGCAACAGTGGCAGTGAGTCTGATTTCGTTTGTCGGTGCTTTCACATTAAGTTTTTCTAAAAAAATTCTTGAAAAGATCTTGCTAGTTTTAGTTGCCCTTGCCGCTGGTGGTTTATTGGGGGGCGCATTCTTGCATTTAATTCCTGAGGCCTTGCATGAGTTCACAGAGTTGCACGGACATGAGGCATCGTCGATTTTATTTTTATTCGTGTTGATCGGATTCTGCCTCTTTTTACTAATTGAGCAGTTTTTACACTGGCATCACGCGCATCATGGTGAGCATTGTTGTGGAGATGTGCATCACAAGCGCAGTAAGAAGGAATTATCGGCAATGATTTTATTTGGAGACGGAATGCATAATCTAATTGATGGTTTAGTGATCGGAGCGGCATTCATGGTCAATGTTGAGACTGGAATTATCGCTACAATTGCTGTGATTTTACATGAGTTGCCTCAGGAGATTGGTGACTTTGGAGTTTTGATCTATAGCGGTATGACAAGAGCTAAGGCACTTTTATTTAACTTCTTGTCAGGATTAACAGCGGTGCTCGGTGGAGTGATTGGTTTTTTCTTTACTGAAATAGCTCAGGGTGCAGCTTTGTATATCTTGCCAATTGCAGCCGGAGGATTTATTTATTTGGCAGCATCTGACCTTATCCCAGAGATAAAGCATGGAAAAAGCATGAAGCGGATGGCATTGCATTTTGGCATTATGATTTTGGGTATTGCCCTTATGTATGCACTATTGCACGTTCCATTATTGGAAGCCGTGCATTAATCAATGGCACAGTGATATAATAGTGTTAAGTTAAATATGAAAAAAGGCTTTACTTTAATCGAGATCCTTCTGGTAGTTGCAGCGATCGGAATTTTGGCAGGTGTTGTTATTTTGGCTATCAATCCAGGGAAGCAGTTGGGAGACACTAGAAACGCTCAGCGTTGGGCGGATGTTAATACTATCTTGAATGGAATTTATCAATATTCTATTGATAATAATGGTGACTTACCTGGGAGTATTCCTTCATCTTCGACTTGTAGTAGTTCAACCCCGAAAATATGTCAGATGGATGGGTCTTGCTCTGGTTTGACAGATTTGTCTGATCTAACTGACGGATCTGTTTATTTGGTAGACATACCTGACGATCCTACAGAATCAACTGGCAATTCCACATACTACGCGGTTATACAAACTACAGAAGGAAGAGTGACGGTGTGTGCACCAGGTGCTGAGCAGAGTGAGACAATCGAGGCGACACGTTAATATTAGATGAAAAGCTAAGTGAATAATGTGGATAATGCTGCTTACATTTTGAGTTTTATTTTAGGAACAAGTATCGGTAGCGCACTTTTGTGCGCTGCTATGCGTTATGCTGATAATCAAAATTGGATTAGTGGACGGTCAATTTGCGATAATTGCAAGAAAGTACTCACATGGGACCAGTTGATTCCCGTAGTGAGTTTTTTGATTTATCGCGGTAAGTGTAAAGAATGTCAGAAGGAGATGAGTTGGTTTTATTTAGTTTTTGAGGTGATTGCGGGGTTAGCTATTTTGATAATTGCGGCGCGCTTTATGGAGTTTGGTGATATTTGGATATTAGCACGCGATCTTGTGATAGTTTTGATTGCGTTGTTTGCACTAGCACTCGATTGGTACAAGATGTTGGTCAATGTAAGGCTGATGATAGTTGGATCTGTTATTGTTGTATTGATGCCATCGGGTTTATCGATTGCAGAGATGTTGATAGGTGCATGTGTCGGGATTGCGTTTTTTGGAGTGCAATATTTATTAACAAGAGGAAAGGGAATTGGTTCTGGCGATATGTTCCTAGGAATGTTCATGGGATTCGCACTTGGCTGGCCATATGTAATCATTTCGATATTCATCGGATACATATTTGGATCGGTTCACGCGGTACATTTACTGGCAACAAAAAAAGCAAACAGAAAAACCAAGCTTTCACTTGGAATGTATTTAATGATCGGTCTAATTTTAGCCCTCGGAGTTCAGATATTACAATTATCGATTTTGTAATTTTCTGTGGATAACAGTTTAACTGTTATCCACAAGTACGAAAATAATGTTTCACTAAAGGGCCGATCGGAACCTTAGTGAAACATTAGATGTGTTGAAATAAATGGACGTGCAAATCGAGTGCTATTTGTGGATAGAGGTTGAACCTCTGTCCACAGGTGTGAAAATTTGGATGCGATAAGCCCCAGGCCGAGAGCCTGGGGTTTCGAGATCTGTATGACCACTAGTCCACGACACGAAGAGGTGTTTCGAAGTCGTAGCGCACAGACGCTTTATCGGTTTCGTGACTCTCTTCTTTGGCGTGGAACAGCAGACCGTCAGCACGCTTGATAGCCAGCTGTAGGGCTTCGTGCTCACCTAGAAGCGTGCAACCAGCAGAGATGGTGACGCGCAGTTCTGAGTCTACTCGGCACCACGCGTCGTCTAGAACGCGACGAATGATGGTGTGCAGAATCTGTGCATTCGGTGCACTGAGAACCACCCAGAATTCATCTCCTCCCTCGTTGGGGCGGACGACAATGTCCTCTGGACGTAATGCTTCAAGGATTTTGCTAGAGATGAACCGGATGATTGCGTCGCCCTCGTCGTGACCGTGGTTGTCGTTGACTGACTTGAAGTTGTTCACATCGATCACCATGACGAGGATGGGGTTACCATTTCTTCCCCAACGAAGTCGACGCCGATCAAAGTTCGTTTCAAGCCATCGTCTATTGGCGAGCCCCGTCATGAAGTCGTGCATCATGTTGTGCTTGAGCTCAATATTCTCAATGCTTAGCCGATAATGCTTCCAAGCAAGCACGATGTAGAGCGTGGTAAGGATCAGCGCAAAACCTATAGTCGATAGGGATGCTGCCGCGGCGACTGCGAGTAGAATTTCTGGCATGATTCATGTCTCCGTTCGGGTGAAAGTAAGATGGTACGGTCAACAAAAATAGCAAGAATTAGCCGCTTTGTCAATACGTGAAAAGGTGATAAAGGTTGTTGAGGAAGTAATGGTGATTCTTGAAAATAAACATTTTAAACATTTTAAACAATTTAATCATTCGCCAGATTTGACGTTTTTCTTTGGATCTGTAGCGGTTTGTACACAGGAACCCCTGTGTTTATTGAGGTTTTAGATTATAAGTGCTACTATTTAAGGGCTAAAAGAATTATTAACATATTTTTTTATGGACAAGCGACTAACAAAGTCTCAGTTGATGACCGCTATGGCTGAGAAGTGGGGTGTATCTAAGAAAGAGGCTGAAGAGCAGTACAACACATTGGTTGAGCTCATGTACGAAGAGATCAAGCGATGTGGAGAGATCATGCTTCCTGGTCTAGGAAAGATGGCAAAGAAGCATCGAAATGCTCGAATGGGACGAAATCCTGCAACAGGAGAGTCAATCCACATTCCTGCAAAGACTGTTCTAAAGTTTGGAGTAAACAAAGCGGCAAAAGACGCATTGTTGTAAGGAAAATATAAAATCAGCTCCCTCACTCACCATATCGAGTGCAACGAGATATCTTTTAGAAGATCCCTCACTGCGTTCGGGATGGGGTGTGCGGCGAGCTGATTTTTGTTTTTTCATCTACCCCTTGATCTGTTTTGCAAAACGCAGTAATCTATGGCCATTATGAAGCGCAAGCTACTACTATTTTTCATAGCTCTTATAGTGATAGTCGTATTTGTGTTTGGTGTGAGTGCTATCGTGCAAGATTGGTCATGGGATGATGCACAGATGAAGCAAATTGAAAGTGTGTTAGATGAGGTCTCTGCAACACGATTGAATTCTGGCGAGTCAGATGTTGATTTTGGAGATAGTTCGCAGATCAATGTTTTGTTGTTAGGTCTTGATGCTCGTCAGGAGGATGAGGATCCACATTGCGATGCGATTCATATGTTTACACTCGATCTTGTTGATTGGGATATGGTAATTACCACTGTGCCGCGCGGAACATACGCTTATATTCCACGGCAATTGGAAGAGACTGAATATTATTTAGCCAACGCCTGTTCGTATGAAGGGTTGGAGTATGGGATAGATCAAATAGAGAAAGTGGTTGGTGTGCAGGCGGACTATGTCGCGACTGTTAATTTTTCGCAGACTTTGGGGATACTAAGATTGTTTGACCTGCCAACAACGGAAACTTTGCAGTGGTTGCGTCATCGGCAGAGTTACCAAATTGGTGAACCTCAGCGTGCTCATAATCAAGCGGTGTTTATAAAGGACATGATTGTTGATCATTTACATAAGTTTGAGAGTGGCTTCACTCTCCCAATGCAATATCTGCTTTATTCGTTTGTCGACACTGACATGGACTTTGCTGTCGTGCGTGCATTGCTCGAGGGTTATATCGATGCCAGCATAGACGAGAATCCAGACAATATTAAGCTCGTTATGAGGCCTTATTATGAGACTGTTGATTATCATTATGATCCCGAGACTGTTGAAGGGCAAATTGAAGACTGGGTAGATTTTTTACGGCCGTATTTATCATCTGAAGATTTGAGTGAGTTGTCACTCGATGAGATCCAAGGCTCGATCATTGCATATCTATCAGATTCACTTACCTCAGGAGAATCAGTTGAACATATCATAGAGGGTAAGTTGTGGTTGCAAATTGAAGATGGTGATACTCGCGAGGAGTTGCATTATTTAGCAGTAGAAGTTTACGTGGGGCAACTTGAAGGACCTGACGCCATCATCGACACACTGAGTTTATATATTTTAGAAAAAGAAGCACTCGAGCTTGACGACTGGGCGCAGAGAGGAAAAGAGCTGCTGGTAAATATGGTAGAATAAGCGGGTAATACAACCCGCTTTTATGTTTATAATAAAGTCCAGTGGTAAAAAAGTAGAGTTTGATTCCAAGAAAGTCAGATCAAGCATGTTGCGTTCAGGCGCTGACTTGAAAACAGCTGATGCTGTTCTGGCAGAACTGCAAAAACAATTGCACAGTGGCATGACCACAAAGCAGGTTTATAAAATTGTATATGATGAACTTAAGCGTCGTACGGCATGCACAGCTTGTCGGTATAATCTGCGCAATGCATTACTTAGGCTTGGGCCAGCTGGATATAATTTCGAGAAATACGTTGCTTCGATTTTGAAAGCTTATAGTTATGATGCACATGTTCCTGATCAGGAAATTGAAGGGTCGTGCGTAATGCACGAAGTAGATGTTGTGGCAGAAAAGGATCATCGCATTATTTTCATCGAGGCAAAGTTTAGAAATAGATTTAATGATAATGTTGATTTAAAGGATACGATGGCAACGTGGGCAAGGTTTTTGGATCTTGTTGATGGTTCAGCTGTAGGGAAGTGTCAGCATTTTGATGAAGCTTGGATTGTAACAAACGCCCGATTTTCAGATCGAGCTCGGCAGTTTGGAATCTGCAAAGGTATCCACATGATTGGCTGGAATATTCCCCAAGAGAGAACATTTGCAAAGATGGTAGATAACGTTTCCCTTTACCCTGTGACAGTGCTCGACGATCTATCACAGACTGAACTCGACAAGCTCTCACATCACGGAATAATGCTTTGTAAAGAAGTGATTGAAATCGATTCAAATGAACTGCAGGAAAAGTTAGATGTGTCAGAAAAGCGTGCGATAGAAATTATTCAAATGTGTTCGGAGGTGGTGGGAGAGGAGTAGAGCGTTCGTCATCCTGAGCGAGCGGAGCGAGTCGATTCCAAGTCCTCCGCAGCTTTAGCGAAGGGGGAAGGATCTACTTACTATAAAACGATAGACACCCCGCCAGAGAGCGGGGTGTTTTGAGGACGAGCGCGAGGACTAGTTGATGCCGAAGCCGATGTCGCGGATGTGTGGATCGGGATGATCGACTTCGATGGCCTGTAGGTCGTTGTTCGCGGCCATGATCATCATGACCACGAAATCGATCATCGAGTCGGTCAGCGGCTCGTCGAAGAAGAGCTCGCTCTCTCCGTCGATGTAGACACGGCGCGATCGTCCGCGACGCATACCGAACTCCATGAACATGCTGTTCTGGTTCTTGTCGAAGATGATGCGTGTGCCGACTCGTACTCTGGTTGACGAGTTGTCGTCAAAAGTGAGGAGGAAAGGTTCTATGATGCGAGACGCCATGTTGAGTCCTCTCCGGGTTTCACACCGGCGTTTAGTGGATTCGGTGTCGAGGTGTTCGACGTGCAAAATTAGCCTATTTTCTTATTGTTGTCAATATCAAAGCAATTGGGGTCGGGCCGTTGATTGTAGCGTTTCGTACTTTTGTAAGGGTTTTTTTGTTTCTTTAAATATCTTCTCTTGAGTTTAAATGATCTATTTTTCCTTTAAAATATTAAAACGCTACAATCCACGACCCGGCACCGTGATGGGTATTAAGCTGTGTTCTGGGTTCTGGTGTCTGGGTTCTGCACACCCCCATTGACAAAAACCGTCGTATCCTCTACTATTACGCCTGTAAACCTATATTTTATGTCAAAGAAATGCGCAGTTACTGGCAAGAAACCACTTACTGGAAATAACGTCAGTCACTCTAAAGTAAAAACAAAGCGAAGACAGATACCAAACCTTCAGAAGAAGCGTTTGCTTAATCCTGCAACAGGACGAATGGTCACGCTTTCAGTATCAGCTCGAGGGCTTCGAACACTTGCAAAGTGGCTCAAGGAAGGAAAGAAGTACGACCTACTGAAGTTAAAATAGAATTCAAAAGAATAAGACCTATATGACCTATAGGTCTTATTTTGTTATAATAAAATTATTAAAAGGAGGACTATGTCAAAAAATAAATCTTTAGCACATGTTGTTGCGGTTAACATGGGCTATGGTCACGAAAGGCCAGCGCACTCACTTCGTCATTTAGCTTCGAAGGGGAAAATTATTATTGCAAATGACTATGATGGCATTCCAGCGGCTGATAAAAAGTTGTGGGAGGACGGCCGTAAGTTGTACGAAAAAATATCCAGATTTAAAAAAGTTCCAATACTTGGAAAAATAGTTTTTGGGATCATGGATGAGTTGCAGAGGATTCCTGAGTTCTATCCAAGGCGTGATCTTTCCAAAACGTCTTTGCAAGTTTGGCAGTTTTATCAATTAATCAGACGTCGAGGTTGGATGAAACATTTGATAGCCGAATTGGCGAAGGATCCAAAGCCACTCATTTGTACTTTTATGACTCCGGCATTTGCTGCTGAGGAACATGGCTATCCTGGGGAGATTTATGTTTTAGCAACCGATGCGGATATTTCGCGAGCTTGGGCGCCAATGCACCCAAAGAAATCAAGGATAAAATATTTGGCACCTACGGGGCGCGTTCAGGAGCGATTGAAGTTGTATGGAGTGCCAGCTGAGAACATTGAGCTTACCGGTTTTCCACTGCCAATCAATGCTGTTGGTGGTGCAGTCCCAAAGGCGGCACACTCTGACATGGCTCGGCGTATTTGTCATCTAGATCCAAAGGCGATCTTTACCTCTCGTTCGGAGAAGACTCTAAAAGCTCACCTTGGTGCAACGTACTGTAAAGATGTGCGAAAGAAAAATGGGAAGCCAATTTCATTGGCGTTCTTGGTTGGTGGCGCTGGTGCGCAGCGTGAGATTGGAGCCGTAATTACGGAAAGTCTTAAAAGAGAGATAAGGCAAAAGAAGATCAAGTTAACATTGGTTGCGGGGACTAGGCCTGAGGTGGCAAAGTTTTTTGAAGATGCTATCTCCAAGGCTGGACTTGCAAAAGAACGAAAGCTGGGATTGGTCAATGTGATGTACGAACAGGATCGTGCAAAATATTTCACTCAGTTTGAAAAGGCAATTAGAGGATTTGATATTTTGTGGACAAAGCCTTCCGAGATCTCATTCTATACTGGCTTGGGGATTCCAATTATCATGGCACCAACTGTAGGATCACAAGAGGACTTTAACCACCGATGGATTACGCAGATGGCAGGTGGTATGGATCAATTCGATCCAAAATATACAAATGAATGGTTGTTCGACTGGATTAATTCAGGTGCGCTCGCGCGTATGGCGTGGAATGGATATATCGAAGCGCCAACTCATGGGGCATACAGAATTGAGGACGTTGTATCAGGTAGGCCAAATACGATTCATGATTTGCCATTGGTGGTTTAAAAAATAAGAAGATTAAAAACCGGTAATACGCCGGTTTTTACTTTATTTTTCTATGCAGCTCTTCTACTCATACTTGCCAGTAGTTCTTTTTGTGAAATTTCTTGAGCGACTTGTATCTTAGATTGCTTAAGTACTTCGATTTTTTGTTGCAGTTCTCGCAATTCTGTAAGCTTAGCGGTGTTTGGGTCTGTAGTGAAAGCGCCTCCAACCTTTCTCCAAAAAAGACTTTTCCTGCCAGATGCATACTTGGCAATCTCTTTTGATTTTATTCCTCCATTTTTTATTTCGATTGCAAGGTTTTTTCTTTTTTGTTCTGCTGATTCAATCTGTTGCGTGATGTGTTCAAGGAGTTCTTCTAGGTCATTTGATTCCAGTTCTTGAGCTGGGCGAATGTCAGTGGCAATTTCTTGCGTTCTCGCTTTTGCAATTTTAAGATCGTCTACCGTTTCTGCTTGCTCCCTCGATTGTTCTCTTTTTAGTTCTATTAATTTGCTTTTTGCTTGATCACGCTCAGCATTCCCCTGGGATCCTCGCATAGTATCCACCGACTTGTGCATCGATGCAAGCCCTCTGTCAATCGGATCTCCCACTGATTCGCGCTTATGTATCATAAAAGTATTTTATGAATAGAGTTTAACATAATTATAATAGCTTTGTATATGCAATATAGAATTGTGGAGTAAATAGATCTCGCAGCCTGCCGGTAAGCGAGTCCTGGGTGTCGAGATGATGACAAGGTTCTCCATTTCGAAGGACATCCGGTGTTCAAGAAATTTTCTATCATTAATAGTTAAGTTTCGAGTGGAAGCTCATTTGTTAACGTTTACTTAAGATTTTTTTGTTACTGACATCACATAAGGTCCGATCGGACCTTATGTGATGTCATTGTTTATTTATTGATGAGCCCTTATTGACTTTTGTGTGCTATTTTGATTAAATTGCATGTCCCCGGACAACCTCTGCAGGAGGGGCGAGAACGGGATAAATCAACACCCAGCCCCTTC
Source organism: Candidatus Uhrbacteria bacterium (assembly GCA_018673485.1). Taxonomy (GTDB): domain Bacteria; phylum Patescibacteriota; class Patescibacteriia; order UBA9934; family UBA9934; genus UBA9934. The sequence continues at coordinate 32,940 of JABHCP010000021.1, forward strand.
AAGGAGGGATCATGAGCGAAGATGTCGTACCCTTGGAACCCAAGAACCCAGTGAACAGGCGGAAAATGATGGCCTGGGCACGTGGGAAGGTTCAAGATGAGCTTGATGCTGCGAAGTGGCAGGTAGATCTTGCCAATACAAAGGCGCGTCGGGCTAGGCTTTGGGCGATAGCTTTTGCTGTGCCGTCCTTGGCCGCTGTTGCCGCTGCGACCACTGGTCTGACTGCTTGGGCTGGGTACTCGGTACTCCAGTCACAGTACAGCCTAGATCATCTGAGTCCGGCAGAAGTGTGTGCTGATCATGACATGGTACCGGCGCTCGACTTCAGCACAGGTTCGAACTTCACCGATGCGTGCATGGAGCCCGTGTTGTTGGGAGATGATGAGCTGGAGACCTGGTCATACAACTTGTGGTTTTACGCGCAGGATGTCGATGGCTGGTGGCCGATACCAAGCGATGCGTTGCATGCCTTCAACTTCATTCCGCTTGTCAGCGAAGGTCAGCGAGCGCGCTACGCGCAGGAAAGTGACGATGAGTTGTTCCGAGAGGACTTTCGACAGCTCGAGGCGCTGTGTGCCCTGGGTGGCGGTCGTCTGATTGCGCGAAGTGGCGGCAGTCTCGAGTTCGATGGAGTTTTCAATCGTAAACAAGGTTGGAGTATCCAAGGAGTCGAGTCTCATGTCGAGGCTTTCACTTGGTGTCAGGGTGTTATCGAGCCTGGGAAGATCTTCCACTATGCACCCAAGGCACGTAGGCCTTATGAGAAGTGTGAAGGTGAGCAACCAGAGAAAGGTGAAGCGGACACTCGTAAGTGCTCTTGGGTCGTTCTCGAGGACTATGACAACTCGCAACACATGACGGTCGTTGCGACTAACGCAGTGCTGCACTTCTAGTAGTTCAGGTATCGACGAATATACGCCGCTAAGGGTACTCCCTGGCGGCGTTTGTGCTTAATCCATGCCCGCCGAAGCTTTAGCGAAGGAGGGTTGACATTCTTGATATATAATGTAAAACTAGCGCGTCGGCTACGGATATCTTTCCGACGACACGCGATCCAGTTAGGAGGTATCGCATCATGACTACCCGGAAGCCCGCGCACGAAGCACTACTCGATCACCTGAACCACCTGGTCGCTCAGGGTGGGCTGGCAGAGCCCGAGAAGGGAGGGCAGATGCAGTACCGCGAATTCTACGCCCTGTCAGGGCTCAAGAACCGCGTGAACAGCGTCGCGATCCCCAACGGCAACGGCGAAGCGCGCGAGATCGCGCAGCAGATCAACCAGCGGCTGAGCAAGCTCTACGAGCTGGCCATCGACCCCGGGGTCGGCGAGGAGATCACGGCCATGATCGAGGGCCTCACCAGCGACTACCTGGTGAGCGAGCCGGTCGCCATCATCCCTCCGCGTTCGAGCGCCGAGAACATCGGCATGTCCGACATCTAGCACGCTTGCGTGCATCGTACTTACCCTCGGCAGAGATCTGTCGGGGGTTTGAGCTTTGTGGGATAAGGTGATAGAGGATTAAGAGGTGATGAAAGGTGATTAAAGGTTGATGAGGTGATTAGAAGTGATGAAAGGATTTGAAGTTTGTGGATAATTTTCACTGCCTACTGCCTACTGCATTCTGCCTACTGGTGTGATAAAATACCCCCACTATGAGTGAATTTGTTTTATCCCCAAAAGAACCAAAGGATTTGAAAATCGATTACATCAACGATCTTAATGATCAGCAGTTTGATGTTGTGCAGCAGGGTGATGGTCCGGTCTTGGTGTTAGCGGGAGCGGGGTCTGGAAAGACTCGCACAATTACTTATCGTGTTGCTTGGTTGCTCGAGCATGGCATTGCACCAAATAATATTTTGCTTTTAACTTTTACTAATAAGGCGGCACGAGAAATGATATCTCGTGTGGAAAGTTTACTAGGAGACTCGGCGCAAGGTTTGTGGGCTGGAACATTTCACTCAGTTGCAAATCGATTGCTTAGAAAATATGCACCCAAGCTGGGGTTTGAGTCTAATTTTTCGATCTTGGATCAGGAGGATTCTCGTGATTTGATTTCGCTGTGTGTTAAAGAGTTAAAGATCGATACAAAAGCGAAACGCTTTCCATCAGCTCGTGTTTTGCAGGAGATCTTTTCTTACTCTCGAAACTCTGGACTTTCAGTTTTAGAAATGGTTGAGTCCCGTCGGCCAAACTTTATACATCTAATCCAAGACATTGAAGCGGTCGCAAATGCGTACGAAGCTTATAAAAAAGCAAATAACTCAATGGACTTTGATGATCTGTTGTTGAAGTTATTGATGTTGCTCGAAGTTGACCCTAAGGTTCGTGAACGATTAGCTACTCAATTCCAATACGTTTTAGTTGATGAGTTTCAAGATACTAATCATATTCAAGCGCGGATTGTGGCTTGGCTTTCAAGTGTTCATAAGAACATATTTGTTGTCGGGGACGACGCGCAGAGCATTTATTCCTTTAGAGCGGCTGATATTGCTAATATTTTGCAGTTCCCAGAGCACAATCCAAAAACAAAGACATTCAATCTTACGCGTAATTACCGATCAACCCCAGAGATTCTTGATATCGCAAATGACGTGATCGCACATAATACAAAGCAATTTAAAAAGAACTTGGAAGCAATGTCCCAAAGTGGTGATGCGCCAAAGTTTGTACCTGCAAATAGTCAGGGGCAGGAAGCACATTACATCGTTGATCAAATTTCAAAGTTGCAAATCCGAGGTGAAAATCCAGAAGAGATTGCGATTTTATTCCGCGCTGCTTTTCACTCGCAAGCATTGGAGTTTGAATTAATGCGTCGTGACATTTCATACGAGTATCGAGGTGGTTTGAAGTTTTTTGAAAGAGCACACGTTAAAGATGCGATCGCACATCTGAGATTGATTCATAATGTAAAGGATGTGTCGGCATGGATGAGAGCTTTAAGAATTCATCCAGGAGTTGGAATGGTTACAGCACAAAAGATTGCTAAAGCTGCATCTGCAGTGGATTTAATTGATAATGTATTTCACATAGCTCCGGTTAAAGGCGCCAAGGCGATGCAGGGTTGGCAGATGTTTTTAAACTTGTTGCAAGAGTTGCGCGGTTCGTTGCAAACCCCAGCTGATTATATTCGAGCATTGGCAGGTTCACGAATCTACAAAGATTATTTAGATCATGAATATCCAAACGCACCAGAGCGTCTTGATGATTTGGAACAGTTTATTGCATTTGCTCAGCAGTATAATGATTTGCAGAGCTTCCTTGATGACGTCGCGCTGACACAGGAATACAGTGACGGTGAGGATGATGACATTAAAGATAAGATTATACTTTCAACGGTTCATCAGGCTAAAGGTCTTGAATGGAATCACGTTTTTGTTATCAATGTTGCCGAGGGTGCATTTCCGCATAAGAATTGCTCTTCCGATGAGGAGGTTGAGGAGGAGCGTCGATTATTCTATGTGGCGATAACTCGCGCGCGTAAACAATTGCACCTTACATACCCGATGAGTAGCGGTCGCGGGTATGAGTTTCAGCAACAGTCAATGTTTATTGATGAGATTGGGGATGATCGGCTTGATAGGGTGGCGTTGCAGTCTTCTGGTATGCGGTTTGGAGGAGGCTTGAATCAACGTCGAAACTCTGACAGTATGTATGATGAACCAACAATAGTGTTAAGTGATGATGGGGAAGTGGTGAATAAGCCTAGCCCTAGTTCATTTCTGAAAGATGTCGATGATCTCGGAGGTTCAGATTTTAATTGGTGACTTTAAATTGTCATTCTGAGTATAGTGAAGAACCCACTAGGTCGAGAGGATCTCTCCCCCTCGACAAGCTCAGGATCTGACGACGGTACGTCGAGATGGAAGTAAATTTCCCATTTCGAACGAAGACCCGTCAGACGGGTCGAAGAGAGAAATCTTCTAGAATCAAGTTAAGCTCGATGAGTAGATCCTTCACTCCGTTTAAGATGACAGACTGAAAATTATGAAATACGCACAGCACAGATCGAGTAGGAAGGGATCGAGCAAAAAAATGCCATGGAAAGTTATTGGAGGAATTTTTGGTGGTTTGATAATAATATTGTTAATTATTTTACTTTTTTCTGGTAACGATCCTGAACAGGTCGAGAATGTGGTAGAAGTGGTTAGTGACGAGCAAGATATTACAGTTGAAGTAATTGAGGCAAGCGCGTCGAGTGCTGATGCGTTGCTGTATGAGCAGATAGAATTATTAGCCGTTGATGGTTCCGGAAGTTCAGGGGTTGCTAGGCGTGGCTATACTGCCGGACTTTTTACACACGTCGTTATAGCGTCGCTACCTTCAATTGATACTGAGCAGTATTTTTACGAAGGCTGGTTGGTCAAGCCCGGGATTGTAGATTTCTTTTCAACTGGCGAGATGTTTCCACGTGAAGACGGAAAGTGGGGATTGGTTTGGGAGGTTGATAGTTTGAACGCACCAGATGATTTGGATGACTATTCACAGGTCGTGATAACATTGGAACCTCGCGATGATGATCCAGCGCCAGCTGCGCATCACGTAATTGAAGGGGAGTTTTAATTATTAAAAAGCACCCATCTCGAGGAGTCTAAAGACGACGAGAGATCCCGCGTATTACCGATCGAACGTCGACGTAAACAACGGGATTTCTCACTCCGTTCGAAATGGGTGGTGTGAATAATTTATGAAAATTTCAATAGTCGGAACAGGATATGTTGGATTGGTGACCGGAGCGTGCCTTGCGTCGAGGGGGCATCAGGTTTCATGTGTTGATATTGATCAAGCTAAAATCGATAACCTTAAGCGTGGAGAGATTCCAATTTTTGAGCCTGGGCTTAATGAGGTTGTGAAGGAGGGTATTAATCGAGGAGCTTTGACATTTACAACATCAGCAAAAGATTCAGTTGCAAATGCGCAGGTTGTATTTTTAGCAGTTGGAACCCCGCCAGCAGAAGATGGTTCAGCGGATTTGAAGTACGTTTTTCAGGCAGTTGAGGATATCTCGCCACATCTACCTAATGAATGTGTCGTTGTTAGCAAGAGCACAGTTCCAGTAGGGACAAATAGAAAGATAAGTGAAAAGTTTAAACTAGAAAGCGAAAAGACGGTATTTGTAGCATCAAATCCTGAGTTTTTACGTGAAGGGAAGGCGATTGATGATTTTATGAATCCTGATCGTATTGTCTTAGGTGTTGATGAGCCTAAGGCTGGTTTGATTTTGAAAGAGGTTTATAAGGACTTTGACTGTCCGATTGTTGAAACATCGATTGAAAGCGCGGAGATGATAAAGTATGCATCTAACGCGTTTTTAGCAACGAAAATTTCGTTTATCAATGAAATTGCTAATATTTGTGAAGGAGTTGATGCGAATGTTAAAGACGTATCTAAGGGCATGGGACTTGATCCTAGAATAGGTGAAGCTTTTTTGAGTGCCGGAATTGGATATGGTGGGAGCTGTTTCCCTAAAGATGTACGTGCTCTTGATCAGATCGCGGGACTCAATGGGTACGATTTTAAACTTTTGAAGTCAGTTATTCAGGTGAACAACGATCAGCGATGGCGGTTTTATAAAAAAATTGAAGGTACTCTCAACCCCCCCCATTTCCCTGCCTCGCCGGCAGGCAGGCAAGGGGGAGCTGGAGGGGGTTGCCGGAGTTTTGAAGGCAAGAAGATCGCGGTTCTAGGCTTGGCATTTAAAGCTGGGACTGATGACATTCGTGAATCCATTGGAATTGATTTTGCACTAAAGCTTATTGAGGATGGCTCTCAGGTTTCGGTGTATGATCCGCAAGCAATGGACAATGCGCGTGAAGTTCTCGATGGCGTTGAGTTCTGTAATTCGATCGAAGAAGCCGTTGACGGCTCAGACGCAATAGTAATCACAACTGAGTGGCAGGAATTTAGAGATTTTGATTTTTCAAAAATAGCGGATAGATTGAAACAAAAAAATATTTTCGACGGAAGAAATTTATCAGACCCAGATTGTATGCAATCTCTTGGGATTAAGTATTTTGGTGTTGGTTTGTAGTGTGGATAGGTTTCTTTAGTTAAGTCATCAAAAAACGTATAATACTTATATAATTTTAATAATGTTTTAATTAATCTTTTTTATGTCAGAAAAATTGAGAAATCGACTAACGTCGTACCTGGGCACCGCGGTAATATTTACACTGGTGTTTGGAGTATTTGCTACGATAATAAATATTCCAGTGGCGTATGCTGCGGCACCTACGATGACCGCTGTTGCATCTGATCAGAATTCAGATGGATCAATTGATAGAATCGTAATCACTTTCAGTGAAGCCTCAGATATTATTGACGGTAATGCTGGCGATGGACTTGCGAGCCTTGGCTTAGGAAGCGGTTGCACTATTCCTAATGCAGACTATGCAGCTGACAACACCACTACTCTTACTTTGGATAATCTGACTGGTTGCACCCCGTTTGATACAAGTATCACACCGTCAGTAACTTATACAGCAGTAGCAAGTTGTGCGACAGCTAATGCTATTTGTGATGATGCATTAGCAAACCAGATGGCAAACGCGGAGACAACTAACGCCACTGATGGCGCAGCACCAATCATTCGTCAGCATAGATACTATGACACAGACAATGATGGAATGATCGACCAAATTCAGTTACGTTTAACTGAGGACATTGTAATAGGTTCAACTTTTGCAGCCGCGAATCTTACGTTAAGTAATGTTGGAGATTTCACAGGCGCAGTTGTTGGTGCAGATGCCGTAGATTTAGTGACCGGCACCGTGAGTTCAATCAGTGTGGATTTGGGCACCGAATCGACAGAAGTGGACACATATGATGATTCTACAAACCTAGCTATCAGCACGGCTGGAGTTTTTACCTTGACTGATGCTGCGACTAATACATACTCCACTGCTACAGGGCAGAGCCAATCATCGGCAGTTGATAGGGCAAAGCCAGTAATTACGTCAGCAACACCGACAGATGCTTCATCTGTCCAGTCACGAACAAATGCAGTTGTGTATAACTTCTCAGAGCCAATGGCAGCTGACACTTGGGCACATGCAACAGATTTTACATCAACTCCAGATCCAGGAGGTTGGAGTGGTTCAATTTTAGCAGACGCAACGTCGATTACACTTACTCATGCGCCATTCTTATGCATTCAGGCGTATTCAATCGCTTTTACAAATGCTGAGATCGAAGCAGCTAATGGAGATACTGGATATACAATTTTGAAAGCTCCAAGCACAACTCCAATAGGAGTCGCTCACACTTTCACAACAATGTCATGTGGAACAGCTTCTACCTCAGCTACAGAGTCTACAGAGACAACCTATGAAATAGATGTTCTAACACCAAACGGAGGTGAAGAGCTCACTGAAGGTGAAGAATACGAAATCACATGGGAAGCTTCTCCTGAAGGTATGTATTACATCGATCTTTACTATCTCGGAGCAGACGGAGAGTATGTTGAGATCGCAACAGGCGAAACAAACGACGGATCATACGACTGGACAGTCCCAGCAGACGTTGAGGATTCAATGATCAAAGTTGTATGGACTGACCTTGCAGAAGAATTGGGTTCTGACACATCAGACGCTGACTTTAATGATACAGACACAGATACAACATCAGACGATGACACA
>JABHCP010000015.1 GCA_018673485.1 Candidatus Uhrbacteria bacterium
GCAATAGACCGTCTCAAGTTCGTTCCTGATAGTGTCGGGAGTCAGCAAGCAGACAAGAACACCTCTGTCAAATAGAAAAAACGCCAAAAGTGGCGTAAATTCTGGCGGAGAGAGAGGGATTCGAACCCTCGGTACCCTTTCAGGTACGACGGTTTTCAAGACCGTTGCCTTCGACCGCTCAGCCATCTCTCCGTGCAAAACGATACATTATTTGAGTGGAAAAATCAAGCCCCAAAGACAAAAATCATGATATAATATTAACAAACGATAATATGCAAGAAAAACAAGATAAAATTGAAGAGATTGAACACGATGATGAAATTGAGGATGTTGGTACCCCGCTTGTCTCTTGGGAGGCATGGGAACGACCGCCAAACGATCGCTCTCGCAATTGGTACATTATCGCGTCAGTCATAGGCGCTGCTTTACTTGTATACTGCGTTATTACAGCAAACTATTTGTTTGCAGTTATTGTACTCATGATGGGTGTCATACTGCTCATGAACGGGTTAAAGCGTCCAAAACGTGTTGAGGTGCACGTAACAGATATGGGGATCGTATTTGGGAACACATATAATGATTTTAAGGATATAAAGGAATTCGCAATTGTATACGAACCACCGATCGTAAAAACTCTGTATGTAGACTTCAACAGTGTGTTGCGACCAATGATATCCATACCACTTGAAGGCGTTGATCCAAATGCAGTGCGCGAAGCATTGCTTCCATACGCTTTTGAGAACCTTGAGCGCGAAGAAGAGACCTTGACAGATATACTGCGAAGGCTGTATAAAATGTAGGCTTTGAGTAAAAAGCGCCCGTAGCTCAGTTGGATAGAGCGCCAGCTTGCGGAGCTGGAGGCCGTACGTTCGAGTCGTGCCGGGCGCACCAGAGAAAATAAAACTAACCCCTTTTCGGGGTTGTTTGTTTTTACATTGCCATCAAGGTAATATGTGTATGTATGAGCAACCCTGAATATAAAGAAAAAATTGAGAAATATAGAGAGAAGCAAATGTTAAATCCTGATCTTGAGGGTAAGATAAGGGATAAGATAGCAGCAGCGGATAAATATTCAGACAATGTCTATTGTCCAAATTCAGGTTGCGGTGTTCCAGTTCAAATTATCGATGAACCTGAGGTTATTATTTTAAAGTGTTCGATGTGTGGTTTCGAGCGGATAATTGGAAAGAAAAAAGTATGAATATAGCAAAAGCCGTGCAGGAGCACATGTTGGAGGAGTCAAAGAAGTGCAAGAATGACTATCGTGATGCCTATGTTGAACATTTCGTGCCAGTTGTTAAATATGCAAAGCAGTTAGCAAAAGAGGTTGGTGCAGATCAGGAGGTGGTCGAGATTGCGGCCTGGTTGCATGATATTGGAAGTATTCATGGTTACAAGGACGTTCATCACGAATATGGGCGTGATTATGCGCAAAAGTATTTATCAGGTGTGGGTTATCCGCAGGATAAGATTGATATGGTCAAACATGCTATTTATGCGCACCGGGGCAGTAAGAGCATTGAGCGCGAAACAAAAGAGGCGGAGTGTGTGGCTGACGCTGATGCCTTTTCTCATATCTATAATGTAGTTTCTTTGTTCAGATTAGCGTTTAAGGATAAGCAACTCGAGACCGATGATGCTCGTGAGTTTGTACGTAGCAAGCTTGAGAGAAGTCATAAGAAGCTTTCCACGCATGCTCGAGGAATAATCGATGAATATTACTCTGCCGCCATGATCATTTTGCGAGAAGAGGATTAATGATATATATAGTCAAAACCGCCAGCTAATGGCGGTTTTGTTGTTTAAAAATATAGTTTGAGGTTTGTATCTACTTTCTTTTTCTCTTTTCTGCAAAGTAATAAATGATTGAACCAGGAATGTTTAGGAAGATGATTATTAATACCCACATGGTTTTATCTTCTTTCCCGTGCTTGATTGCGTCGAGTAACATGCGTAGCCAAAAGATGAAGAATAATATTCCTAGAACGAATATGATTATCGGTATCACCCAAACAAATTTAGGGATGTCATCACATGGTACTTGCTGCCCGTTGAGTGTGCATGTAGCAGCTAGTGCCGGTTGAACACTCACGAGCAGTAGCGCTAGCCCGACAGACAATTTTTCAAGAATTCTCATCTTCATAATCTTCATAGTTAATTATTTAAACTTATACTAATTATAGGGTTTTTTGCACTTCTATTCAACACATATATGTATAAAAAAATCACGCGTGATTATATGTTGGTGTGATTCTCATCTTCACATTCAATTAAAGGATCGTACATCATGATGGCGTGGTTCTCGATTACTACCTCTTCACTGATGATGTCATTGCTGTTTTTATCGATTGTTTGTTTTACAAGTTTATTATGCCTGGTGTACCCACCCCACCATTCATTTTTCATTTCGTGGTCCTGTTCTGTAATTTTGTATTCACGGTCCAGCGTAGAACTAGCTGACCAGGATCCAATTAAATTTGAGTTATCGATATTTAAGTTCAGTTGAAATGGCGTTTGTGTTTTGTTTGTAATTTGAAGATCGATATTTGGATAGGCGCAAGTTGCCCCGCTTCCAAACGGTTGTGTACGATTTGCGTCAGGGAATACATCGTAACTGTGGCGCCAGCGCTCTGTTACAGTTAGCGGTGTATGAAGAGTGATCCAAAATATCAGGTTTGATAATTGGCAAAGGCCACCACCTGTTCCACGTTTAACTTTCCCGTTTGATAGGACCATCCCTTCAAGATATCCTTTTGATTTTGTTGGGTTGCCGATAGCTCGCCAATATGAAAGCGTTTCCCCTGGTTGTATGACAATCTTGTCTAGTTTATTAATTGCAATTTGTAGGTTCGTTATTTTGTTGTACTGCAATTGCATGTCGAGCCCTGCAAGCCTTCTTAGAAGCGGAGTATTATGTTTAAAAATCTCAACAGTTAGATCGTCTCTACGTTCTTGCTTGGCGAACTTCGTATTTGATAGGTACCAATACGCAACCTTCTTTACAGTGAAAAAGGCATGACTGATAATTATTCTGATTTTTGATCTGTGTTTTGGTTTGTCCATAATCGTATGAAAAAGCCTCGATCAATGTCGAGACCCATTTACTTTAAATGTTTATTTCGAAATGCCTGTCCTGAACCTGATTTTAGATAGGCTTCAAATTGTCTGGCCTGCAATCGCGTTGGAAACGCACAATACCACTGTAGTTTAATTGGTTGAAAATCTTTTGTTGAAACCGATTTCCCGTTCTGATGTTCTGATAATCTACGTTTAAGATCCGGTGTACTTCCTGTATAAATCTTTCCATTCCCCAATCTTAACAAATAAACGTAATGCATATACAGTTGATATTCATGGCTGAAAGCCACCCATAGCTTCAACACATAGATACAATACGCCACCCTACGCTAAAGCTTCGGGTGACACCCGTCACTTCAACAATAGATATTACTGTTGAAGCGACGGGTGGCGGAGAGAGAGGGATTCGAACCCTCGGTACCCGTAAAGGTACAACACCTTAGCAGGGTGCCCCGTTCAACCACTCCGGCACCTCTCCATGTGAATTTGCCCCAGTAGAATAGCCGAAAAGATAGATAATTGCAAGCCATATATCTAACATCAAACTTTGATCTTTTTGATAAAAGCTCAAAGTTTGGTACACTTCTTTGAAGCTATGAGTATAAATTTAGATAAAGACATTCGTTTTATAAAGGGGGTAGGGCCAGCAAAGGCTCGGGATTTTGCGCGTCTTGGTATCAAAACGCTTAGTGATGCGCTTTATGACTTTCCATTTCGCCACGACGACCTATCAAATAAGCTTGAAATCGCTGATGTTGTGCCTGGCCAGAAGGTGACTATCGGTGGAACCATTGCAACTATTACGAATCGACGGAGCAATCAGAGTCGTAAGATGATGGTGACCGAGGCAATTGTGCAAGATGGAACTGGTGCGATCAAGGTGGTTTGGTTTCATCAAGGATTTTTAACCAAGACACTCAGAGTTGGAACCAACGTTTCACTGTCTGGAAAGATTGATGATCGATATGGTTTATCATTGGTTAATCCGACCTACGAGGTAACGGGTAATGCGCGTAAGACAATGCACACCGGAAGGATCGTGCCGATTTATAGATTGTGCGGAGGACTGACCCAGAAGGTTCGACGACTTGTAGTTGAAGAAGCTTTGAAGTCGATCGATGGTGAGGTTGTGGATTATCTACCTAAAGATATTATCGAGCACGAGCAGTTTATTGATTTGCATACTGCACTGCGTGCAATGCATTTTCCTAATTCAACAAAAACTCAAGAGAAGGCTTTGCGTAGATTAAAGTTTGATGAATTTTTCTTACATCAGATTTTGCACTCGAAGGCGCGTAGGGAGTTGAAAAAGCAGAAAGCATCTGTTGTTAAATTCGACAAAGTATATATAAAGAAGATTATCGGTCAGTTGCCATTTGAGCTCACCGCAGCGCAGAAGAAGTCTTTGTTTGCAATTTATAAGGACATGGAACGTGACGAGCCGATGAATAGATTGCTCGAAGGGGATGTGGGAACTGGAAAGACCATTGTTGCCGCACTCGCTGCTATTAATACTGCAAAGGACGGTTGGCAGTCAGCATTTTTGGCACCTACTGAAATTTTAGCAGAGCAGCACGCAAAGGGGCTGCATAAGATGTTTGGTGATAAGCTCACCGTTGCATTGTTTACTCGCACAAAGCGATTCGTTTCAGGTGTTAAGGTCACAAAAAAGCAGATGCTCGATGCGCTTAAAAACGGTAAGATTGATTTAGCAATCGGAACGCATGCGTTGCTCTCAGACAACGTGCTATTTAATAGGCTTGGATTTATTATTGTGGATGAGCAACATCGATTTGGTGTAAAGCAACGTCAATCACTCAAAGATAGAAGAGGGGACGCTGATGGGATACCTCACTTGCTGTCTATGACTGCGACGCCGATTCCAAGGTCGTTATCCTTGGTTTTGTATGGAGATCTTGATTGTTCCATTCTAGATGAGTACCCAGCTGGAAGAAAAATTATTGAAACTCATATAGTGACAGCGGGAAGAGAGCGCATTTATTATAAGAAGATGCGCGATCAGATTGACGCGGGGCATCAGATATTTGTTGTTTGTCCGCTCATTGAAGAATCAGACGCGTTAGGCGTTAAGTCAGTTAATGAGATTCATGATAAATATAAAAAGGGAGCGTTCAAGAATCACACAGTTGGAATGTTGCATGGAAAGATGAAGGCAGATGAAAAAGATCAGGTCATGCAAGCATTTTTAAATAAAGAAATTGATGTGCTTGTTGCAACGACAGTTGTTGAGGTTGGGGTTGATATTCCCAATGCTACCGTGATGTTTATTGAGGGCGCTGAGCGATTTGGTCTGGCTCAGCTGCATCAGTTGCGAGGTCGTGTTGGTAGAGATGAGTATCAGAGCTACTGCTTTTTGCATCCATCTGAGAAATTGACACCACTCGCTAAGGAGCGCTTGCAGGCTGTGGTCCAATCTAACGATGGTTTCAAGTTGGCTGATAAGGATTTGAAATTACGAGGTGGCGGAAATATATTCGGTACCGCACAGTCTGGGTTTGAAGCATTCAAGTTGGGAAGTTTTGCTGACATGGACTTGATCACATGCGCGCGTGATTACGCGAAGGACGTGCTTGATGAAGATCCTGATCTAAAACCTTGGCCAGACTTGAATACTCGAGTTGAAGAATACATTCAAGAGATCCATTTTGAATAAACGATCAATACGTTTGTTGAGCAGATTTTATAGTTGGACTTTAGATATGCATGGGAGGTGCGGCTACATTTAGTAATTCAGTAGATTTTTATATCAGATATACTACTTTCAAGATTGGTCCGATCGGACCAATCTTGAAAGTTGGTGTTATTAAAAAAGTACTACGCAATTTACTTAAAACAGATTTTGAAAAATCAAGATATGTCCGATCGGACATATCTTGATTAGATATAAAAAAGGGTAGAAGCCTGTTTGTATTTTTGTTCTCGCAGTGTTTGCTGAATATAATACTGATTATATTATGATGTTTTTTATTTCAGAAATTGATTTTATTGTTTTGGGTGACAGTACTTTTGAAAACCCGAGCCTTTGTGCTTCTTTGATGCGTTTTTCTAAAAAGGGGATTGAGCGAACTTCGCCACTTAGGCCAAGTTCACCAAACACTATCGAGTCTTGAGATAAGGCCTTGTCCTTTACTGAAGATATTATTGCGGCGCATACTGCAAGGTCTGCCGCTTGCTCTCTGATTTTCATTCCGCCGACAACATTTACATATACATCAAATCCTGAGACTGAGACACCGGCGCGTTTACCAATGATGGCTAGTAACATCTGTAAACGTGACGCGTCATACCCTGAGGTTCGTCTGATTGGATTGGCGAAGAAGCTTTTTTCAGCAAGTGCTTGAACTTCAACTAAAATTGGTCGCGTTCCTTCCATAATGCAAGTAACGATCGAGCCAGGATTTTGAGTTCGTTCTTCTAAAAATCGCGCTGATGGATTTTCTACACCTTCTAGTCCTGATTCTTTCATTTCAAAAATTCCAACTTCGTCAGTGCTACCAAATCTATTTTTTCCTGCGCGCAATAATCGATATGTGCTTTGTTGATCACCCTCGAGTGTCAATACAGTATCGACTAAATGCTCTAGTGTCTTGGGCCCTGCTACTGATCCATCTTTTGTCATTTGTCCGATTAGCAAAATTGGCACGTTGGATTGCTTTGCATATCCGATGAGCTGAGCGGTGGCAGCGCGGACAGAGGTAGGTGTTCCAGGAAGATTGTCGATATCTGACGCAATCATTGTTTGAATTGAATCGATGATTACAATTCCAGGTGAAAGTTTCTTTGCAGCGCTAATTATCGCATCGACTTCTACGCAATTTGAAAAGCTGATATTTTTAGGATCAATCTTCAGTCTTTGCATTCGCATGGCGACTTGTCCTTCTGACTCCTCACCTGATACGTAGTAGGCGATTTGCTTTGAAGAAAATGAGTGAGTCATTTGTGCAACAAGTGTTGATTTTCCGATTCCGGGCTCACCCGCTAAAAGAGTTACAGATCCAGGAACCAGGCCACCAGAGAGAACTCTATCAAACTCTTTTATATGAGTTGATATGTGTTTGATGTTTTGAAGCGTTGCATTTGAAAGAGACAAAGTCGGCGCCGGTGCGGCGCCTCCTTTTGATTTTGTATTTTTACCTTGCGCTTCGTGTTGCTCGGAAATCGTCCCCCATTTTCCACATTCAGTACATCTTCCTTGCCATTTTGAAAATTGCGAATCGCAATGTGAACAGTCGAACATAATTATCGTCTTAATACCCAAAGTATTTCCCCGTAATGGCTACATACACTGGGAAGTGTCCATTGTGCCGCAAGGATGCCAGGTTCTCGGCCGCTTCCATAGGCATCAAATACTTTTCCGCCTCCAACATGAATGAAGACGTGTCCGCCTGTCTGGGTCGGTTCTAGATCTGAATTCCAGCCAAGTAAGTCGCCTGGGTTTAAATCTACCCCGTTTATAGATGTTTCGCCACATGTAGTCATTTTTTCGGAAGATTCATTGAACAATTCGCGCGTTGAATAACCAGCTGGCAGTGGGTCCCCTTTGCACTCCGATACGTAGGCCACGAACCCTGAGCAGTCCAGACATAGGTTGTCAGTAGGGCAATAAGAGCTATAGGGGGTGCCATTTGGATCAATCTTTTCATCGTATTCATAAGGTGGCGGCCCACCCTTCCCTCCATAACGATAGGCGACATGGTTGATCATTGAAGTAGCAATTTCATCGTATGAGTATGTACTCTCACAGAGTATTTCTGGTGGTCTGTACTCTTCTGAGAAAACCAGTTCTCCAGAGATGTCACCATCAAACACTCGTGGTTCTACATACTCCATGTTCAAAGAATCAAATACGACTGTTCCGGGGTCTACCATGAACGCAATTGTAAAGGCACCAAAGAGCAGGATAATTCCGGTTATAGCATTCTTTATTCTAGTTTTAGCTTTTCCGATAGCTTCTTGCTTACCGCGCGCTAGCATATATTGCAGGCCACCGAGCATTAGAAAGACAATCGCCAAAAGTGATGCTGCGGCGAGCACCCATGTATATCCCGCTTCAATATATTCACCAATGTAGTTAGATTTAATAGCGTCCCCCTCCTTATATGCAGGTGTAAACTCAAGTCCAGGGATGTCTACGTTCAAAGTAGGCGGGCTGTAGAAAGTATCCCCACCCTCTGTGCCTATTCCAGATTCTGTTGCGTAGTTTATTACGCCATCAATATCTCCTTGACCTATAGTTGTTGAGACTCCTGCAATATCACATTCGGCAGTGAAGTATGTGACGTCCCCACCATATATGTATTCAACTTCTTCTTGAAGCGCGCAAGATTCTTGGCAGTCTGCGACTGATCCAACAAGAGTTTGGTCAAGTGGGTACGGACTATCTGGCAGGCATGAGCATATCTCCGTTCCATCATCGCACCAATCATAATCCAATCTATCCAAATCGACTTCTTCCCCAAGATCACCTTGAGCCAATGTCGTTAAGATGCCGCCAATATCACATTGTGCAGAATATGATGTTACCTCACCATAAACAAGGTATTGATACTCGGCATTCTCGTTACATTCATCATGGCAGTCTTGGATCGATGATACTGCAGACTCATCAATTCCAAGTTTGTCATTTGGCAGACATAGACATTCTTGGGTTCCTGTATCACAATCTCCATAATCCAAAGCCAATACCACTCCTGGCAAGCTGAATAGTAGAATTGTGAATATTAGGTATTTCATATTTGTAATACTCTATTGCGTGAGCAACGCGGAATTGATTATTGATCGCAGATCGGATTCGCTTAACAAGCCAATGTACTGTTCACCGTTAATAAATATCGTAGGTGCTGCAGTTATTGAAATATCTTGTGCTTCTTGCATGTCGTCCAAAACCCAATCCATTGTTTTTTCTTTGCTTAAGCATCTATCAAATGACCATTGCCAAAGACCAAGCTCAGATGCGATATCTGAATAAAGCTCTTCATTGAGTGCATCTGAGTACAAATATAAGTAGTCATGGAATTCCCAGAATGAGTCTTGTTTTTGTGCGCATCGAGCTGCGACTGCTGCATTCATTGATTCAGGATCGAGACTTATATTTGGAAAATCTTTCCACGCGATTGTTACCGCATCGTTTTCGTCGGCGATTTTCATAAGTGACTGTGCGATGCCTGCACTGGCTTGATTGGAAAAGTCTCCAAAATGATAAATCAAAACTTTCGGTTCATCACTACCATAGGTAGGATTGTTTTTGTTTAAAGTTGGAATGTCCGATCCACCAATCTCTGGCAGGTTCGTGAAGCTGATGTCATCTCCTGGTATGAATGACAAAAGCATTGCGAAAAATACAATACCAAAGAGTGTAGAGAAAAGAACTAGTATTTTTTTTGCATCTGTCATATTTATTCTAATCGCATGTAATTAAGTCGGCTGTATTGATCGGTGAAATATAGAATTGCGTCATCATCACTAACGAAAAGGTTGAACATTTCTAGGTCGAGCACCGGATAGCCTAAGAGTTTCTTTGACCCAGTATTGGTATTTACTTCATATAACGAATCATTTGAATCGTTGAGTCGATGATCGAGTCCTGACCCATTTGTTATTTCATTTGGCACCGCACATATTACCGTTGAATCATTTTTGAATGTGCATTTTTCAACCCAAGTTTCCACTCCAAGGCTTTCACGATCAGACCCAATATCTCCGGTTCCATTTACGATCCAAAGTGACGGACGTTCATCATTTGCGGTCCAAGCAGTCGAGTAGAGAATTTTTGAACTCGTTGGTGACCATATTGCAGAGAAGTTCCCACCCTCAACTATCAAATTACCTGATTCCTCACCGTCATTACCGATGATGTAAATCTCGTATCTCCCAAATCCTAAATTAGAAGACCCAGTTTCGGAGAATCCAACTACATTGTTGTTTGTGGACCAGTTGACCGTAACTTTGTCTGCGTTTGATCCAATTGGTGCGATTACTTGTGTTTGCGAGCCATCGCTTGACGTAATCACTAAAGAGTTTTGTGCAGGGTCTGAGCTTATACTCTTTGATACGACTTCTTCACCATCTGCAGAAAAGTCAAAGTCCTCCCAATGGCTTGGTAGAGTGGTTTGTTCTTGAGTTGCAAAGTCGTAAAGTATATTACTGCCATCAGGAAATTCTATAGCTACAATATCGGCAGTGTCAGCAAAAACAACAGTTTCTGCATTTGGAAATTGAGTTAGTGACATGGCGATCAGCTCTCCGCTTTCATCCATTTTATAAAAACGTCCATCAGTTGGGTTATAAAAAGCAATTCCAGAGCCGTCGATCATGGTAGGGGATATTACTGCCGTTGATGTTAGTTGTTGCGTGAATGTTTCCGCACCCTCAGCTATAGAGGTTGGTAACCCTATGTCTTCTTCCTCTGGGGTGAACTCGAACTCTCCTGCTTCTTGAGCGCCAGTTAGTACGCCTTCTGGTACCTCTGCCGGCACCTCGACAATTTCTTCTTCGATCATAGGAACTCTTAAAAACATCCACAACAGAAGTATTCCGATTCCAACGGTTGCCCCCAAAAGAGCTATTAAACCGAGCAGACGCTTTTGATTATAAGTAAGTAGGTCAAACATAAGTTTATACTATTGGTGATATGATGAAATAAGCTCCTAATAGAATGATGATAAAAAATGCTAATACAGCAACAATATGCAGTAAGACAATCAGAACAAGATACCAACCGATGATCGCTTCGGGCCATCCAAGACACATTGATTCTATTAAATTTTCTAGTTCAGTCCCACCTCCCAGTAATGGGTCTTCTGAACTTTCATCTATTGCTCTTTTGGCGTCTTTAATGCTCCAGAATCTATACAATGGCGCTGGTTCAAATACAGATAGGAATCCTTTTATAAATTTTTTACCATCATTTAGTACTGACGTTGTGGCACGGTACATTTGAACGATGATTGTAAAAATTGTTGGAATTTCAAAGTCACCCGGTTCCAGACTGTCAAGAAGGCTTAAAATATTCTCTGCATCCCAACCCATCTTCCCACTACTTTGCACGATTTTTCCAGCTTTCGCTGCTTGCTTGGCAGCCTTGTTCGCTTGAACTTGTGCTTTCTTTTTTGCCTGTCCGATTCGCTTGTTATTAACTTTTGCCCCAATTTTTTTTAAAGTGCCATCTGCTTGATCCATCGCAGCTTGATTGAATTCAGGAGTTTGAAGTTGCTTTAAGTATTCTTTATCATGCGCGCTTTGCATGTTGTCAATCTGGTCCATTTGCTCATAGCCACTAGTAGGCATTTTGGGAAGTTTATACGACGCCATTTCTGAGCGTATTCTCTGACGCTGAAGTTGCAGGTTTGCCTTTGCTTGCGCTTCAAGCTCTTTTCGAATTTGCGGATTAGTTGACGCAAAACCGTTTCTGTCAGGTATTTGAGTTCGACCGATTAACTCTGGGTTGTCCAGTGGCATTCCTGCGTATGGATCTTGCGCTGGCGCCATATTTACCTGTGATCTTGATCTACGCTTTCTTCTGGAAGGCAAATTATTCCCACGTGCACGTGGGATTACTTTTTGAGCTCTTCGCGCTACAGTTTTATCTTTATTTAACTGCGCCCGAGCCATTACATTTGCTATCTGAGTGGCAGCTGTGGCCATGCTTGTATTATAGCGTAATTTTGTGCTTGATGTTAGGGAAAATGTTAACAAATAAGCCGCCATGACGGCGGCTGATTGTTGCTAGTTTGTAATCATGAACGTATTTGAATTTTTTGGTTTGATTTGTAGGTTTTTGGTCTTTGATTTTTCCAGGAGTCTTTGCACAATCAGTGGTTCTATGTTCTGGGCGATATATTGATGTATACCACGAGCACCATGTTGTTTTGAGGATTGGCTGACGATTGTTTCAACTGTTGATGCAGCAAACGAGCAGTCAATATTTTTTCGCGTTAGCTTATCTGACAATTTATTCAATTGTTGTCTTGCGATCATTTGCAGCGTCTTAGATTCAAGGGAGTCAAAGGCGCAGATATTGTCGAGCCTATTTAAAAGCTCGGGACGCAAAAATTCTTCAAGCTTTGATCTGATTTCGATTTTATGAATTGAATCATTAGATCCAAAGCCGACGGTACCACGTGCAAACATTTCATGACCGGCATTGCTTGTAAGGATAATTATTGAGTGTGCAAAGCTAAGTTCGCGACCGCTTGCGTCACGAATGGACCCTTCCTCGAGAATTTGCAACAAAAGATTGTGAATGTCAGGATGCGCTTTTTCGATCTCATCAAACAATATGACACTATGAGGGTATTTACGAATATGGTCAGCAAGCACATTGGTGTCTTTGTACCCCACATACCCAGCCGGGGATCCAAGTAGTTTGCTGGCATTAAAGGCTTCCTTGTACTCTGACATGTCCAATCGCAGTAGCGGTTTTGGCCCAGAGAAGTAATGTTTTGCGATTTGTTTGGCAAGCTCGGTTTTACCGACCCCAGAAGGGCCAACAAACAAAAAGCTAGCTAGTGGTTTATGAGGCTCACCCAGGCCGATGTGCGAGCGTTGAAGAGTCTGCGTAACTTTTTCGACGTTGTGATTTTGTCCAAAAAGCTCATTAGAGAGATTTTTAGCAAGCTCTTGAAGTTTTTTGGTCTTTTTTTGTTTTAGAGTTGACTCAGGTAGTCCGGTCATGCATGACAGGGCTTCGATTACGAGCTTGTTTGAGATTCTCTTGATTGATTTAGTCTGTTGCGCTGCGTACGCACCAATTTCGTCCATCACATCAACTGCTTTGTCGGGAAAGTTTTTATCTGGAAAGTGAGTGGCGGAGAGTTCAAGAATTGATTCGATCACATTGTCTGGAAAATGCACATCGTGATGTTTGCCGTAAGACTTGCGAACCCCTTGCAATATTTGACGAGTATCATCAATGCTTGGTTCTTCAACTTGAATTTTTTGAAAGCGTCTTTCAAGCGCTCCATCTGATTCGATCCATTTTTTATATTCTTCAAACGTTGTTGCTCCAATACACCTTATTTCACCTTTTGCCAGTGCTGGTTTAAGAATGTTCGCAGTGTCGAGTGATCCATTATTTGATCCAGACCCAACTATGGTGTGGATTTCATCAATAAACAAGATTGTTTTTGGATCTTCTTTAAGCTCATCAATTAGCTGTTGCATTCGAGCCTCAAACGATCCTCGATACATGGTACCGGCCAAAAGTGACGATAAACTAAGCGCATGTACGCTGTGACCTTGAAGAGTTTTGATTTTACCTTGAGCTATTCTTTGAGCTAATCCTTCCACGATGGCACTTTTACCAACTCCAGGGTCTCCTACCAAAATAGGGTTGTTCTTTGTTTTACGTCCAAGAATTGTACAAAGTCGATCAATTTCACTACCACGGCCGATTATCGGTGTTCCGTTTTTTACGTAATGAGCATCTGTTAGCTCTTGAGCAAAATATTCAAGCGCACGCTCTGGTTCTTCTGCGTCATCATTATCAATGGGGAATTCCTCTTGATCTTGTTTCATTGGTATTTGCACAGTCATGCTGAGTGTTTGCTTGACCTTCACCTGAACGTTGTCAGTATCAACTTTTTGCTGTGAAAAAAATCGCATTATCTCCTCAGATTGAACTTGTAATAATCCAGAGAGCAGGTGTTCGGTACTAATGTAGGTATGGCTGTACATGTTCGCAGTTATGACAGCTTTCTCAATAATCACTTTTGTTTCTTCTGCTAAATTTGGAATAGAAAGCGGACGTTGAGCTTTCATTTCTTGATTGGCAATATAGCCTTCCAGTTTGTTTTGAGTGATTCCTTCATTTTTGAGAATCTTGGCAGCTATAGATTCTGACTGCAGTGAAAGTGCCCACAAAAGATGAATGGGGTTTACAGTATTTTGCTGTGATTCAACTACAAATGCCAGCGACCGCGCTAAAGCCTCTTTTAAATGATTGGTAAATTTTGCCGTAATTTCTTGCATAGTTGTTCAGTGCGATAAGTCGTTACCTGTGATCCAGTTTTAATAAGTGGCTCAAATCAGTAAATTGACTTCACATAAGGTCCGATCGGACCTTATGTGAAGTCAGCTGTTTTTTTAGCTATATATATTTGAATCCAATTTTGTCGAATTTCAGTTTCAAAGAGGCGAGAGAGCGTATCGGTTGCGTCTATATTTGATATCCATACACTTTTTTGTAGCTGTATGAATGCGGAGCGTTTTAAAAGATTTCTAAGCATTCTTCTAAGTTGGGACTGGCTTTCCGGAATGTCAAATATAACCATACAGACCTTTCTGTCATTAAGTATTTCTGATTGCACCAATCTAAGCTTCAAATATTCTTCCAATCCTTTTTGTGTGAATTTAGCATGTAATTCATCTGCTATTTTTCCTACTTGTATCAATTTTCTTTCTTTTAGTCTTCTCAATGCCTGTTGTTGCATCGATTTTTCTTTTCTGTCCAATATTTTCCACGCGTCATCAATTCCACAACGCACAACTAAACTCGGCCTAGAGAGAGCAAGGTGTATATCTGCTAATTTATCGCCGAGATTTATTAATAAATCTGAGGCTCTGGAGTGATCTTGTAATGGTCTAGAACTCATGTGACTTCATTATAGGTCCGATCGGACCTTATGTGATGGCAGGTTGGCTTGTGAGGTTGCGATTTGTGGATGTGTTATTGGTTTATGATTGTTTTTTTATAGTCCCATACTTTGCAGACGAGCGATGCGCTCATCAATTGGGGGGTGGGTAGCGAATAGATTTGAAAAGAAGCCTCGTTTTTTACCGCGCTTTTCACCGAAAGGACTTGCTAAAAATAAGTGAGCAGTTGCGTGATTGGCTCGTTTCATTGGCGTTTGATTGTCTCTGATCTTTTTAAGAGCCGAGGCAAGTGCTTCTGGGTGGCGTGTCATTAAGGCACCTGACGCGTCTGCTAGGTATTCTCTTGTTCGAGACACGGCGAGCTTTATAGCTTGTGCAATGAACGGTGAAAGGCCTGCAAGAACTAATGAGGCGACAATTACTGGCCATGGCATTTTACGTCGTCCGCCGATTAAACTCATTCTAAACATTAGGTCAGCTAGCAATGCTATCAATCCAACTAAAACAACGATCACTGTCATCAATCGAATATCGTAGTTCTTAATGTGAGATAGTTCGTGAGCAATCACTCCCTCGAGCTCTAGTTTATTCAATTTACTCAAGATGCCAGTTGTAAACGCAATTGACGCATGCTCTGGGTCTCGTCCAGTTGCGAATGCATTAGGAGCTTCATCTTGAATTAAATAAACCTTGGGCATTGGTATTCCAGTTGCAATAGTCAGGTTCTCAACCAATAGATATATTTCCTTTCCATTTTTCTTATCAATTTGTTTTGCACCATGAGTGAGTAGTACGGCCTTATCTGAAATGTAGAAACTTATGAGTGAATATATTACTGCAAAGACAAGACCGATTGCAGCGGCCGCGTAAGGGTCGGCGCCGGATGCAAAGGCAAATGCCAGAAAAAGTCCCATGACCACTATTGAAAATCCTGACACAAGAATCCAAGTGCGACGTTTGTTTGAGGTGATTTCTTTATACATACTTTAAAGCAATAGAACTAACTCAGCTGCCTGAGTTAGTCCTTTGTGATTATAGTCTAAAATTAGAACTTAACTTCTGGCGTTGCGTTTACTTCTTCAGGAGCATCAAAGAATTCGTACTTTTTGAATCCAAGCATTCCTGCAATCATGTTTGTAGGGAAGACCTGCATCTTTGTGTTGAAGTCACGAACGTTCCCATTGTAGAAGCGACGTGATGCCTGGATCTTATCTTCAGCATCAACCAGCTCTTGCTGTAAGTGCAAGAAGTTTCCTGAAGCTTTAAGATCTGGATAGTTCTCAGAGACTGCGAATAAAGATTTCAAAGTTTCCGATAGCATGTTCTCAGCCTTAGCGTGATCTGCTGGAGTTTTTGCCTGCATCGCGTTTGAACGAGCCTCAGTAACTTTTGTGAATACGCCATCTTCGTGCTTTGCGTACCCCTTAACTGTGTTTACTAGGTTCGGGATAAGATCGTAACGGCGCTTTAGTTGAACTTCGATGTCTGACCAAGCCTCATCAGTTCGGTTGCGTAGCTTGATCAGGCCATTAAATACGAGTACTAGCCAAATCGCGATCAGCACGACAACACCGATGATAATATATAGAGGAATCATAGTTGTTTTTCTTAATGTGAACAGGTAATATTAGTTATACTTACATTCTATAATTTTAAGACTAAAAGTCAATGTATGAACATTCCAAGAGAGATTTTTAAGATGTATGACATTCGAGGTCTGGTTGGTTCTCAGGTCAATTCTGAGCTTTCATTCGCGCTTGGAAAGGCATTCGTGACATTAATTGCTAGTGAAAATCCTGGCAAAGATTTAACAATCGCGGTTGGGAGAGATATGCGTGCATCATCACCTGAGTTTCAGCAGGCGCTAATGAAAGGTATGACTGAGGCTGGAGCAGACGTGAAAGACATTGGTCTTGTTTCAACGCCATCATTTTATTTTGGTGTTGGTGATCTTGAGTGCGATGGTGGAATGATGGTAACAGCTT
Source organism: Candidatus Uhrbacteria bacterium (assembly GCA_018673485.1). GTDB lineage: Bacteria > Patescibacteriota > Patescibacteriia > UBA9934 > UBA9934 > UBA9934. The sequence goes on from JABHCP010000015.1 coordinate 16,677, forward strand.
CACATAACCCAGAGCAGGACAATGGATTCAAGATGACTCGCGCTAAGGCGCGGCCCGTGTCAGGCATCGACGGAATCAAGGAACTTGCAGACATCATCGAAGCAGATGAATACATTGAAACAGATAAGGTGGGCAGTATTGAGATTGTTGACGGTATCCCACAGAAGTTTGTGAAGGAAAGTATTAGGTTTGCTGGTGAGGGCGAAGTTCAACCACTCAAAATTGTTGTTGATCCAGGGAATGGAATGGGGGCACAGTATTTACAAGACATGGAAGATCAGGTTGATTCTATTGATTTTGTAAAAATGTATTGGGAGCTTGATGGTTCATTCCCAAATCATGAATCAAATCCTTTTAAAGATGAAAATAACGTTGATATTCAAAAGCGGATTGTTGAAGAGGGCGCTGACTTGGGGATTGCAACCGACGGTGATGGAGATAGAATTTTCTTTTTTGATGAAACCGGTGCGATCGTGGACCCGGCAATTATTAGAGGATTAATTTCTCAGATAGTTCTGCGTACAAATCCAGGAGCGAGGATTGGATACGATATTCGTCCAGGAAAGATTACAGAAGACATGATTCTTGAGTCTGGTGGCAAGCCATTTATTACCAAGGTTGGTCATTCGTTGATTAAAACAGATATGATTGCGAATGATAGTCCGTTTTCTGGGGAGTCATCTGGGCATTTCTTTTATAAGTATCCAACAGGTTCATATGAAGGGCCAGTAACTGTAGTGGTTCATTTGTTGCATGAAATGAGCAAGAAGGGGGTATCACTTAAGGAGTTGGTGGGTCCACTTCGTAAGTACGTACATTCCAGTGAGATTAATTTTGATGTGGAAGATAAGCTGGCTACCATCGAGAGAATAAAGCAGCATTTTAGCGATGGTGAATTAAATGAGCTTGATGGGATATCGATAAAATACGATGACGTTTGGTTTAATATACGTGCATCAAATACAGAATCCAAGTTGCGCTTGAATCTAGAAGCAATCGATCAAGCGACCATGGAGAAGCGTCGAGATGAAGTCATCGCAGTGATTAAAAGTTAATTTGCGTTAGAAATCTTTGATTTAGGAATAGGCGAGCTTTTAGTTTTGAAATCGATTCGCGAGGAATTTGAGTGCATTGAAATAAACAAGTAAACACGATAAAATAGAGTCACTATGATATTAACAGTGATTCTTTTTTTAGTTCTACTTTCTGTACTAGTTCTTGCCCACGAATGGGGGCATTATTTTACTGCTCGTAAGTTCAAGATGAAGGTTGAGGAGTTTGGGCTTGGGTATCCTCCTAGAATTTTTGCTTGGAAGAATAGGAAGACTGGCGTGCTTTGGTCTATTAATCTGATCCCGATCGGTGGTTTTGTAAAGATCGAGGGTGAGAATAGTGAAGATTCCAACGGTGATGCGGATAGTTTTTGCAAACGTCCGATATGGCAACGCTTTACGGTTTTGTTCGCGGGAGTGTTTATGAACATGGTAGTTGCGGCAGTATTTTTTACAGTGGCACTTGGAATGGGGACCGCGGCTATTGTGGAAGGGTATAAAGGGACCGCTACGATAGAAGATCGAGCTTTTCAAGTAACACAGGTTTTACCGGACTCTCCAGCTGATTTGTCCGGATTGATGATGGGTGATTCCGTGATATCGATCAATGATCAGGTTTTTGAATCCGGCGAAGATTTACGAACATATTTAATGAGCTTGGATGCTGATTCAATTGTTGAATTTGAGGTTGGTCGATCTAGTGAGCTTATCGAAATAACTGTGGTGCCGTCTTATGTGGCAGAGATTGATGACATCGGACTGGGAGTTGCGGTTTATGAAACAGGCATCGTTCACTATCCTTGGTATAGCTTACCGTGGCGTGGAGTTGAAACAACCACGTGGTACACAAAACAGATTTGTGCTGGATTTTATGGTATGGCAAAGAATCTCGTTTCGGGTAACGGGTTGGGTGTAGAGGTTTCAGGTCCTGTTGGGATTGCTGTTATGACAGGTGAAGCTGCACAGATGGGATTTGTATATATTCTGCAGTTTGCAGCAATACTCTCGATTAACCTAGCAATATTGAATATATTACCTATTCCAGCACTCGATGGCGGTAGAATAATGTTCTTAATTATCGAAGGGATTATCCGTAAGCCAGTTAGTCCCAAAGTTGAGGCAGTGGTACATAATGTCGGATTTTTATTGCTAATGCTGCTAATACTATTCGTTACTTATAAGGATGTGCTAGGATTATTCAAGTAATATCGAAAATATGAAACCAAAGTTAGAGGAATTGAAAGTAGGCTTTTTAGCTGCGTTAGATAACGTTAAGGACGATCAAGGTCTGGAAGAGCTTCGTGTTGAGTATCTCGGTCGCAAAGGTAAGCTTGGCGATATTCTTAAAGGTCTCAAGGATTTATCAGTGGAAGAAAAGAAGGATATCGGGGCGTTTGCAAATACAGTAAAGGCTGAATTGGAATCTGTATTTAAGCGCAAGCAAGCAGAGCTTGCACATGAGCTTGCTGGTGCCAAGGCGCAAGATGAGTGGATCGATGTTACGGCACCTGGAATTGCTCCAGAGCCAGGACATTTACATTTCAGCACTCAAGCAATCGAAGAGTTTGTTGATATCTTTAAACAACTTGGCTTTGTGCGTGTGCGTCATCCGGAGGTTGATTGGGATTATTATGCTTTTGAAGCTCTTAATATGCCAAAGGGGCATCCTGCACGAGATGAATGGGAGACATTCTTTATTGCCGACGGTGATAAGGTTATGGAAGGTGAGAAGGGAAAAATGGTGCTCACTCCACATACCAGTAACGGACAGGTGCGTGAGATGGAAAAGGGGTATATGCCTTTGCGAATGATGAGTATCAATAAGACATATCGGCGTCAGGCAGACGTAACTCATGTGCCGATGTTTCATCAGCTTGAAGGTTTGATGATTGATAAAAACGTAACACTTGCGCAGCTCAAGGGTACTTTTGATTTCTTTGTTAAGCGGTTCTTTGGACCTGACAGGGAAGTTCGTTTGCGGCCACATCATTTTCCTTTTACTGAGCCAAGTTTTGAGCTCGATATAAGTTGCAATACGTGCCACGGATCTGGAGAATTTGAGGGAAATAGATGCAGAATGTGTAAAGAGGGTTGGCACGAGCTCGGTGGTGCTGGAATGGTTCATCCCAATGTGATTAGAGCCGGTGGTTTGGACCCTGAAGAATATAACGGGTTTGCATTCGGTTGGGGAGTTGAGCGTTGCATGTCTATGAAATCCGGCATGAACCTTCGTGATCTGCGGATAATTTACAAAAATGATATTCGATTTCTTAAACAATTCTAGGAAGTTAGAAGTAGAAGGTAGAATGTAGAAGGTAGTGTTGAGTTGTAGTAAATAAGTCAGATATGAAATTGGAACAAGTGCAGTCACATAAGGATTTGATTGTTTGGCAAAAGGCAATTGATTTGGTTGAAGATATCTATGAAGTAACTGCTAAGCTGCCTAGTGATGAGAGGTACGGTCTTGTATCGCAGATGAGACGAGCAGCTGTATCGATACCATCAAATATTGCAGAAGGCCATCGAAGAAGTAGTAATAAAGATTCATTACGATTCATGAATATCGCATACGCTTCTGGCGCTGAACTGGAGACTCATATCGAAATTATAAAAAGATTGAAATATAGAACAAGTGAAAATGCAGAAAGTTTATTGGAAGAGGTTGTGAAGATGCTTAATAAGATTTGCTCAAAAGCATTTTAAACTACATTCTACTTTCTACATTCTACATTCTGAGAAATTATTACTATGAACATATTAGCTAGTTACAACTGGATTAAAGAATACTTGCAAACCGAGATAACTCCGGAAGAGTTTGCTCGTGAGATGAGCTTGAAGTCCATGTCTGTGGAGTCAATTGAGCATCTTAAGAATCGATTTGAGAATATGGTGATCGGGGTGGTGGAAGAGTTGAAAGATCATCCAGATGCCGATCGGTTAAAAATTGCGATAACTAACATTGGAGACAAGAAAGTTGAGGTTGTTTGTGGTGGACAAAATTTGTGTTCAGGCATGAAAGTTGCCGTTGCACTTCCTGGCGCAAAGGTTCTCTGGCACGGTGAAGGCGATTGGGTCGAGCTTAAGCCCACAAAGGTCCGTGGCGTTGAAAGCTTTGGAATGATCTGTGCTCCAAGTGAGCTTGGGTTTGAAAAAGCACCATGCTTGGATGGCGGCATTTGGGACTTATCTGACATAACCGAGGCATCTGCCGGAACTTCTTTTGTGGAAGCGATGGATCTTGACGACGTAATTTTTGATATTGAAGTGACATCGAATCGAGTTGATTCGATGAGTATCGTTGGTTTGGCTCGCGAGGGTGGAGTAGTGGCCGAAGGTGAGTTTGAATTTAAAGAGCCTGCTTTAATCAAGGGAGGGGCTGGAAAAGAGCTCAAGGTTCAGGTCGACGCTCCAGAGCTATGTCCGCGTTATATGGCAGTAGTCATCGATGGAGTTAAGGTTGGACCATCTCCACTGTGGTTGCAGAATAAGATTTTGCTCTCTGGTCACAGACCAATTAATAACATTGTCGACATTACAAACTATATTCTGCATGAGTACGGGCAGCCATTACATGCATTTGATTATGAGAAGTTGGGTGATGAAACGATTGTAGTTCGAAAGGCGAGAGATGGAGAAAAGATTGAGGCGCTTGATGATAATACATATGATTTAAAGGCTGATCAGCTTGTTATTGCAGACAGCACAAAACCGGTTGCAGTAGCTGGAGTGATGGGTGGAGCACCAACTGGAACCCGTGATGATACAGTGACTGTGGTTTTTGAAGCGGCAACCTTTGATCCGGTTTCGGTAAGGCGAACGTCACGTGCTTTGAATTTATATTCAGACTCACAGTTACTTTTTGAAAAAGGATTATCAACTAAGTCGGCTGAGGTTGCACTTGCACGCGCTGTCGAGCTAACGCTTGAGGTTGCGGGTGGAGAAGTGGCAAGTCCAGTTTACGATGTTCAAGAGCAGGATTATAAGAGTCTTGCGTTCCCGTGGCGCTCACAAAAAACACGCGATATCATGGGAGTTGATTTATCAGATGAAGAGATGATAGATATTCTTGTTCGACTTGGATTCAAAGTCGATGGAGTCGATGGTGAGTACAATGTGGTTGTTCCGTTTTGGCGTGATCATGACATTGAAGCTGAGATTGATTTTACAGAAGAGATTGCTCGCGTGTATGGATATCACAATGTACCAACAGTGCTTCCAGACCAGGCGCCACCAACAGTTTTTGAAGACCCAGAATTAGCTTGGGAAGACCGAACAAAAAAAGTGTTCAGCTCATATGGCTACATTGAGTTCTATGGATACTCATTTGTTTCAGCGGGCGATTTGGAGCGGTATGACCTTGATCCTGAGGAGGCGATCAAACTTTACAATCCACTATCTTCCGAGTTAACGCACATGCGTACGTCGTTGATTCCATCAGTTCTCAAGGACATTGAGATGAACCAAGGTGAAACTCCAGCTGGGCAGGTATTTGAGCTGCAGAAGGTATATATGCCACGCAAAGGTGATCTACCAGAAGAAAAGTCTAGATTAGTCTTTGGTGGGTTTGGAGTTAAGGATGTACAAGAGGCTTTCCTCAGGCAAAAAGGAGTACTCGAGATTTGGGCAAAGAGTATGGGGTTGGAGTTGAAAGTGGAGAGAACCACAGATGATGTTTACTGGCACCCAACACGCTCCGCTGCGATTTCATATAATGGTAATCGCGTTGGTACAATCGGACAGGTAGCGAGCCAATACCAGCAGGCTTTTGGAATTGAGCGCCCAGTGATTCTGACTGATATTGATTTCGAGCAACTTGTTTCTAGTATGAAGGTACAACTCCGTTATGAGCCAAGTCCAGACTTTCCGGCAATGATTCGTGATATTGCAGTAGAGATCGATGCTAAGATGGAATTCGATAAAATTAAAAATAAGCTCATTGGAATGGACGAATTGCTTCGAGCAATTGACCTCAAGGATGTGTATCAAGGAGATAAGATCGAGGTAGGTAAGAAGAGCCTTACACTATCACTCTCCATAAGGTCAGACAAAAAGACACTTTCATCAGAAGAGGCAGATGCAGTTGTGGGTAAGATTGAACGAGTCCTAGTTGATCAAATGAACGCAAAAGTGAGATAATCAAAACATAATCAAACCTCTATGCTTGAAACAACTGACATTCTTTATATCGTACTAGCGTTCTGTGCCCTGTGGGTCACTGCATTCATTTGTTGGTTCATTTATCAGCTTGCTGTAGTACTCAAACATCTAAATGATCTTGTGACAGAATTAAAGTGGCAAGTTGAGAAAGTGGAACAAGCATTAAACGGTATGAAGTCAAAGTTTGAGACCGGAAGCGGCCACTTAGCTAGCTTGACCGATCACGTGAAAAACTACGTTTCTAATAAGATTAAGAAGTAAATTTGAATTATATGGAAAGAAAAGAAGGTGATCCGTTAAGGGAAGTTACGAATAAGCTTTATGATTTTGCTGAGAGTATAAAAGGTGATGTTGTTGTTAAGGGGGGAGACTTTCACATTGAAAAAGGAAATTTACGAGCAGAGATCAAGGTTGATTCATTGGGCGGCAAAGTATCATATGAGTTATATGATGGTAGCGAGATGATTCTATCTCAGGAGAATACTGATTTGGAGACGATATTTGATAATATTGAAGGTCGTGCGTTTCCTGATGATAATGTTATTGAGACCACTAGCGGAGCAGGTAAAGAGGCAGCTAGTGTGAATCCGGTTGAAGATCTAATGGCTGCAACGCCACGAATCGATAGTGACTTGGCTTCCGCAGAGGCTCCAGAAGTTCCAAAAGATCTAGCGGCCTAACCTAGCATTCAAAAGCCCGAGCCTCACGCTCGGGATTTTTGTTTCCGACTTCACATAAGGTCCGACCGGACCTTATGTGAAGTCAGGTTGTTACATATCTGAGTCGATCGTATCAAATATGTAATTTTTCACTAAGGTCGAGATCGGTACTTTAGTGAAAGTATTTTTAAGTGCAAGAAGCCCCGCACGTGGTGCGGGGGAGAAGGTCAAGGATCGAAGCTATGTGGTTCATCACTGAATGAGTTGGGCTAAAATCGCGAAGACGGAGGCGATGATGAATATTGATAGGATTGCGAGTGTACCGACCATCATGGGGTCTCGGTATTTTTTTATTTGTTCACTGTCAAATAGGTTGACAGTCAACAGAGAGAGGACCGTGACGATCAAGGCCCAGGCGAGAATCACAACCTCAGCACCAAATGGTTCATTTGCAAGTATGTTGGTGAATTCCCAAATTCCCATGTCAATCGATGCAGGCGGGGGTTCGACTAGGACGGGTTCGTTTCCGAATGCTTCGGTGATGGCTGCGAAGGTAGGGCTGATCTGAAGAAGGAGGGCGTAGAGCATGGTGTGCCTCGAGTGGTAGAAGGAGCTGAAGTTCGTGATTATTTAAGCAGAGAATTGAGATCAGGTCAACGGCAACCCCCTCCAGCTCCCCCTTGGGAAGGGGGAGGGAACGAGTAGATCCTTCGACTCGCTTCGCTCGCTCAGGATGACAGAGGGGGGCTATTTTGATAAGATTCAAGGCACTATGATGCCAGAGGATTTTGTTCATCTGCATGTGCATTCGCACTATTCGATTTTAGAGGCCTTGCCGGGCCCTAAGGCGCTTGTTGCGCGTGCAAAAGAGCAGGGGGCAAAGGCTTTGGCACTTACTGATAACGGTGCGCTTTATGGCGCGGTGGAGTTCTACAAGGCCTGCGTGAAAGAAGAAATCAAGCCAATCATTGGGCTTGATATTTATGTTGCGCAGAATCGGATGACAGACAAACGGGCGAGGATTGATGATCGACCATATCGGCTAACACTTCTTTCGTACAGCGAAGCTGGGTATAAGAACTTGTTAAAAATCTCAACCCTCGGCTACATAGAGGGATTTTACTACAAGCCACGAGTCGATAAAGAGTTTTTGAAAGAGCATTGTGAAGGGTTGATTGCGCTTTCAGGCGGAGTTCAGGGTGAGATCCCGCATGCACTTTTGCTTGGAGATCAAAAAAAGGCTGAGGATTTAATTAAAAAATATCAGGATATTTTTGGTGTCGAGAACTTTTATCTCGAGCTCATCCATCATCCAGACTTTCCGCGGCAGGAGGAGACCAATGATCTTATTAAGGCTCTTGCTGATCGAACTGGCACTCAGTTGGTTGCGACTAAGAATATTTTTTATCTTGACCCAGATGATCGAGATGGGTATGAAGCGCAGATGTGTATTCAGCGTGGAAGAACGCTTGAAGACTTTAGACGAACAAGTACGCAAGACGTTGATCTTTCCATGAGTAAGCCGCAAGAGATAATCGAATACTTTAAAGATGTGCCCGAAGCGCTCTTGAATACAAAAAAGATTGCCGATCAGGTAGATTTTCAGATGGATCTTGGAAATAACTACTTGCCGATCTTCCCAATGCCCGAAGGTAAGACGGATGAAGATTATTTACATGAGTTGGCATGGGAGGGAATCAAGAAACGTTATGATGAAATAACTCCAGAGATTAAGGAGCGGTTTGAGTATGAGTTTGGAGTGATTAAAAAGATGGGATTTGCTTCGTACTTTATTATCGTGCAAGACTTTGTGACTTGGGCAAAGGATCAGGGAATTTTGGTTGGTCCTGGTCGTGGTTCGGCGGCGGGTTCGATAATTTCTTATGGACTGAGAATTACCGATTTGGATCCATTGCGTTATGGATTGTTGTTTGAGCGATTTCTAAACCCAGATAGAATCAGCATGCCTGATGTTGATATGGACTTTGCTGATGCTCGACGTGGTGAGGTTTTGGAGTACGTTAAGCAGAAGTACGGGGAAGATAAGGTTGCTGGGATTATTACTTTTGGAACAATGATGCCGCGATTGGCAGTGCGTGATATGGCCCGTGTTTTGGGGCTTGAGTATGAAGAGGCTGATTTGATCGCGCGGTGCATCCCAGAGCCAGTGCAGGGCCGTCACACGCCGTTGAAGGTAGCTGAGGTGGAGCATGCTGAGCTTCGGGATCTGCTTAAATCAAATCCAATGGCTCGCAAGGTTATTGATTTAGCAAAGAAGGTTGAGGGTAATCCGCGTCACACATCGCAACACGCCTGTGGAATTGTGATTGGAGACGTACCGCTTGTTGAGAGGATCGCGCTTAAGGAAGGTCAAAAGGAGGACATGGCTTATGTATCTCAGTTTTCTTTGGACTCAGCCGAGGCTGCTGGTTTGGTGAAAATGGATTTCTTAGGGCTATCAAACCTAACCATTATTCAAGACGCGCTCGAGATCATCAAGGCGGTTCACGATGTGGATATCGATATTGAGAATGTTCCGCTTGATGATGAGCAGACCTTTGAGCTTTTAGGACGCGGTGAGACGACCGGTGTATTCCAGCTTGAGTCAGATGGAATGAAGCGCTACATTCGTGATCTTCAACCAACTCAGTTTGAGGACATTATTGCGATGGTTTCATTGTATCGCCCTGGGCCGATGCAGTTTATTGAAAGCTTTATTAAAAGAAAGCACGGTAAGGAAAAGATCACGTATGAGCATCCGCTCATGGAAAATGCTTTCCGTGAGACATATGGAATTCCGGTTTATCAGGAGCAGGTGATGCAAGTCTCCAAAGACATGGCGGGATTTACTGGAGGAAAAGCTGACACATTGCGAAAGGCGATGGGAAAGAAGATCGTAGAGTTGATGGCCAAGATGCGGATTGAGTTCATTGATGGTGCTGTAGAGAAGGGGGTTCAAAAAAAGATTGCTGAGAAGGTGTTCCAAAAACTAGAAGACTTTGCCGCGTATGGATTTAACAAGTCTCACGCCGCATGTTACGCGATGATTGCTTATCGCACAGCTTATTTGAAGGCGCGCTATCCGTCTGAGTTTATGGCTGCGGTTATGAATTCGGATATTGGTACAATCGAGCGGATTACTATTGAGGTTGAGGAGTGTAAGCGAATGGGGATCGAGGTGCTGGCACCTGACGTTAATGAGTCATACCCTGGTTTCGCGGTTGTGCCTGGAACTGGAAACATTCGTTGGGGGTTAGCTGCAATTAAAAATTTTGGATACGAGATCGGTAAAGCAATTCAGCTTGAGCGAAAGGAAAACGGTCAGTATGAGGACTTAGCTGACTTTGTTGCGCGCGTTCCTTCTAAGTATTTTAATAAAAAAGGGTTGGAGTCATTGATTAAAGCCGGTGCGCTTGATCGTTTTGCAGACCGTGGGCAGTTGGTGTCGAATATGGATCAGTTATTGCTTTTAAATAAGCAATCGCAAAGAGACAAGGAGCAGAATCAGGTTTCTATGTTTGATTTTGCGCCAGATGTTGCTGAGCAGAAGATTACGCTTAGGCCTTCACCACCACTGACAAAGGAGCAGATTTTGGACTGGGAACGAGAGTTGCTTGGTATTTATATTTCAGATCATCCGGCAAAGATTATTAAGGAAAAGATTGGTGACTTGGTGGTGATGACAAATCAGATACCGGACAAGCAAAAAGACGATCTTGTGCGCATGGCTGGTGTAATTGTTGGTGTACGCAAAATTTTAACAAAGAAAAAACAGGAGCCAATGGCATTTGTGAGGTTTGAAGATGCTAGCGGACCTATCGATATTGTAGTTTTTCCTAAACTTTATAAAACAGTCGCGCATTGGCTTGATGCGGGAAAGATGGTGTTGATTGACGGAAAGGTGTCGATTCGTATTTGGGATGAACGAGAAGAGTATTCGGTGTTAGCTGATAAGATTAATGTCTTCACCGAAAAGGATTTCGACGAGGTCGTGGTTCACCTTAGGCAAGGATCGTTGTGGGACGGTAAAGAAAATAATGGGTCCGTAGAAGAAGAGGAGGACAACGGAGTATATATCACGGTTCCTGAGAGCCCAGATCACAATATGATCGTTGAGCTTAGGGCATTACTTAAAGACAGTCCTGGCCGTGAGCAGGTTTACTTATTGGTTGAGTCAGGGAGCGAGGTGAAAAAGGTCTCAACTGAATATTCAGTAACTAAGGACAGACAGTTGCTTGAGCGGATTGCAGAGATTGTCGGTCCGGGCAATGTGCGATAAAATGTGTATATCAACCTAGGAGGCTTGAACAATAAAAGTATTCATATGACTGCCAAAACATCAGGAAAGCCACTTTCACGATCATTGAGGATTTATCAAAAGATTGCTATAGCATTTGTGATCGTTTCGTTCATTTTGCTACTTTTTGTTCTCTATCTTTCAATATCTTCAGCAACAATTAGAATCACCCCAGTTCCACAAGTAGCGAGCTCAAATTTTTCTGTTGAAGTAGTTCCTGAGGCTTTGCAAGAAGGGCAGATTAGCGGATATGTGTTAAATGCAGATTTTCAGAAAGCTCAAGAGTTCTATCTTCCAGAAGAGGGAGCTGATCCAGTTGAGGGTAGCGCTGGCGGGATTGTAACTTTAATAAACGAGACTTCAAATGATCAGGCATTAGTAGCTACAACTCGAGTACTTTCAGAAGAAGGTATTTTGTTCAGGCTCGATGAGGCAATATCGGTACCAGCTGGCGGACAGGTTGATGCGATTGTTCACGCAGATGAGACGGGGTTGGCTGGCGAGGTTGGTCCAACACAGTTCACGATCCCGGGACTTTCACTGTCATTGCAAGATGTTATTTACGCAGTGAGTATCGATTCAATGACGGGCGGAGTTAAGTACGTGCGCGTGCTAACTGATTCTGATTTAGAGGATGCCGCTGCAACGCTGGAGGCTGAGATATTGGAAGGTGCGAAAACAGAGCTTGCAGAGCTCGTAGACGTAGATGAGTTTGACGGAGTAACTTATCTTATTGAAGAGATCGAGCGAGTGGTAGATCAGGAGCTTGGAGTTGAAGTAGGATCGTTCACCGCTTCGCTGACACTAAGCGTGACGGCCGTATATTACAGCGGTGAGGCATTGCAGGATTATGCAGTAGCCGATTTACAATCAAGAATTTCTGAAAATTATGACTTAGCGCAAGTTAGCGAAGACGGAGCTCAGGTCGAAATCCGTTCAGCTGACATAGAGAGTGAAGAGGCAACGTTGAACGTATATATTGATGGAACTGCAGTTATATCATCATCGAGTGATGTGCTCGATAAAGATCGACTGGTAGGCCGATCGCCAAGCGAGGTAATAACAATTTTGCAGGCCTCAGAGCTCATTGAGGACGTATCGGTAGCATTCACTCCGTTCTGGTTGAAGCGTGTGCCAACGCTCAAGGATCATATTAAGATTATAATTGATTAATTAGTAATAAATTTTGTATGGGAACAGGAGATGTTCGAACGAGTTATGAACCTAGAGTGGAATCTAGCGGTGGTGGTATGTGGGATGCGACTCCCGAAGTTGGTTCGCTCACTAGAGATCAGGTTGAGGCAGTTTACAGTGGAGACACCACTGTCGTGTTGGATAAATTTAAAGAAATGACACCAGAGGTAAGAGACAGAGCGATAATTGGGCTCAGTACAGACATATCAGAGGCTATTATGGGATTGTGCGAAATGACAGCTGCTCTTGAAAGTTTCAGTGATCCAGAAAATGAAAAGTTGGTCCGTCAAGCACTTGATAGTATTGATAAACTTTCAGCGTTAGATAATGAAGCTATGGGCCTTTTTGAAGGTGCAGGCTTTGACATGGGAGACGAGTAAAGATTTTGTGTAATTTAAAGCCTGGCTTTACAAGGTCAGGCTTTGTGATTTAGATGAGCAACTTGAACACTTTGAACCTTTTGGTGTACTATATATCTACGCAATGAAGAGGCTTCACTAACCTTTGAGCTGTGGTTCTACAGCGCTTCTGTAGAGAAAAGAGATGCTCTTAATCGAGACTGGTTAAGTAGCAAGCTCGGGTGGAACCGTTTCGATCGTTTGATCGGAGCCCCGGGGCTGGTCTATATGGATCAGGCTCGGTTATTTATTTGTCCAATCACTCGGCGTTGCCTTTGCTTGTTGAAAATGTTTAAGTTGTTTATTTCGAAATAAACACTTTAAGCATTTTAGACAATTTAAACATCCTATGAACAAAGAAGAACTACAAAAAATGAGACATAGTTGTGCGCATTTGCTTGCTGCGGCTGTGCAAAAAATGTATCCAGACGCAAAGTTTGGAGTTGGTCCCGCGGTGGATAACGGATTTTATTATGATATTTCATTACCTCAGACGATTTCTGAATCTGACTTGAAGTCGATCGAGAAAACGATGAAAAAACTCACCAACCATAAGTTGGAGATGGTGCGTGAGGAAATGTCGCTTGATGATGCTGTTAAGTTTTTCCAAGATAAGGATCAAGATTTTAAAGTTGAGCTTCTTAAAGATCTTAAAGAACGTGGAACTACAAAAGTGGGTGAGGACTTATCAGATGAGGTTGACCTTGAGAACCCTGATCAAGTGTCGATTTATCACACTGGTGAGTTTGCTGATTTGTGTCGTGGTCCGCATGTTGATCACATTGGTGAGACGGGAGTCTTTAAGCTTATCAAGGTAGCAGGTGCTTATTGGCGCGGTGATGATAGTAAAGCACAGATGCAGCGTATTTATGGAGTGTGCTTTACAACCAAGGAGGAGCTTAGTGAATACCAGGCAATGATTGAGGAAGCGAAGAAGCGTGATCATAGAAAAATAATTAAGGATTTGGATTTGGTCACATTTTCAGAGCTCGTAGGTCCTGGTCTGCCACTTTGGACTCCAAGAGGAACTATTGTGCGAAATGCACTTAATGATTTTGTATGGAGCCTCAGAAAACAGTATGGATATGAGGAGGTTACCATTCCACATATTACTAAAAAAGATTTGTACGAAACTAGTGGGCATTGGGAGAAATTTAAAGACGATCTTTTCAAGATTGTTACCCGTGAAGGTCATGAGTTTGCAATGAAGCCAATGAACTGCCCGCATCACACTCAGATTTTTGCCGCTCAACAACGTAGTTATCGCGATTTACCACAGCGCTATGCAGAGACAACGATGGTTTATCGTGACGAGCAGACAGGTGAGCTGTCAGGTTTATCTCGAGTTCGGAGTATCACACAAGATGATGCACATGTATTTTGCAGAGAGTCACAGGTTCGCACTGAGGCGTTTAAAATTTGGAATATCGTTGAAGCATTTTATGGACAGTTCGGTTTTGATCTTCGTATTCGTCTCTCTGCTCACGATCCAGAAAACATGAAAGCTTACTTGGGTTCAGTAGAGCAGTGGGATAATAATGTCGAGATTCTTAAAACTTGGATGGATGAACGTGGTACTAAGGATTATGAGTATGGAGTAGGTGAGGCTGCCTTCTATGGTCCAAAGGTAGACTTCATCGCTAAAGATGCGATCGGTCGTGAGTGGCAGGTAGCAACAATCCAGGTTGATCGGCATATGCCAGAGAGGTTTGGTCTGAAGTGTATTAACGAAGATGGAGCAGAGGAGCCTGTTGTTATGGTGCACGCTGCGATCATGGGAGCGATCGAGAGATTTGCTGCAGTGCTAATCGAACACACTGCCGGGTCGTTACCAATGTGGGCAATGCCAGAGCAAGTTCGATTGGTGCCAGTTAGTGATGACTTTGTTAAGTACGCAAGCGAGATTGAGCGCCAGCTTAAGGAAGTTGATGTACGCGTGATGATTGACGCTAGCGCTGAGGGAGTCGGTAAAAAGATTCGCAAAGCAGCAATGGAGAAGGTGCCGTGGACTGTAGTCATTGGAGAAAAGGAAGAGCAGGGAGGTAGCTTTGTGGTGAATGTGTTTGGAGACGAGAAGGACCTAGGTATTGCTCAAGATGTATTCGTAGATGAGGTCTTGAAATGCTCAAAAATACCACAAGTAGATTTGCCCGAAGTCGAATAGTTGACATTGAAATCCCCTCGAGCAATCGAGGGGTTTTTGTATCCATCACTCTCTTCCATCTCGAGGAGTGTACGACGAGAGATCTGCTCAGTTCGAAAAGATCTCTCCCCATCGACAAGCTCAGGATCTAACAACTGGACGTCGAGATGGAAGTTCTGGCAGGGGTTTTTCTATCCCCATGGTTGTTTTTTAGCACTCTGCGATGATATAATATAACCACAATTCAAACATGAAAAATATGAAGACAAGATCACTTGCCTTATTGCTTTGTAATGTTTCAATCATTGCAATGGTTTTGGTTCCATTCACCTTTATGGTGCATGTTCCAGAGGCACAAGCTGCAACCATAACCGCATACTGTGATGGTACGGCAGCTTCTCCGGTTGTGCCAACAGATGCACCAGGTGGTTCCGAGCTTGATGAAGGATCCTGGACAACATCGGACAACGTAACTTTCCTAAATGGAAACAATGATGGGTACTGTGTTTTAGATAAAGAAATAGATGTAGCGTCAGTTACAATCGGTAACGGCCTAGCAGATGGATTTGACTATGCATTCCTAACTCACGCTGCAGCAGGTTGGGACAACGATCCCACTGGAGGTTTCGATATGCAGGGGGTGCTTATATCTACATCGGGTAATTTTACAATTTATGCCGGTAACGGGATTAGTGCAGATAGTAAGGGGTGTGTAGGTGCTGGGACTTATAATGGCTATGGTCCAAATGGATCAAATGTTTGTACATTGGGTGCAACTGGCTATGGTCCCGGTTTTAACTCTACTGGTAAAGGAGTTGCAGGTGCTGGTCATGGAGGAGCTGGTGGTGCTGGATCGAGTGCAAACGGGACTGGAGCGTATTATGGATCTAATACAGCACCTATATTATTCGGCTCTTCTGGAGGAAATGTAACTTCAGCGGCATTGGGAGGCTCTGGAGGAGGACTTGTCAGGCTAGATGTTTCAGGAAGTTTCACACACAACGGATCTATTACGGCAGATGGCGGAGATGGTGGCGTGGTTGATGTTGGAGATAAGGCTGCAGGTGGAGGATCTGGAGGATCTATTTATGTGACTGTTGTGGGGGCATTTGCTGGTAGTACAGGAACATTCTCTGCAGATGGTGGCGCTGGTGCTAATGATGATGCTCAAGATGGTGGTGGAGGTGGAGGAGGACGTGTTTCACTTAACTATGGATCCAGTACTTTTTCTGGATTGGGAAGTGAAGATTTTACTGTAACGGGTGGAACAGCTACAGGTACAGCGGTAGCTGGTGACCTTGGAACTGTTTATGTAAAAGATACAACTGCAAGTGCAGTAACTATCTATCATGGGTTTACGTATGATTCAGATTTTAGTGAGACGACTTGGACCGTGGATTCATCTGCTACGGGTCAATACTGCGATGGTGCTTCAGATGCAACACCTTCGATTACAGTCTCAGGAGCCCTTACTCTTGCAGGTACTTTAGACTGTACACACGCATCTGTCACAGGTTTTGACACCGCTGCAGGTACTAGTGTTACTTTGAGCAGTCTTACTTATACAATGAATGCTACAGCTGCAGGGGGAGTCCCCAGATATTTGGACAATGAATGACGCTGTGCCAGTTACGCTTGCAAGCTCTACAATAAATTCAAATGTTCAATGGACGAACATGACTACTCTTTCCATTGATGCTAGTTCAACTATTAATGCAAATGAAAGAGGTTGTGTAAGTGCTGGGACTTATAATGGTTATGGTCCAGATGGATCAAATGTTTGTACACTAAGCACAGCTGGATATGGTGCCGGTTTTAACGCTACTAGTAAAGGAGTCGAAGGTGCTGGTCATGGAGGAACCGGTGGTGCCGGATCGACTACAAGCGGGGCTGGAGCTACTTATGGATCTAATACAGCACCTGTATTACTTGGATCTTCTGGAGGAAATGTAACTGCAGCGGCATTGGGAGGTTCTGGAGGAGGACTTGTTAGGTTGGATGTTTCGGGAAGTTTCACACACAATGGATCTATTACGGCAGATGGTGGGGATGGTGGCGTGGTTGATACTGGTGATAAGGCTGCAGGTGGAGGATCTGGAGGATCTATTTATGTAACGGCTGGTTCAGTTATCGAAGGTGGTGGCGCAACAGGAACATTTTCTGCAGATGGTGGTGCTGGTGCTAATGACAATGTCACAGATGGAGGTGGAGGTGGAGGAGGACGTGTTCGTGTAGGATATGGAGCGGATGCAGACTCTCTCGTAGCTGGACTCTCGGCAGGTGGCGTGGCGGCTGGTGGTGCAGCTACAGGCACAGCAGTAGCAGGTTCAACGGGAACCCTTTCAACCGCTGATATATACGGCCCATCAATCTCAACAGCCGTAACAAATGACGCAGACGCAGACGGTCAGATAGATACTATTGTCCTAACACTCTCAGAAGACGTAACAGGCGGCACAGTCGCCGGTGCTGACTTTACATTGTCAGATAGTTATACGGTGGCCTCAGCCTCGCGTACGGCAGATTCACAAATTACAATTGTTGTTACAGAAAAGAGCAACGATGGTGACACAGAAGTCGTTCCAACAGTAACCATCGCCGGCTCTATTGACGACACTTCAGCAAACTCAACAACGTCAGGCTCAAAAGCATCAACAGACGGAGCTAAGCCTCGCATTAGTGCAATCAAGTACAGAGACCAAGATGCCGATGGAAAGATAGATGTGGTTACATTAAACTTTTCAGAATCCCTTGACGCAGCGTCAAGCATATCTCAAAATGATCTACTCGTTTATGCTGTAGGAGATTTCACAGGAGCGGCGTTTAATAGTGAAACAAATGATCTCTTCATGTCTCCAGACTGGACCATTCAGATTCCTTTGGCTACCGAAGCGACCGTGGTAGATACTAAGGATGATTCCGGCACCTTCGAGATTCGTCCACAAAAGTCTTTCTCAATCACAGACGGAACAAATACAAACACAGACACAGGTGAGCTTACACACATCTCTCCTGGAAGCTATGGAGACGAGGCCCAGCCTGTTATTACCTCGATAGCACCAGCTGACGCCGAGACAAGTGTTTCGGCCTCAGAAGATATCGTTGTAGTATTTTCAGAAGCAATGAATACAGGCTCAACTACCTATACAATTACAGCTGACCCTGGCGGAGCATCTGAAGCATGGACAGTGAGTGATACAACTCTTACTATTTCTCATGACCAATTCCAGGGTTCCACTGATTACATTTTTGAAGTAACAGCAGCACCCGACGTCGCAGCGAATGCTCTTGCAGGTACAGTCTCTGGAGTAACCAACCCCGCAACATTCTCCATAGCGTCCGCTGGAGGAGTATCTGTCTCTTCATCTGCCCCAGACCCATCCATTGGTTCAGGCTCAGAGGACAATCCAGTAGATTCAATCTCAGAGTCCTCAAGTGCATCTGGAACATGCGAAGAAGGTTTCAACCCTGGAGAGAACATCGCCCTTGCATGGGCTTCAAACTCAAGCGTGAATCTCGTCAACTTATACTATTCGACAGACGATGGAGATTCTTACACGCTCATTGAAGGTCCAATAACCAACACAGAAAACTACACTTGGACAATCCCAACAGACATCGTAGGCTCAACATTGCAGTTTAAGATAGAAGGAACGGACTTAGCTGAGATCACTGCCACCTTCGAGACCGAGAGTTGCGCCCTCAACGGTGCGGACGACGGCACAGAGGATGATACGATCGAAGACCCAACCTCAGAGGTCACAGAGCCAACCACAGGCGAGCAAGGCTATTCACCAGTGACAGGAGAAGTCGAGGACATCTCAGTGACAGAGGTAGGAGATTACATCCGATCATCTTACTTCAGCACTGTCTACTATCTCGACACTGACACAGAAACAAACGAGATAGTTCGACGTCCTTTCATGGACGCACAGACATTCTTTACATACCAAGATAATTTCGACAACGTAAAGACGGTTACGGATGCAACACTTACAACAATAACTCTAGGATATCCAATGCTACCCAATCCAGGAGTTGTACTCATTAAGATCCAATCTGACCCTAAGGTATATGCAATAGACTCAGACGGAACCACTATCCGCTGGATAGCCTCAGAAGAGGTCGCAAACACACTCTACGGCGATGATTGGAGCCAATACATCATAGACATCGAAGCAACGTTCTTCCCGAGGTTTACGCAAGGAGGTGATGTTGACGAAGCCGATGATATCGATCTTATGGATAGGGTGATGAAGAGGAGAAGCGAGCTTTCACAATAAGATAAAACAAAAAACTCAGTTCGATTGAACTGAGTTTTTTTATTGAACTATTCTACTGTTGGAGTGTCCTCTCCTACAACAGGTACCTCTGGAGTCTCAGGTTCAGTTGTAGAATCAGTAGCTGGGTCCATTTCTTGCTTCTCATCACCACAGCAAGATCCGCTATCATCGCAGCACTTGCCGAAAAGTTTGTTAAACCATGACATATATAAAAACGTAAAGAATAATGTTCCTCCTAACTTCAGCTTACCTTGGTGGTACTAAGGCGTCAAAGTAGTTATCCATAGGGTTGATTAAAACACATTTTTTGGCTAGTATAAGCCCATGCACAAGCCAAAGATAATAGTTATAGTTGGACCAACAGCAAGCGGGAAGACCTCGCTCTCAATTTCGGTCGCAAAGCAGTTTAATGGTGAGATTATCTCAGCAGACTCACGAGCCATATATCGAGGCATGGGAATTGGAACAGCGAAGCCGGGGAGGGACAGTATGCAGAATGCAGAAGGCAGTAGGCAGTATCTCGTTGAAGGGATCGTTCATCACGGATTTGATATTGTTAATCCTGATGAGCATTTTCAAGCATTTGATTTTAAGGAGTTTGCAGAGATGAAGATTGAAGAGATTATATCGAGAGGTAAGTTGCCGATCATTGCTGGAGGGACTGGATTGTATGTTTCTGGGCTTGTTGATAATTTTGACTTCGATGGTGGTACAGCGGGGGAACCAAAGTTTGATGCTTTGCAGATTGGTATAACTAGAGAGCGCGAAGTTCTCTACAGTCGTATAAACAAACGAATTGATGAAATGGTTGATGAAGGTTTGGTTGACGAGGTTCGAAAGCTCAATGATGAATATGGCTGCGAGATTAAATCAATGACCGGAATCGGCTATCGGCAGATCTGTGAATATTTAAATGGTAAAGTTTCGCTCGATGAAGCAGTTGAAAATCACAAACGCGATTCACGTCACTACGCAAAACGCCAAATGACCTGGTTCAAACGCGACAAGCGAATTCATTGGATCGAAAAGCCTGAGGAGGCGATCGAATTGATCGAAAAGTTTCTTAAATAAAAAACAGCCCGTCACACATTCCATCCCGAACGCAGTGAGGGATCTTCTAGAAGATATCTCGTGCACTCGATATGGTGGGTGAAGAGGGCTGATTTTTTATTCTGCGTACTGCGAACTGAGCACTGCGTACTATTACTTCAATTTATCTTTCAAAACTTTTGCGCTTGTGGCGGGGTCGGCGTTGCCTTTTGTGATTTTCATGATTTGTCCGAGGAAGAATTGCATTAGTTTTTGTTCTCCGTTTCGGAATCGTTCAGCCTCGGCTGGGTTCTCTTCGATTACTGTATCGACGATTGATAGCAATGCGTCCATGTCGTCCATGCGTGATGCCCCAAGATCCTCTACGACGTGTTCTGGGTCAGCTCCTGAGTCGAGCATCGCACCGAGCACCTCAAGCCCTTTAGTTCCAGTAACCTTGCCCTCGGCAAGCATTACGATGAATTCAGCAAAGTTTTCAGTAGTTACTTTCATTGTACGAATATCGATCTTTCGTTCAGTTAAAAGCCCCATGAGCTTGTTGAGCAACCAACTAGAAAATAGCTTATTGAGCTTCTTTCGATGTTCAAGGACATTGTCTTCGTTAACATCTTCACGTGATTGCAACCACGACGCAAGCTCACTCATGGCGTTTTCTGTGTAGTCAGCAAGTGCTGGATCATCGATCATCTGCTTAATGTCTTCTTTTTTGAAGCCATACTCTGTTGCAAAGCGCTTTTTGCGATCCCATGGAAGTTCAGGAATGGTCCGCCTAATCTCCTCAGTCATTTCGGTCAGATCAAGTGGTGGTATATCTGGCTCGGGGAAGTATCGGTAGTCAGCAAAGCCCTCTTTTATTCGTTGTTCGTAGGTCATCTGCTTCACATCATTCCAACCACGAGTTGTGGTTTGTGATGGTGGAGTTCCCATTTTCCAAAGTTTAGTTTGACGTTGAATTTCGTGTTCAATAACGCGACCAATTGCTTTAAATGAGTTTACGTTTTTGATTTCAGTTTTAGGATGCAGTATGTCGTCAAGCGGCTCGCCGTTATCATCAACCTCGCGCATCGAAATGTTTACGTCGCATCTAAGCTGACCTTTTTCCATATCACCATTGGAAACTTGCAGACTTCTTACAAGAAGACGTATCTCTTGGGTGTATGCCTTTGCTTCCTCAGCGCTGTGAATGTCGGGTCGAGTTACGATTTCGCATAGCGGAGTTCCACCGCGATTAAAGTCGACATATGTTTTTCCGTCATCGCCGTGAATGTTCTTGGCGGCGTCTTCTTCTAAGTGAAGTCTTTCAAGCCGTACAATGCTTGATCCTTCTCGCCCTGGTATTTCAATTTCAACCTCACCATTTTCCATGACAGGCAGGTCGAACTGAGAAATCTGATAAGCCTTGGGAAGGTCAGGGTAGAAATAGTTTTTGCGATCAAATTTAGATCGTGTTGCAATTGTTCCGCGAAGTGCTAGTCCAACAAGGATGGCCCACCTTACAGCTTGTTCATTTGGCACAGGCAAAACTCCTGGGTGACCTAGGCAAACCGGACACACGTGCGTGTTTGGTGCTTCATCTTGGCCACGCGCTGAACAAGCACAAAACATCTTTGTGTTTGTTTTTAATTGTACGTGAGTTTCTAGTCCAATTACTGGTTGTAAGTTCATACGAGGCGATATTATCACATAGGAGCATCAGCGTCTATGATCGTGTTTCTTTGGCATTTTTGTAAAAAGTAACACCAAAAATTATGAATACTGGAATGAAGAATACATCAATTACGCGAAGCATAATTTGTTCCATTAGAGTTGCTGGATTGCTTATGAGAGCATCTACGCTTCCCCCGCTTAGCATTAATAGTAGTCCTGCGATGATAAGCATCGCTGCAGCGTATGGTATGAAAATTATTATATTACCCGCAAAGAGCCTGCCTAGTATCTTCCAGAATCGTCCCTTCACAAGCTCAAAACTCGCCCGTATCGCTTCTTTGATACTTTTCCGCTCTAGTACTAGTATCACCGATGAAAAAGTGGCATAGACAGTAAATGCAACACCAGGGACAATCAGCAGTAAGAGTCCTAGTCCCGTGATTATCGAAAGTATTATGCTAAGTAGTAGTAGGGATACAGACACACCCCACGAATACGAGCTAATTTTACGAGCATCAATTCGTTTATTTGCTTGCACTAGCGCGGTGACTTGGATGATGGATGCCATTACCCAAATCACCATCAATAGATCAAGCGTCAGAACTACCGTTGTTATAATGTCTGCATAATCTGAGCCAAAGGTTATGGTCAGCAGCACATTGATTATCATCGGAATTAATAGCCAGGCACTGTAGCCAATAAAAAGACCTACATGGGAACGATATAGTTCCCATGTGGTTTTGACTAATTCAATAATAGATTTCATGTTCTTATTTTGTTTTGAGGAGATTGTCATAGATTATGTAATCAACAATGACAAATATCGGAGTAGATAGCACTAATACGCCGGTTCCCAAAAATAGTGAAAAGATTGCGCTGGCCGCTTCCTGAGTTTCGCTTAGCGGGAAGAATGCATACTCGATGCCCAAAATTATCAAAGCGATAATGACATGCAAAAGAGCTACCCCAATGCCAAATACTATTTTTGATATGAGCAGTCTCCAGAGTGTTGCCCAGAATCGCCCAGTAACTAATTGGTACGATCCCTTCACAGCTGACATCCCTTTCTTTTCAGCGATCAGTCTTTCAAAGGCTGAGAATCCCAATTTTATCCCAAGTAAGATTAGTAGAACCAGAGCCGCCACAACGCCAATGAGCATGGTTAGGTTGCTAAATGCCCCCCAAAAGCTTCCGCCGTTGTAATAAATGTTTGTAAAAATTAAGATCATTCCGGGAACAAGTAATAGTAGGGGAAGTGCGGTAAGTACTGACTTCAAGATCGCCACCCAAAAGTATGAGAAAAAGTTCGTCCAACCGTATTTGCGCAATGCCTTGAGTGAAGTTGGCTTTTTCTTATCTTGAGATTCGACTGCTTTAACTAAGTTTATATAAATCCAAATTGTTAAAACAGGTACGGCAATTAATGAAATTAGTACCCCAAGAATTAAGCCGATAACCAGCATTGCATCACCTTGGCCATTGAATAGAGAGGCGAGTGACATGATTTCACCACTCGGGACAATCAAGATTCGTAGCAAGACGAGTACAGGAATGATGAGTGCCCATAGTGAGATTTTCATCAGTGGCTTAAAAAATGCGCTGTAGTGATCCCAGCTTCGGTCAATGATCTGTCCGATTGAAATTAGTTTACCCATAGTTTTTGTTTAAAATCGAAGTTATTATTTTTGTAATATGTTCTTCCATCTGTGCCTTTGGTTGATCGGTGCTAAAGTCATGCACACAGGTTCCGCGGGAAGTGAAGAGTTGTGAGAACCATTCTGAGCGGAAGCGTTGATCAACTTTTTTTAGATAGTCGATATTCTCAAACACACCTTTTGAATCATCGTCTCTGGTGTCGAGTCTAGTCTGCAGTTTTTCAGGATCAATGTGCGTAAGGATCAGGTGGTCAGGTGGGTAGGTGAGCGCTAGGGCGTTTCCTGGTAGCGCTATTAGATCTTCAAGCGATGGTGCTTCTTTCATAATCGGCTGGTAGACGATCGAGGACGATACTGATCTGTCTTGGATGATGATTTTACCAGCGGCAAGCGCTGGAGCGATAAGACGTACGTATTGAATGTGTCGATCGAGCGAGAACGCTTGCGCGACAATATCACCGCTAGCACCGGAATAGGAAAGTTCGTGCCGTATCGCTGCACCTACCCAATACTTCGTTGGTTCAAATGTGAAATAAACGTCGTAGTCTGCAATGTCTTTGAATTTTGGTGGTTTATCATTCTCCCGCGTCCAATCATTCAAATCAAATATTTTCAACCCTTTTTCTTCTAGTTTGGCTTTTATAGCGCGAATAAGCGTGGATTTTCCACTACCTGCCACTCCATCGATTACTATAAATTGACCAGTGTCATTGCGCATAAAGTATTTACAGTATAGCAAAACAACGCTCCTTTCAGAACGTTGCTTGTTAATGAAAATTATTGTCCAGTTGTACCGAATCCACCACGATCTTTTGCGATCATTTCATCGACCTCCTGGAACTCTGGACGGGTAACAGGAGTGAATAGCCCTTGAGCGACTCGATCTCCTGCTTTTAGCTCGATAGGCTCATCGGTTATATTTTTAACGAGCAATGCCAACTCATCATTCGGGCCACAATAATCAGAGTCGATTACGCCAACACTGTTTGCTAAGTCGATCCCTTTTTTAAACGGGTTGGACGATCGTGAAATGATTAAGAGAGCGTGATCATCCGGGACATTGATTACCAATCCAGTTCTGATTTTTGTTATTGATCGAGCCTCAATCATCGCATCTTCCACGATCGCAATATCAAAGGCGGCAGCACCAGAAGTTTTGTATTCCGGGATCTGGGCCAATGGATGGTTTCGTTTGAATTCTATTTTCATATGAGGCCATGTTATCAGAGGGGTTGAGTAGAGTGAAGGGATAAAGGGGATGAATTCAAAGCCTGACTTTACAAAGCCAGGCTTTGTCTCATTTTTTTGCGAACTTAGACTAGATGTCCACACCTTGCTCTTGAGCACTTTTCTAGTTCTGTTAAAGTCGGAGTATGACAGAGTTTGATAAAGCTTTTCGAGATGCTATTGCCCAGATCATGCTTGAGGGCTATGACATATTTTCTGAGCGCTCCCAGATTGATACTAAAGCGTTTCCAGGAATTACCTATGAGTTAAACCCAAGTAAAGGTTTTCCGCTTTTAACTCTGCGCAGAATTCCGATTCAGATTTTTGTTTCCGAAGTTGTTTGGATGATCACGGGAGAAAAGGATATATCGTTCATGCAGGAGTTTACGAAGATTTGGGATGCTTTTGCAGAAGAGGATAATACGATGGCAGCAGCTTATGGCTACAGGTGGCGCCATCATTTTGGTCGCGATCAGTTGTTGGACCTTGTTGAGCATCTAAAGCGAGAGCCGACTTCTCGGCAAGCAGTAGTTATTATGTGGGATCCAGCAGATGATGGGCTTTTGTCTCCAAAAAAGAAAAATGTACCGTGTCCTTTTACTTTCAGTGTTAATACCATTGGAAACAAGTTGAACTTTCATCTGGGTGTCAGGTCCAATGATATGATGCTTGGAAACCCGCATGATACTGCTGGTTTCGCGCTCTTGCAGGCCATGCTTGCGCAAGAGATTGGTATGGAGGTTGGGCGGTATATTGTTTCTATTTCTCATGCACACATCTACGGAAATCATTATGAGCAGGCGCACACCATGCTTGAGCGCATGCCACATATGCATGATGAGATTGTGTTACAATTGCCCGAGAGGTCTTTTCAAAGAGCGCTTCAAAGAGATGTTAGTTTAGTTCATGAAATAACGGATTCTCTAAAGGCTCAGTATAAACCTATGAAGAAATTAAAGAAGATGAATATCATTGTGGGAGAACATAGCACTAAGTAATATGAACGTATTATTATTAGCAGCAGTCAGTGCTGACGGTCGGATTGCAAAGTCAGCGGATCATTTGGCTGACTGGACTAGCAAAGAAGACAAGCGTTTTTTTGTTTCCAAAACAAAAGAGGTTGGTGCTTTGATTATGGGTCGTAAGACTTATGACACAATCGGACGTCCACTTCCAAATCGGCTGAACATGATTATGACGCGCGAGGCAGATGCTTCGAAGAATGTTCAAGGTGAGCTTGAGTACACATCTAAATCTCCGCGTGAACTCATCGATGAACTAAAAGAGCGTGGTTATGATTCTGTGGTAATTGGTGGTGGAACATCTATCTACTCATTGTTTTTGAAAGAAGGGTTGGTGACGGATTTGTATCTTACGGTTGAATCGTTGTTGTTTGGATCGGGTATTCCATTGGTTGACGGTGTACCTCAGTTGATCCTTGACCTTCAATCAGCGGAGAAGATTGGCGAGCAGTCAGTTTTATTGCATTATAAAATGACACAGTAGTGTCATCCCGGCCCCCGAGCCGGGATCTATCGTTTATCGAATTCGATAGTTGATAGATTCCTGCTTTCGACCCGTCTGACGGGTTTCGCAGGAATGACAAGAAATATAATTATATGAATTTAGAGGC
Source organism: Candidatus Uhrbacteria bacterium (assembly GCA_018673485.1). Taxonomy (GTDB): domain Bacteria; phylum Patescibacteriota; class Patescibacteriia; order UBA9934; family UBA9934; genus UBA9934. The sequence continues at coordinate 43,072 of JABHCP010000015.1, forward strand.
CCCACAAATTGAATATCCATACTTACCAGAAGGTAGAGTTTTGAAATATGTTGCCCATGATCATCCGATGATGATTGAGGCTCGTAAGGCTCAAGAGGAATTTAGTGGAGACCCAAGCTATCCGGTCGGGTCTGTATTAGTTAAGGATGGCAAGATTATCGCAAGCGCTGGAAATGGTTTTAATCGTGGCAGGCAGGTGCATATTTGTCCACGCCTTGTCTTAGACGTTCCAACAGGAACGCAATATGAATTATGTTCATTGCATTTAAATCAAGGACATTCTGAGCAGATGTGTGTAGATCAGGCTTGTGAAGCTGGAGCGGATACAGAGGGTGCTGATTTATATATGTACGGACATTGGTGGGCGTGTGAGCCGTGTTGGAAGAAGTTGCTTGATGCAGGAATTCGAGATGTGTATGTTACCGATGACGCTCATATTCGATTTGCACGCGATAAAGTTTATTCAGCATTTTTAACACCTTCATCGAAATCGGTGTATATCGCAGGAACTATTTCAAGTTTACCTCAGAAAGATCGATATGAATATTTACGCTTGTACGAACGATTTGATGAGACTGCGCGAGAGATGGGGCTTGAAAGTTTTGTACCACATATTCATTCTGATATTGAAAAGAGTGAGGGTCAGGACGTGAAGAGTGTTTTTGATGTGGGGGAGGGTGAGATTGCCAAGCGTGATGCATTTGTAGCTGAGGTTACACATCCATCACACGGTGTAGGAATGGAGCTCATGAGTGCATATAAACTTGGTAAGTCGATAATATTATTGTCAAAAAAGGGAAGTGACGTCGGGCGATTTGTGAAAAGTATCCCCACCGTGGTTTATCATGCCGAGTACGAAGATTTTGATGAGGCGTGTAAGTTTTTGAAAAACATTTTGAAACAGCTCTAGCTATGAGTGCAGAGCGTCCAATGTATTGTGTTGGAGTGAACGTTTTTGTGATGCGTGATGGTAAGTTGCTTTTAGGACAACGAAAGCATTGTTCAGGTGAGGGATCGTGGGGTTTACCTGGTGGTCACTTAGAGCATGGTGAATCGATGGAAAGTGCGGGTTTGCGTGAACTGATGGAAGAGACGGGGCTTCAGGCAGATTCGTTGACATTTGTGAATATTGTTAATGATCGTAGTAGGGGGCAGCATTACATTCAGACAGGATTTTTGGCGAACAATATTTCTGGGGAGGTTGGTGTTATGGAGCCAGATCGGTGTGAATGTTGGGAGTGGTTTGATGTTGATTTATTACCTAAGAATCTTTTTCACGGACATGAAGCTCAGATAGAAATATTTAGACAGGATAAAATATTTAGAGATAATTAAAACACAGCTCTAATCAAGCTGTTTTTTTCTTGGAAAAGCATGAAGCGCGTAGACGAGTGTCGTACGCGCTTCTTACGAGGAGGGAGTCAGACGAAGCCCTCCTTGAGAATGTGGCCCATGTTACCTCCGTGAGGTTAGAGGCCTGATTGTTTGGCAAATGCCATGCTCGCTTACCAGTCGTGTGACTGCGAGCGTTGGGTTTTGACGAGATTGATTACCGAGGCCCTCGTCATCTGGCCCCATATCGCGCATGATGCACCTCCTTGAAGGGGCCTAGCGATTTCATTGCAGCGCATTACCTAGCGCTGCGTTAGGACAGATTATCCGATCTGCACAGGGATCTAAGTTAACCGCGTTTTGTCTCTGGGTGGCCAAGGTTGACGTCTCATGGCGACCTTGCGGGGCGGTGCTTCTGCACCCGAGCCAGCATGATACTTTTACGCACACTTACTGTGCACCTGCTACCAACGCTGCAACGCTGATTCAGGGGGAGCTATACTGTACTCCGTGTTTCGAGAGATGGCGAGTCTCCCATTTTTCATCTTGGGCGCCTTACTTCCCTTAAGGTGTCCGAGACACCAAGTATCAGATGAGGTACTTGTGCGTTGTGGCCCTGGTAGGCCTTAACGACATATCTGTAACTTGAGTACTTGCAGTGACTCATGAAACAGTGAGGTCTCCGTACTAATTTCCATTTCTCAAAGAGTTGAGCCATTTGCCCGCAGGCATATGATTCTTCTTGGATTGGCCTAAATGTTGGTTTGGCCCCAAATGCCCGTTCGAGACATTCTTGAAAAATCCTACTATTAATACGTTCTTCTCTCGCATTGTCGACTGGCGCAGTGCCTCTATTCGAGGACTTCTTCACGCGTGGAACCAGTTACCGTGTTATCCCTTCCCAGGGCACGGCCTCCACACGCTGTTTAGTATTCATCTTCCATCGGGGGGTTGGGGAAGAACATCTCTTCCTCCTGTGTGAGTTGTTCTGGCGCCTTTTTATGCGCCGTGTATGTGCCTACATTTTTACGCCCCGTTTCATTGGGGTGGGTTTGAGGGTTGTTGTGGTACCTGCCTTGCGGCAGGTGCTTGCTGCCGGTTGGCCCGGGCGGGCCAGTTACGTGGCAGCTCCTCAACCGAAGTGCGAAGAATACATAATTCCTCTCCTCCTTGTGTAGGATGAACAATATAGCACAAAAAAGACCTTTTGTCAAGGTAAAGTGCTAATTTTCGCGCTAAAATTAGGTGCAAAACAAGGGCCGCTCCGGCCCAAAGGGCGGAGCGGAAGTGCTGTGTGGGCCATCTAGACCATGAGTGTTTTGACTGCCTCGACGATCTCTGGGAGAGATGAGTCGCCGGCAATGAAGGCTTTGGTTGCGTGACGCGCAACAAGCTCCATGCCAGCAGGATCACATCGGTCTGAGGCGATGAAGATGGGGATGTCGATCTCCATCACTCGGAGTGCAGCAGCAATGATGACACCAGCTTCGCCACGTACGTCGTGATGAATGTTTTCGCATTCGGTGAACATCATTCGTGTGATGATGAGGCCGGGTTGTGGGATTTGGAGTATCGCCTGTATACCTGCATAGGGGTTGAATGCCACCATGACTTCAGTGCCTTCGATGGTGTCAATGTGGTGCTCAAGGCTTTCACGCCAGGGCAGATTCGAGGCGATGATAAGGATGCGCATGGATTCCTCCAGGAGTAGGTTGTACGCAGATGAATTTAATCATCGACAATGTTTCTTGTCAATCACAAAACCGCATCCATATCATCATCCTGAACGAGGCCGATAGGCCGATGGGGGATCTTTTGAGAAGATTTCTCCCTGCGGTTGAATGGTAGGAGAATGCGGTTTTTGTTTTCTGACTTCACATAAGGTCCGATCGGACCTTATGTGAAGTCATTGATTAGAGTGAAAATTTGTCTTTTAGGGCTTGTAGGTTTCCTCTTGTGAGTAGGTCTCGTTCTTCAGATTTATCAACTTTATATTTTGGTTCACCTGAGTTTGAGTATTTCGCTTCTGACAGCCCGTGCATTTGTGCTTCTTCACTCGTGAGAGGTTCGGACAACTCTTCGAAAATCACCTGGCAGATTCGTTCACCTGGGAAGATTCGTAGTACTTGGTTTCCAGCCTCGTTTTTCATTGGGAATATCAAGTTGCCGTTATATCCGGTGTCGATGATTCCTGAGAGTGATAGGTTTATTCCTCTTCGGTTCGTGGAAGTTCGGGGGAAGAGGATTGCCATAAGGTCAGGCGCGTTCATTTCGATTCGTTCAAGACTTGTTGCTATAACGAATTCGTTTGGAAGAAGATCGAAATATTGTCCGGGCTTGAGGGTTACTTCATCAAACTGTTCAGAGTGAATGTCGGTATCTTCTATTGAAACTTTGAGAGCTGCACGACCTTTTTCGGTTATGGTCCAGTTTTTTGGAATCAAGAACTTATATCCGAGCCTCAAATCAATAGCGTGTGGTTGCAATTGGAAATGATCGAGTCCTGGATCAAAAACGATATCATTGGATTTGATCCGTTCTAAAATTGCTTTTCGCGTTAAAATCATATGCCAATAGATTATCATATTGAGCGATTTGCCTCCAGGTGCGAGAACACCGCAGCTCAAGTGTTGCGGTGTAGTGAGGCGTTGAGCCACGTTTGACGTAATACGCGTCGTATTTGTTCGAGCGAGAGAACTTCGGGGCGCGTATTGCCAATCCGCACACAGACCATGATGACGCCGGCGCGTACCCAGGAGCAGGGGATTGAGCGTGAGCGCATGAAAAGCTCTAGCTGATTTGGCGTTGGAAGCGTAGCCGCGTTTATAGAGATTGTGATGCAATACTCTGTTTGATAACCGTGGAGCTCCATTAGGCGTTCACGGTCAATATTGCTCAAATCTCGAAGCGTGATGCCCATAGGGCTCTCCTGTGCAAAGGTTGGACATTCACCTTAGCAGATTTATAGGAAACACAAAACCGCCCTTACGAGCGGTTTATTTGTTTCGTGTTTTCGATTACAGACTTCCAGTATCAAGTTTGATTGCTGGCCCCATTGTTGAGGTGAGCGTTGCAGACTTTATGAATGTTCCTTTTGTTTTTGCAGGTCGAGCTTTTTTGATGGCCTCGATTGCAGTCTGAGCATTCTCCATGATCTTAGTCTCATCAAATGAGATCTTTGCCACGGTCATGTGGATGTTTGATGTGTTGTCGTTTTTGAATGATACTTTTCCAGCTTTCTGTTCTTTAATCATTTTCTCCACGTTTGTACCAACAGTATCAGTCTTTGGGTTTGGCATTAGTCCACGTGGCCCTAGGATACGTGCTGCTTTTGCAAGCTTGGCCATCATAGTTGGTACCGCTACTGCAACGTCGAAGTTTATTTCACCTTTTTGGATGATCTGCGCGATTACCTCTTCTGTTCCTACAATGTCTGCTCCTGCATCTTTTGCAACGGTTTCATTAGCTGAGTCTACGAACGCAATCACTCGTACTTTCTTACCACTTCCATGAGGAAGGGTGATGGTTGGTCGAATCTGTTGTTCAGATTGCTTTGGATCGATTCCTAGCAACATGTGGATCTCTACAGATTCATCAAACTTTGCATTTGCTACTTCCTTGAGTAATGTAATCGCTTCATCTAACTTGTAGTTTTTAGTCTTATCAACTTTACTTACAGCTTCAACGAAGCGTTTGCTTGTTTTTTGTTTTTTCATATTTGCTTTAGTGGTATTAGCGCCAGTTCAGGCTCCCACGATTATTATTTATTTTTTGATCAGATTTTTCCAATCTCGATATACGATTCTGAAGTGAATCAGGAATAGTGGCAGAGCAATGAGTATTAGTGATAGGTTGCGCACCGCATCACTAGCCTTGGTTCGGTGATAATTATCAATTGATTCTTGATTGTAAGTTTCGCACTCTGCAAGGATCTCTTCACTTGTAAGCCCCTCGTCTTCATACATATATTTTGCTGAGCGAGTCTCTGAACAGCTTTGCAACCATTCTGGTGTATCTGCTGCAGGGAAGACGTAAGTCTTTAACCCCATGTTGAGCAGGTCAGCTGTGCCGAACATTAGTGTGAAGAATGTTACTGCCGCTACAACTGCGAAGTACAATCTAATAATAAATGAACTTGCCTCCTTCATATATTGATAATTATTTTTGATTACTTGATATCTACTCCCATCTGTCGACATGTTCCAGCAACAATGTTCATTGCCATCTCAACGTCATCAGTATTAAGGTCGGGAATTTTCACCTCAGCGATTTCTGCAAGCTGAGCTTTTGTGATTGAACCAATTTTTTCAGTATTTGGCTTTCCAGAACCCTTTTTAATTCCAGCTGCTTTTTTGATTAGTTCTGCAGTTGGAGCGGTCTTGAGCTCAAAGCTATATGATCGATCTTCATAGATTGTAAGCACTGCTGGAACAACTTCACCGCGACGATCTTGTGTTGCGTTGTTAAAGTCATTTACGAACTGTGCAATGTTTACACCATGCTGTGATAGTGCTGGTCCAAGAGGAGGCGCCGGAGTTGCAGCCCCTCCCATTGCCTGAACCTTCATTACTGTAAGGATTTTTTTTGCCATACATTTAGTATTTAAGTAGATTCCCGCAATTGCGAGCAACTACTGTATGAATAAGTGCCGTAAGTGTGCCAGAATTGCACTTTTGTGTCAAGATTAGCGGTTTAACTGCGCTGGAGGTGTTTCACCCTCCAGACCTCCTGACATACTTTCTTTGTTGGCTCAAAGAAAGTATGCAAAGCCATGGCGGAGCCAGGTCCGGCTCCGCCGGAAAAGAGCCCTGTCAGGGCGTCCCACGGCCGAACAGAATGCCGCGGCCTGCAGTCAATGTTTTTGGGTGACTATGAATGGACTGATTGCCAGTTCGGTCGGCAGGCTCCCTCTCAGACGGAGTGGTTTGACAATGAATGGACGGGGGCTAACTACTTAAACATTGACGGGGGACTGAGAGGGGAAGATGGGGTATGATATTTGATTAGTAGGCCTAGCTTTATAAAGCCAGGCCTAGGGTCATGCTTATCAAAAAAAGCGGAATCCCCGACCAGTTGATCGGGGCACGGGGCTGTGGATAGAGGTTGAACATCTGTCCACAGGACGGATTGAGTTGTATCAGGGGCCCTCGGGCTCGTCGGGTTCAGGTTTATCGACCTCAGGTGCCGGGTCGAAGCCATTGTCGAGCTCACGGATCTTGTGTTCAAGCCATGACACAACGGCACCAGGATCTCTCCTATGTTCCAAGTTGATGATGACGGTGCGCATCTGATCAAGCGCGTAGTTGAGCTGGCGTGCGAGCTTGCGCTCGCTGGCGGAGGGGACGGTCAGATTCGAGGTCTTGCATCGCTGCTTCTTGATCGTTTTACCACCCAACAGTAGACCGAAAGTAAACAGACACATAGGGCCTATTAGGTGTGCCATGTCGGGCATTTCCGGCTTGAAGATGGTGTTGAGCAGGGAAGCGAATGCAATTGCGATAAGAACGAGGATTTGAACAAGGATCATGCTTGCCTCATGTGATATGGAATGAACAGATACACTCGGGAATGAGCGGTAAGTTAAAGTTAGATTGATAGAGGGGGATTGTCAAGTTGACGGCAACCTCCCCTAGCCCCTCCTTGGGAAGGAGGGGAATCGAGAAGTGAAACCAAAAGACCGAGCTGTGAGGCTCGGTCATTTTTATTTGTGTTCTGTTCTAGGTTTTCTTCACCTGCAAGAAGTCAAGCTCCACAGGGGTCTCTCGTCCAAACATGGAAACAAGGACTTTAACCTTTCCACGTTGTTCGTCGATTTCTGAGATTTTACCTTGCTGACCTTTGAATGGCCCGTCTGTAATAACCACTGGATCATTTTTCTGAATATCAAATGTAAATTCTGGCTCGTCAACTCCCATTCGTTTCATTAGGGCATCAATCTCTTCTTGAGCAATTGGGGTTGGAGTTGTTCCAGTTCCAATAAATCCTGTTACGTTTGGTGTGTTCCGGACACAGTACCAAGAGTCGTCTGTTACGATCATTTCTACAAGTACGTAACCGGGGAAGATCTTCTCTTCTACAATTCGTCGTTTTCCGTTTTTGATTTTAATCTTCTTTTCTTTTGGAACCAGGATTGCAAAAATCTTCTCGTCCATGTCCATTGTATCTACACGCTGCTCAAGGTTTTCGTATACGTTCTCTTCGTAACCTGAGTATGTATGGATTGCGTACCAGCGCCTTCCATAGTTCGCGGTTTGTTTAGCCATAGATTATGAAGTTAGGTAAATTAGACCTTCAAGACCAAGATTTAGAATGTAATCAAGAACTCCAAAGTATACAGCCAAAGCCACTACAAAGATCACAACGATGATTGAGTATCGAGTGGTCTGTTGCTGTGTTGGCCAAGCAACCTTCTCAAGCTCTTGTTTTGACTCGCGCAAATACTTAACGAGTTTGTTGTTTGTTAGAAAGTTTGTCATATTATTTAAGTTTTTTAAAAAGCCCTTCCGGGCCGTCTGTGGAAAGAATACTAAGATTCGCGTGGTGTGTCAAGTGCTAAATAGCGAAGACCCGACGCCGATGCGCCGGGAGGAGTAGAGGTTGGCTGATTGCTAGCCGTCATTTTGGTAGACGGTGTACACCAGGTAACAATCGCCGGTCTGATCATGGATCTTTTCTTCAACCGCGACATCGAGCTCAGATCCATAGTAGAGGTCAGTGAACAAAATGGTAAGGTTGGCAGACTCACAGATCGAGTGAATTTCGGTATCGGCGGCGGTGGAGCTGTGGAGCCAGCCACTGATTTCGACGTCAGCTTCACGAATTTCGCATGCGAACTTTAGGTTTGAGACGCCTCCACTCTCGATGTAGGCGTAGTTGGTGTTGCTCAAACCTGTGACATTAAGACGCAGGTAGTAGGAACTCCACTCTTCGTCTGGAGCAAGCTCGACTGTGAACAGTGTGTGGTCTGGGGGGTCGTTGCATCCCAGGATGATCGACACGAAGAGGATGTATAGTGTGCCGTGATGACGCATGGTGCCTCCAGCCATACTTTGCGTCATTTGATTATGCGCAAGAGTCTAGTTTTGTTTTAGCACATTGTGATTATAAAAGCGAGGACCCCCGTTCCGGAGAACGGGGGTCGAGGCGTTCGAGCAGAGCGAGGTCTGCTAGATGCGCAGGAGTTCCACCTTCACGATGGCCGTGAGGGTGCCCTGGTCGGTGACGTCGAGGATCGGGCAGTAGCCGCTGCCTTCGAGAGTCGTGAGCTTGTTGGTCACGGCCATGTACGTACCGTTGTCCTGGACTTCGCAGGAGACTCCGATCCAGTCCGAGCCGTCGTCGAGCTTGGCCTGGTAGGTGCCGTTGACGAAGCTGTGGCCAGACAGCAGTGGCAGGACCGTGAGGCCGTCATGGTCGGGAGAGCTGTAGATCAGCGTGCTCTCGTAGGCGTACCAGGCGTTGGCACGTTCCCAGCAGGCCATGTCCGAGGCCTCGCGCAGGACGGGGTGCACATAGAGGATGTGCACGTTGCCGATGGAATCCTGAGCAGTACAGGTGGCCGTGTCCGGCACCTGGGTCAGCGGGTAGGACTCCTCTGGGATCGTGGTGACGATGGTCAGGCTGCTGCCCTCGATCTCGCAGGTCAGGTAGTCCCAGTCGCTCTGGACTACGGTGTGCTCGTCGGGCTGTTCCGGGGTCGGGATGATGCCTTTCCAGCCGCGGAAGGTGATGGTCTGCTCGGTGCCTTCGAAGACGAGGGTCGGGCAGAGGTTGATGTCAATGTGGCGCTTGCGCACCTCAGCCTGGGCGGAGGAGGCGAACACGATGGTGAACAGGATGAAGGCCTTCATGGTTCCTCTGAGACTTGTGTGTTGGGGTGGTTCGATGTTGATGAAGGAGCAGAAGGGCTACTCGTACGAATAGTCGCTGCCGGTGGGGTCGGTGGTCTGGACGTAGCCGCGACAGTCGCACGTGGAGTAGGCTGCGCAGCCATCCTGCGATTCGCAGAAGAAGACCGCATCGGAGAAGCCGAGCGCTTCACAGTGTGCGATACACATCTCATGGTGGTCGTCACAGGTCTCGCACTCGCACCCCGCGGCCTTGGCCGAGATGGTCACGGTGAGGATCATCGCAGTGGCGAGACGCAGGATCCAGATCTTCTTGTCGAGGATCGTAGCGCCGATGCGACGCAGGATCCAGGTCTGCTTGCTGAGGATTGCAGCAATGGTGCATTGCAAGGTCCAGATCTTTTGGTCGAGCATCGCGGAGCCGATGATGCGCAGGGTCCGAAGCCGTTCTCTCCAGGTCATCTTCTCGGGGAGCATACGCTCTCCTATACCTGCTCAAAGATTGAGCTAGGCGTTTGGGTTAAGCCGATGTTGGCCCGCGGATTTAACTACATTTAGCGGAATTTGTCAATGGTATATACCAAAACAACTGCCTTGCGGCAGTCGTTATTGATCGATTTGTGTATTTTATCTAAACATCCAAATTTGCAACATCCTTTGCATGGGTTTGGATGAACTTTTTACGTGGGGCGACTTCTGAGCCCATTAGTATTTCGAAAGTTTCATTCGCGATTTCTGCATCCTCGATCGTCACCTGCTTCATTAATCTGGTTTCAGGATTCATGGTTGTGTCCCACAATTGGTCTGGGTTCATTTCTCCAAGACCCTTGTAGCGCTGGATATTAACCTTGACTCCGGCAGTTTCTACAACCTCAGCTTCAATCGCGTCATCGCCTTCGCTTGCTTCTGACTTGGCCGCCTTCGCACCCTTGCCTTTGGTCATCTCGATGATTACTTCTTCCTTTTCTTCGTCAGTGTAAACGTACCTTGCATCTTTACCAACCTGGATTCGGTACAGTGGAGGCATGGCAATGTAGATGTGACCTTGTCGAATAAGTTCTTGGAAGTGACGGAAGAATAGTGTTAGTAACAATGTTCTGATGTGCGCTCCATCAACGTCCGCGTCGGTCATTATCACGATTTTGTCATAACGCAGGCTTTCAATCTCGAACCCCTCACCAATATTGGTTCCCAGTGCAATAATGAGATTTTTGATTTCATTGTTTGATAGTAGTTTATCCAGTCGCGCACGTTCAACGTTTAGGATTTTTCCACGCAAAGGTAAGATAGCCTGATAGTTTCGATCACGCCCTTGCTTTGCTGAACCTCCCGCAGAATCTCCCTCCACAATGTAAAGCTCACCAATTGACGCATCCTTAGAAGAGCAGTCAGCGAGCTTTCCAGGAAGCATGAGTCCCTCAAACGCACCTTTGCGCAAAACTGTATCACGCGCTGCGCGTGCAGCTGCGCGAGCTCTTGCAGAGAGCAAACACTTTCCAATAATCTCTTCTGCGTCTTTAGGATGTTCTTCTAAGTAAACTCGTAGCGCTTCACCAAATACAGCCTCGACTGCAGTTCGAGCTTCTGGGTTTCCTAGTTTTCCTTTGGTCTGTCCTTCAAATTGTGGTTCTGGAACCTTAACACTGATTACGGCAGTCAGTCCTTCACGGGTATCATCACCTGACAGGTTTCCGTCTTTTTCCTTTAAATAACCCTTATCACGAGCGTGAGTATTCAAGCTTCTTGTAAGTGCTGATCTGAATCCTGCTAAGTGAGTACCACCGTCTGGGTTTGTAATGTTGTTTGTAAAGCAGTGAACGCTGTCGTGGTAGTCGGTTGTGTATTGCACCGCAACTTCTACTTGAACATCCTCATGTTGCTTGTTTATGTAAAATACATTTTGGTGCTTTACGTCATTGTTCGCATTTAAATGCCGAACATATGAAGAAACTCCACCTTCAAAATAGAAGCCATAAACCTTCACATTTTCTGCATCGCGTTCATCTATGATTTCTACCTCAACACCGGCAGTGAGATAAGTTTGTTGTCGAAGGTGGTCGATTACAGTTTTGTAGTCAAAGTCAATTGTTTCAAAAATATCAGGATCGGGATGGAAGCGAATTATACTTCCAGTTTTTTTACTTTTTCCAACAGCTTTGATTTTTGCCTTTGCAACTCCGCGCTTGTAAGCCTGAAACCATTCTTTACCATCACGGTGAATTTTTGCTTCAAGTTCTGTTGAAAGCGCATTAACCACAGAGACTCCCACACCGTGCAAACCTCCTGAGATTTTGTATCCACTTTCATCTCCTCCAAATTTACCTCCAGCGTGTAGTTTAGTTAGAACTAACTCTAGTGCTGATACTTTTTGCTCAGGGTGCACGTCGACTGGAATTCCACGTCCATCGTCTTCAACTTGAATCCAGTTGTCAGGTTGCATGCGGATCACAACTTTTGTTGCATGTCCTCCCATAACTTCGTCAAATGAGTTGTCCACGACTTCCCAAATAAGGTGATGCAGTCCTGTTGGTCCGGTTGAACCAATGTACATTCCTGGGCGCTTTCGAACAGGCTCTAAACCTTCCAAAACGCTAATGCTTTTTGCACTATATTCTCCTTTTTTAGTTTTCTTTGCAGCCCCTCCTTCGCTTTTTGAGCTTCGGTGGGCAGGCTTTTTAGCTGGTATTGTTTTTGCCATAACGGACTATATTTTACCACAGAGGGTGGGTGTTCACAAGCGGTTTTATGGTATCATATGGTTATATATGGGGGATCAAAATACAGGCGGTACATCTGCCGAATTGCAACACATTGAAAAGGAATATAAGCGCGAGGTAGCGATCACTGAAGCTCGTCCGCTTTTGCATAAAATATTTTTTATTCTGTGGGTAGTATTCGATGTTGCCCTCGTTGGTCTTTTGATTTTAGTAACCGTTGGTTATCTCATTTCAGGGCAATGGAAGGATAGGGCTAGCACTGCAGGGTTGGTGCAAAATCTATCTTCTATTCATTCCGCGGCCGAAAGTCAGTCCGCATCATCAATTTTTGTTGGCGAAACAGTTGTTATAGGCTCGGGTGATGGTTATGATTTTTATGTTGAGCTTGAGAACTCAAACGAAGACTGGTATGCCAGCTTTGATTACGCATTTGAATTTGGGTCAGAGAAAACTAGCCAGCATCACGGATTTATTCTTCCAGGCGAGAGTAGGGTATTTGTGGCGCTCAATGAGGAGTTTGAAGGGGGAGCTTCTGGTGCTGAAATGATTGTTAGTGATATAGAGTGGCAAAGAGTTGACGCGCATAGTGTTGATGATTACAGTCAGTGGTATGCAGATCACATTGATTTTCAAATTGTTGATTCAGAGCACGGTACAGTTAAGGTCGGTAGTGAAAATATAGTTCGCTCATCATTTACAATAAAAAATAATACACCTTATAGTTATTGGTCTGCACCGTTTGTTTTGATTCTGGAGCGTAATGGCACACCGGTTGGTGTAAATCAGATCTCAATTGCTGGATTTGAAACAGGAGAGACTCGTGAAATTGATATTAATTGGTTTGACAACACACCTTCGAGTGGGGATTTGGTCATTCAACCCGCAATTGATTATTTGGACGACGATGTTTACATGCAAGAGAGCGTAGAGGCGCAAGTCGACGTGCGGGATATTGAGATTGATTAGTTAATAGATAAAATTTGAATTCAAAACCCCGTGTATTAGCGAGGGTTCTTGCATTCTAAGTCAAACCGCAATACCTTTAAAAACTTCTAATGGGGTGAGATAGTTGTGACGTTTTCTTGGCCTGGTATTTATGAGCTTCACATAGCGATCTAATTTTTGTTTAGTTATATTTTGGAATGGACTTCCTTTTGGAATAAATTGTCTTAGAAGCCCGTTGGCATTTTCATTAGTTCCTCGTTCCCATGAACGGTATTGGTGTGCGAAATAGACAGCAATTTGTAGGTCTCTTTCAAGAGTTTCGTGCTCAGCAAACTGTACGCCATTGTCATAGGTGATTGTATGGCATTTTTTCTTTGCAATCTTTTTAAATCGTCTTGTTGTTATCTTTCGTACCTGTTCTGCTGTTGCCCGTTCAACCTTATCCGCCAATAACAATCCACTCTTTCTATCTACATGAGTAAGGATATGTTTTATCTTTTCTTTTCCAACAATAGTATCTCCTTCCCAGTCTCCAATGCGGGAACGATATTCTACAATAGCTGGACGTACATCGATACGTTTCTTTTTAGCCTCTTCTCTGCGTTTTTCACGAATCTTTGTACCATATCTACGACGATACTTTCCTTTTCGACAACGTAGATACTTTTTTAATTCAGGTTGTTCTTTGTAGATATATTTATAGATGGTTTCATGGCAGACGCTTGGTTTATTTGGATGGTCTCTTTTCATGCGTCCTGAGACTTGTTCTGGTGACCAATACTTTTTAATCCCCTCCTCAATATATTTTGCAAGGTCAGATCCAGCTAAAATCTTTCTTCGTGTAGCATTTGAGGCCCTTCTTACTTCAATACGCCTACGTTCTGCAGGTAGGGCTTTATATAGGTTCCCATTTCTTTTAAGTTCTCGCCCTATAGTTGAACGGCTTCTACCGAGGAATCTAGCAATGTCTCCATTGCTTTCTCCTGCCTGCTTCCAGGCTTCTATTTTTACACGTTCCTCACGTGTGATATGTTGGTATGGCATCTCTTTGTAGGTTTAGATGAATTGCTTTGACACAACCATCTTACCCACAGGAGATGCTTTTGTTTAAAGGGGTGTTGCACTTTGAGATAGAATACAGGGTTTTTTGATTGACTAGCAAAAAGGCCTGTGTTAGGTTGAATTGTCAGAAATCAACCCATGTCAGCCGAAGCGTTATGCGACGGCGGGCCAACCTCTCATGGAGGCTACTGTGAAGCAAGTTCTTTCGATTCTCGCCGTTATGGCTGCTGTTCTGATCGCTGGTAGCTCTACCATGATTGGTTTCACTGCGATCATTTCGGGTGCTGCGAGTTCGGTGCAGGCATATCGAATGTTCGACATCTTGTCCGAAGGTCCGATGCGGTACTGTATGACCATGGAACCCACCGACGCCTTCATGTGTCAGGTCCGCATGGTTCCTGACGAGCACAACGAGAGTGTCACACTGGTAGTCTTCACAGCTTATGAGCTTGTTGATGATGGTTCCTATCAGCCTATTCCCAATATGATCGAGGAGTTCGAGTGGAGAAGGATGTGGTCTGGTGGTTGGGTGCGGCGCCTCACGTCTGATCATTAATTGTCCCGTACATCTCGCTTCTGCCGCGCCTCGCTAAGGCGTGGCGCTTGTTTTTTTATCCCGTTTTTGAAACAATCAACACATGCAAATCGGTAAGGCTTTTAGACATTTACAGCGCTTTGACTGGCTTTTAATCCTGGGAGTATTGGTTTTGTTTGTTTTTGGTGTATCGGCAATTTATTCCGTTGAGTTGTCACGTGAAGGGTCTGAGTTTATTTTAGTTAAAAAACAGACGATCGCTTTTGTGCTGGGGTGCATTGCAATGATTGCGCTTGCTAGGTTTAATTATTTAATGTTGCGCAACTGGGGTAGGGCATTGTATTTATTTGGCGCGATTCTTTTGGTGCTTGTATTAATTTTTGGAACTACGATTAACGGAACGACTGGTTGGTTTGTTATTTTTGGAATCTCATTTCAGCCAGTGGAGTTTATGAAGATCGCGCTGGTCATTCAGTTGGCGCGATATTTTGGCGAGCATGCCAGTCGAAAGTTTGGTTGGAAAGAAGTTTTTGGTAGTGGGTTTTTAGTAATGGTGCCTGTCGTTCTTACCATGTTACAACCAGACCTTGGTAGCGCCGCGATACTTTTGGGTCTGTGGGGTGTCATGTTGTTTTTTGCTGGATTAAGGTGGTTGCACGCAGGAGCCTTATTTGGAGGTGTGACATTGATGGGTATTTTAGGTTGGATATTTGTGATGGCTGATTACCAAAAACAAAGATTGGAAGTTTTCTTAAATCCAGACCTTGATCCTTTAGAGACTGGGTATAATATAACGCAGGCGAAAATTGCGATTGGATCAGGCGGATTCTTTGGAAGAGGATTAGGATTTGGGTCACAAAGCCAGCTTCAGTTTTTACCAGAGAGTCAAACAGATTTTATTTTTTCAGTAATTGCCGAGGAGCTTGGATTTTTTGGAGTGTGTATTTTGTTCTTAGCTATACTTTTGGTGCTTTGGCGCATTTTGCGTTCCGCAAAGCTTGCGAAAGATCACTTTTCAAAGTTTGCAATTCTAGGCATATTTGGCCTTCTAACAGTTCAGTACGTTGTTAATATTGGTGTGAATCTTTCTTTACTTCCGGCAACGGGTATTGCACTTCCATTTGTGAGCGCTGGGGGTACATCTTTGCTTATTTCCCTTGCAATGATAGGTATTTTGCAAAGTATTGCAGTTCGGCGTCGGCCTGGAGATGAAAAGATTGGCCAAATGTTGTATAATCGCCAGGCTAATTCTTGACATTTTTCCTGAAATAAGGTGAAATACTGCCGAATTTCAATAACACTTTTATGGTAGACATTATTACACTAGTAGCGAACGCTCGAGATTTGATGGGTCGAAAGACAGACGGGCTTCGCGCAGAAAACTTTGTACCGGCTGTGATGTATGGATTTGAAACAGATCCAGTTAATATCAAGCTTAGCCGCGGTGATTTTGGCCGTGCGTATGAGAAGGCTGGTTCAAGTTCAGTTATTCAATTAGACATTGAAGGAACTGCTCATCCTGTTTTGATTCAGGCTATTCAGTACGACCCACTAACAGACTATGTTACGCACGTTGACTTTAGACGCATTAACATGGCAGAGAAGGTTGAGACTTCTATCACAATTGTGCTTGAAGGAATCGCGCCTGCTGTTAAGGATCTAAACGGAGTCCTTGTTCAAAATATCGAGGAAGTGGAAGTGGTAGCATTGCCAACAGCACTTGTTCGTGAATTCACACTTGACCTTATTGCACTAGCAACATTCGATGACGTGTTGCGTGTTTCAGACATCAAGGTTCCAGAAGGAATCGAGATTCTTACAGACCCTACGCGAACTATTGCTATTGTGCAGGAGCCACGAGTTGAAGAAGAGCCTATCTCGGTTGAGGGAGAAGAGGTCGATGATGGCAGTGAGCTAGCAGAAGGCGAAGAAGGTGCAGCAGCACCTGACGATGCAGAAAATAAGAAGGAGGAATAAATATGAAAAAAATCCGCAAGCAAGACAAGCGGGTACAAAAGAAAGCCGAGCAACGAAAGGGGCTCGCTTCTTTTGTATCTTTCGCTAAGCAAAAAGAGATATTGGTTGGTGTGGGAGCTTTGATCCTGGTGGGCGCTATCGCGCTATTGGTTTTTGGACTCACAGTTGATGGGCCAGTGGACATTGTTGAAGAAATTTTTGAAGAGCAGATTCCCAGACATCCGCTAACAGGCGCTGTTTTGGATGAAGAGTTGGAAGAGCTTCCGCAAGTGTTTGGCGTGATGGTTGAAAACGCAGCTGACGCTTGGCCACTTTCAGGTATCGATGAAGCATTTTTAGTAATTGAAGCTCCGGTTGAGGCAAGTATCCCACGGTTCATTGCTTTCTTTGGTTCAGATTCTGAAGTGGAAAAGATTGGTCCGGTTCGTTCGGCTCGACCATATTACATTGATTGGAATGATGGATTGCAGGCAATCTACACACACGTTGGTGGTTCTCCAGAGGCATTAGAGCTTATTAAGAGTACATACGACACATTGGACCTGAATCAGTTCTGGTACGCAGATTATTTCTACAGAGAAAATGGTACGCGTTACGCGCCTCATAACGTTTTTACTGACATTGAAATGTTGGTCGAGGCATGGGCCGATGTGTTTGGCGATGTTGACGAGCCTGATTATGATGTGTGGGAGTTTGCAGATGATGCTCCTGTAGGTGTAGGAAAGTCTGTATCGATTGATTGGACTGATGGTACGACTTATGATGTTTCTTGGGAGTATCAACCTGAGACCAATGATTATTTACGATATCAAGGCTTGTCAGTTATGACACTTGAAGATGGTGATACTGTTGAAGCGAATAATATTGCTGTAATTGCAACCGACATTCGTGTGATTGACAACGAAGGACGACGTAGCATTGTTACAGAAGGAGGGGGTGATGCGCTAATTATTCAAAACGGAGAGATGTATTTGGCACGTTGGAAAAAGAGTGACCATGATGATCGATTGAAGTTTTATACCGCAGACGGTTACGAAATTTCATTCAATGCCGGAAGCACATGGATTGAGATCGTCTCAAGCCTAAGCCAGGTCGAAACTGAATAGAAAATAAAAAACACTAGCATTTTCAAGCGCTAGTGTTTTTTTAAATGCTAATTTTTACAATTCGTGCTTTGTGGTTGAGATCAGGGATTATTTTGATTTGTGCTTGAGGGAAGATTTCAAGAATCAAGGCTTGGATTGACCGTTCTTGTCTTGGATCGATTTCAAAGTATAGGTCAAGTTCCGCGGGGAAGAGGTTTCGATTATTCGCAACTTGTTGCAGGAGTTGATCGTAAAGATCGAGCCCGTCTATTCCACCTACTAGCGCGTGCTTTGGTTCGTATTCTTTAACATCGGGGTCTGAGAGCTCCCACTGCGTTGGAGTTAGGTAGGGAAGATTGGCAAGTATTATTCCGTGCCCAGTTTCGCGGATATTTTTTTGAATATAAGGTTCAAGCAATGATCCGTGTTGGAATGCTATTAGATGATCAACTGTGTGTGATCGCGCATTACGTCGCGCAACAGACAACGCTTGAGGATCAATATCGATCGCAATTACAGGTTGTTGAAGCTCTGCAGCAAGTGTTACTGCAATTGCACCGGAGCCTGTTCCAATTTCAATTAATGTTGATTCAGGAGATATGGCGCTCATCGCATTCTCTACCATGATTTCTGTTTCTGGTCTTGGAGTTAGAACAAATTGATTAATAAAAAACGGTCGCCCAAAGAATTCTTTTTGTTGCAAAATGTGCGAGATCGGTTCGTGTCGTTGCCGTCTCTCGATTAGCCTTTGATAGGCCTCACATGTCGCAGGTGTTAGTTCATCTTCACCGTGCGCAAAAAGATAAGATGTTGGTTTGTCTAGATAGTGAGAAAGCAATACCTGCGCATCAAGCATTGGATTTGCTTGCATAATGCGTTTTTGATCTGCGGTGCTCTTGAGTTGTCCTTGCGCCCAATTAAGCGCTTCTAAGATGGTCATATTTTTGTCATTCTGAGCGAACGGAGTGAGTCGAAGAATCTGTTTGAGAGATCCTTCGACTTGGCCTTCGGCCTCGCTCAGGATGACGAATTATTATTTTTCAAGCACGTCGTCGATATTTCTGTCAGCCAATCGAAGTTTGGTAATAATTTCTTCAATTTGTCCGTCGAGGATGCCTGGCAAGTTGTGCCAAGACTCTTTTATTCTGTGGTCAGTAATCCTGTCTTGTGGAAAGTTGTATGTTCTAATTTTCTCAGAGCGATCTCCAGTTCCAATTTGGCTTAGGCGTTCTTCTGATAGTTCCTTTTGCTTCTTTGCCTGTTCATGAGCGAAAATGCGAGCGCGCATTATGTTTAGCGCCTTTTCCTTGTTTTGGTGCTGCGATCGTTCACTTTGGCAGTAAACCTGAATCCCAGTTGGTTTATGTGTCATTCTGATCGCTGACTCTGTTTTGTTCACGTGCTGACCACCAGCGCCCTGAGCTGTTGTTGTTTCAATTTCAAGTTCTGATGTATCAAGGTGAAATTCTTTTTCTTCCACCTTTGGCAAAACCGCAACTGTAACCGTTGAGGTGTGCACTCTTCCTTGTTTTTCAGTTTCAGGAACACGTTGTACGCGGTGTACTCCTGATTCATATTTCATATCTCCATAACTTCCTAGTCCACGAATTTCAAAGACTACTTCTTTAAATCCGCCAATATCATTTTGGCTTTGTGAAACAAGGTCGGTTTTACGTTCGGTTGTTTCTGCGAATCTGCTATACATTCTAAAAAGGTCTGTTGCAAAAAGTGCGGCCTCATCCCCACCTGCCCCGGCGCGAATTTCGATGATCGCGTCGTTGTCATCTATTGGGTCTTTAGGTATGAGCGCTAGTTCCAGTTTTTGCTTTTGCTCAGGAATTGATGTTTCAAGCTCGCTGATTTCACTTTTTGCTAGGTCTTGGACTTCTGCGTCTGGATCACTAAGTGCATTTTTTGCAGCCTCAAGATTTTTCTCACTTTCCAATATTTTAGCTGAGAGTTCGAGTATGTGGTTGGCATGCTGAAAATCACGGTTAGCCTGAGATAATTTTTCTTGATCACCAATAACGCCCGGGTCCATTAGTAGGGCGTTTAGTTCTTTGATTTTATTGGCGTAGGTGTCGTGAATTTTCTGTATATCCATATAGATTAATTATAGCATTGTATGAGATTACTTTTGCATAAATAAAACACCCGGGCTCCGGGTGCTATATTTAAATTTGATTTACTCTTCAGTTTCCTTGAGTTTCTTTTCTGCCTTTTTTGCTGCTCGAGCTGCTTTTTTAACTGCCTTTGCCTTACTATCAAGTATTTCTGTTGATTTTTTGTCTTGTCGTGCTTTGAATTTTTCAACTCGACGAGCAGTGTCCACAATTTTTTGCTTACCTGTATAAAACGGGTGGCACAGTGAACAAAGCTCAATGTTGATTTTTTCAACAGTTGAACCGATTTTTACTTCGTTTCCACAGGCACATTTGATAGTAGCTTGTGCGTGGTAGGTTGGGTGAATAGCTTTTTTCATAGCACTGAATTTCGTCGAGATTGTAGCATGAGCCCTTTTTGCTGTCAATAAACGATCCTGGCCTATGGACAGGATGCTTGGTATGGTGTACTTTAGAGCGTTCTGCGCGGAAAATCGTGCGGTACGACACGTCCCTTTTACCCCAATGTTCGAGAAAACCCACGCACGGAGGAGCAATTCAATGCGTACGATTTATCTGATCCTGGTCGCTATTCTGGTGGCCGGCTGTCTCCCCGCTCTTCCGGAGTATGACCCTTCGGTAGAGAAGTACGATCTGCCACCGGCAGACGCTGATGGTGATGGCTACGAGTCTGATGTCGACTGCGACGATGACGATGCCAGCATCTATCCTGGCGCAGAAGAGATCTGCGACGGCCAGGATAACGACTGCGACGAGCTCACCGACGAGGATGTGGCTCAGAGCTTCTACCTCGACAGCGACGGTGACAGCTATGGCGATCCCAACATGATCATTCAGGCCTGCGAGGCCTCAAGCGACTACGTTGACAACGCTGACGACTGCGACGATGATGATCAGGACACCTACCCGGGTGCACCTGAGCGCTGCGACGGCGATGACAACGACTGCGACGAGCAGATCGACGAGGACCTGGTGGAAACCTGGTATCTCGATTCCGACGGCGATAGCTTCGGCAACGTCGAGGAATCGATCGAATCCTGTGATCCGTCAAGCGCCTATGTCGCGAATCCTGACGATTGCGATGACGCTGACGCCGAGGTTTACCCCGAGGCTGATGAGTATTGCGATCTGATCGACAACGACTGCGACAGCATGGTCGACGAAGACGATGCACTCGATGCCCAGACCTGGTACTTCGACGAGGATGGCGATGGCTACGGGCTCGACGATGAATCGATCCAGAGTTGTCAGTGGCCTGAGGGCTATGCTCGCCACAGTGGTGACTGCGATGACGGCGACATAGCCTTCAATCCCGCAGCACTCGAGGACGATTGCACCGATCCCAACGACTACAACTGCGATGGCTCAACCGGCTATGCCGACGATGACAGCGATGGTTTCGCAGCCTGTGAGGAGTGCAATGACTCAGATGCGAGCATCAATCCCGCCGCGACCGAGATCTGCGACGAGCTCGACAACGACTGTGATGGCCTCATCGACGATGAGGATGACAGCCTCGACGCATCGACCGGTTCGATCTTTTACCTCGACGGCGACGGCGACGGCTACGGCGACTCAAGCGTGGCCGACGATGCCTGCGAGCCCTTGTCTGGCTACGTGGCCGACGCGACCGACTGCGACGACACCGATGCGGACATCAACCCTGACGCGACTGAGGTCTGCGACGAGGACGATGTCGATGAGGACTGCAACGGCTACGCTGACGACGATGATGTCAGTGTGGATGTGTCCACGCAGACAGATTGGTTCGATGACGGCGACGGCGATAGCTACGGTGACGCCGCTTCGCTCGTCACTGCGTGTGAGTCCCCGGACGCACATGCAGTCACCAACGATTCGGACTGCGATGATACCGACTCCACAATCAACCCCGATGCGACCGAGGTCTGCGACGAGGATGATGTCGATGAGGACTGCGACGGTCTGATCGATGACGACGACCCCAGTGTCGATGTTTCGACCGGCCCCACCTTCTACCTGGACTGGGATGGCGACGGCTACGGTGCCGATGACTACACGGTCACGGCTTGCGACGCTCCTTCTGGGTACGTTGAGGACAGCACAGATTGCGATGATGCTGACGTAGACGTGAGTCCCGCTGCGACCGATGAGCAGGCCACGGCCTGGGATGAGGACTGCGATGGAGACGATGGACGCGCAGACGGTTACGAGTACGTCACCAGCTATTATGGTAACTGGTATGCCTCGGGCAGCAGCTTGGTGGAGGAGTCCACCTCCAATGAGTTTTCCACTCTCGAAAGTGGAATTACTAGTTGGTACGATGTTGCTGGTTCCAGCCTCGTGGTTTCCACGCATGTGTTCTCTTCGGTCTATTCCGGTGAAATGGATGTGATCGAGTTTCCTGAGAACACGGGGACACATCCGCTCGATGGATGTGTACGCGCGGATGATCTTTCCACTAGTCTGAGCGCAGGAGTGGATTACGGGTTCGTCTTTGTGGTGGCCAATACCAGTACCACTGGTTCGACAACCATCTTCGTAGCCGAAGGTGATGGATACGAGTACCATGTCTCTGGAGAGGGGGATTACATCATGGGTGCGCTTGCGCTCAATGCTGGTGATGAGGTCTTGGTGGGCGAGGCTTTCACTGCCTCGGACAGCTCTGAAGATCTGTTGATCTGTGCCTTGGGTAACAGTGGCGCTGATGAGATGGACTTGCGGATTAGCCACTTTGGTATCTACTCGGTGAACTAGAGCGATGGCTCAGAAAACAACGAAAACCCCCTGATTCAGGGCCTAGCGGTGCTCCGCAAA
Organism: Candidatus Uhrbacteria bacterium; assembly: GCA_018673485.1. Classification (GTDB taxonomy): domain Bacteria; phylum Patescibacteriota; class Patescibacteriia; order UBA9934; family UBA9934; genus UBA9934. The sequence continues at coordinate 65,491 of JABHCP010000015.1, forward strand.
GGTTGCTGGATTGGGGGATTGTGCTTTGGGCAATGTTGAGCTTCCAAGGTAGCTATTGACAAAATAGCTAAAATTTGGTAAAAAAAGGCGTTATTTTGTAGTGTTTTTTGTTTTATGTAAGTGGTATCTTTCCTTTTACATAAGGCCAAAAGCTTCTTTCACATCTACACTTTCCCCCATTGCCACGCTGGCCTGCGTGACAATAAACCCCCAGCAAGGAGAATGTCATGAGAGTTCCTCTCTTGGCTCGCGCTGCGCTGCTGGCCCTGCTCGCGCAGGCCGGTTGCTTCGTCAACAATGGCACGGAAGATGACACGGGCACTGCAGTCCAGCAGGATCCAGGGCACGAGGTTACGCCTGGGCAGGAGCCCGAGGCCGACAGCGACACCGACGCGGACGCAGACAGCGACACCGACGCGGACGCGGATGCCGACGCGGACGCCGACACCGACGCGGATGCCGACGCCGACACCGACGCGGACGCGGATGCCGACGCGGACGCCGACGCGGATGCCGACGCCGACGCCGACACCGACGCGGACGCGGATGCCGACGCGGACGCCGACACCGACGCGGATGCCGACAGCGACGCCGACAGCGACGCCGACACCGACGCGGACGCGGATGCCGACGCGGACGCCGACGCGGATGCCGACGCGGACGCCGACGCGGACGCGGATGCCGACGCGGACGCCGACAGCGACGCCGATACGGACACCTCGCCCCCAGAGGATACGGCTCCCCCCGAGCCCGTCGACGAAGACGGCGACGGCTTCACCGATGACGTCGACTGCGACGATGCCGATGCGGACATCAACCCTGACGCCGACGAGATCTGCGACATGGTCGACAACGACTGCGATGGCTTCACCGACGATGCCGACTCGGATCTCGACTCCGGTTCGACCTACGTCTGGTACTACGACGCCGACGCCGACGGCTACGGTGACGTCAGCACCACGGTCAACGCCTGTGCGCAGCCCTCGGGCTACGTCGACGACGACCAGGACTGCGACGACGCCGACGCGGACATCAACCCCGACGCCGAGGAAGTCTGCGACGAGCTCGACAACGACTGTGACGGTCTCACCGACGGGCAGGACGAAGATCTGCTCGACGGCGACAGCTGGTATGCCGACATCGATGCCGACGGCTACGGTGACCCGGCCGAGTCGCGCTACCAGTGCGACCAGCCCTCGGGCTACGTGGCCGACGCGACCGACTGCAACGACGGCGTTGCGGCCATCAACCCCGACGCCGAGGAAATCTGCGACACGGTCGACAACGACTGCGATGGCATGGTCGACGACGAAGACGTCTGCGACACGGCCCCGCCCGAGGACACGGCCCCGCCGGCCGACACCGGTGACTCCACGCCCGAGGACACCGCGTCCCCTGAGCTCGTCGACAACGACGACGATGGCTATACCGACGACGTCGACTGCGACGACACCCGCGCGCTCACGCACCCGGGTAGCGTCGAGGTCTGCGACGACGGCATCGACAACGACTGCGACGGCGACATCGACGAAGAGTCCTGTGCAGTCACGGTGGAGGTGGTGGACAACTGCGACGGCAGCGCCACCTTCACCATCTACGGCGACCTCATGGACTACTGGGTCGACGAGGACGCGGTAGCGATGTCCTTCGACACCGAAGATGCCACGTTCATCGGTATCGGTCAGACCGATGGCAACTGCTGGGACGATTACACCGAGTGTGTCGGCCTGGTGGACTGGGACCAGGACAGCAACGGTGATGGCTCGGACGACACGTACGAACTCCTGCCGTGGCTGCTCGACTCCACGCCCTTCATCGTCTTGACCGACGACACCGTGCTGTGGCTCGACCTGCGGTATACCGCGGTCGTCGGCGACGCCTACATCGACGAAGATGGTGCGGCCACAGGCTACATCATGTACATGAGCGAAGGCTCGTGCGACGTCGAAGATGACGATGGTGGCGAAGACACGGCGGTCCCGGATGACACCGGTACCCCCGAAGACACCGCGCCTCCGGCTGACACCGCGCCCCCCGAAGACACCGCGCCCCCGACCGATTCCGACTCGCCCGACTCCGGGGACTCGGGTCTCTAGACCCAGCCCCAGACACGGCCCTCGAGCCGGCAGATGGAAAGCATGCACTGCATGTGGACCTCTGCCGGCTCTTCTGCTTTTCTGATACAATATAGGTGAATGATTAATCTGAAGGAGACTTATCAAGCAAGTGATCAATACGCACGCTTTGCCGCGTTTGTTCTTTTTGGTATTTCACTCGCAGCTTTGGTTGGCTCAATAGTATTCTCCCCATCTCTTATTTTGGGAGTTGTGTTTGCGATAGCGGTTTTGGTGATGAGTTTTGTGCGGCCAACTTGGTCATTAGCGTTCCTGCTTGTTTATCTGCCATTTGAGCCATTTCTGCTGAAGTGGATTTCAGATGACATTTATTTATATGCCCGTTATTTTTCAGAGTTATTAATTTATTTGCTCGTTGTTGTTGTTTTTTGGAAGTTTGCCAGTGGTCAGCTTAAGTTAAAACAGTCGCCAATCGACGTTATATTCATCCTATTTTTAATTGCATTATTAACATCAGCGCTTGTAAATTTTGTTGATCCAACAGTCGCAGTGCTAGGAATTCGTCAGATCATTCGCTTTATTCTTTTGTTCTTTGTGACGATTTATTTAAATCCAACAGACAAATGGATCAAGTCTTTGGTTTATATAATGTTTATTATTTTAGGATTTGAGGTTTTGCTCGGAGTAGGGCAAGTGTTTTTTGGAGAAATGCTAGATAGCTTTTTACTACCATCAGAAGCCCGAGCTTTTGGTGAGATTCAGCTTACATCAGGAACTGTACAATTTTGGGACCATGGACAGCGGATTTTTGGAACTCTTGGTCGTTATGACAGGCTGGGAACTTTTATGGCATTTTTTATGCTGATCGGAGTTTCAATGCTTTATGAGCCGAGACTGCGTAAGTATCGATCGCTGTTGATTTTCTTACTAGTTCTTTCTATTTTTACGTTAGCAATGACATATTCTCGCTCGGCGTGGTTTGGTTTTGTTTTGGGATTTTTGTTTATTGCCATATGGGCCAAGAAAGATAGGCGAGTAGTATGGGCCGTAGGAGTGGCTTTGGGCGCGATCGCTGTATATCTAGCTATATCTGGGCTTATTGTAAGCAATTTATTTGACGTTGCCGATCAAACCGTAATTGAAAGGTTTTTTGAAGCGTTTTCTTATGAAAGGTGGCGAGGTGAGTATTATGGATTAGGGCGACTTTATTGGATTGTGCAGACTGTCATTACCGTAATTCCGGCAGCGTTTATTTTTGGATTTGGTCCAGCAACATATGGTGGAGGTGCAGTGGCAGCATTGGGAAATACAGAAGTTTATGATCAGCTAGGATTGTCATTTGGTGTTTATGGAACAGAGGGTTACATTGATAACAATTGGTTTAGTTTGTGGGGTGAGACTGGAACACTTGGATTAACAATATACATAGTGATGTATGTGACTTTGTTTTTGATATGTTTAAAAGTATGGCGAAGGTCAAAAAAATCATTTACTAGAGCTTTAGCACTTGGCGTAGCAGCAGCAATGATTGCTATTGTACTTAATTCATTTTTAGCTACTTTTTTGGAAGTGAGAACCCTAGCTCCATACTTGTGGGTATTTACTGCATTGGTAGTTATCATGGGGGTACGCGAAAAATTAATTGAGTAAGTTTTATTATGAAGATAATACATGCTCACAAATATTATTATCCACGTGCAGGCGCTGAGCGCTACATGTTGGATTTAATGAAGATGCAACAAGAAGACGGGCATCAGGTTGTGCCATTTTGTATGCATTATCCAAAAAATTTAGAGTCCACTTGGTCGGAATATTTTGTATCTGAACTTAAAACTGAAACTGGAACAAGTAGTCCTTGGCATGCCTTGAAACAAACTTGTCGATCTTTATGGTCGCTTGAAGCTAAAAGAAAGTTTGAGGCTTTGGTTGATGTGATCGATCCTGACGTTGTTCATGTTCATAATATTTACACACACATTTCGCCTTCAATGCTCAAGGTTTGTCAGAAGCGGGGGATTCCAGTTGTAATGACTGTGCATGATTACGCTCCGGTGAGTGCGAATTATTCGCTGTGGGACCATGGTCGCACAATGAATCTAGAAAAAATCGGACTGTTTGCAACGGCCCGTACCAAATTTATTAAAGGTTCTTATCTTAAGACTTTGGTGTTAGATGTAATTTTGACTTGGCAGAGATTCTTGAAAATGTACGAGAAACGCGTTGATAAGTTTTTAGCAAATTCAAAGTTTACAGCAGCAGTATTAGTTAGAGCTGGTTTTAATCAAGATAAAGTAAAGACGCTGTATCCATTTACACAACTTCCAACAGAGACTGATTATAAGGATGATGGTTATGTTTTATTTTTTGGCAGACTTGAAGATTATAAAGGGGTGCAGTTATTGATCGAAGCAATGAAGAAGTTTCCTAATACGAAGTTAAAAATTGCAGGAACTGGAACTTACGAGCATGAACTTCGAGAATTATCAAAGGGAATGGCTAATGTAGAGTTTTTAGGATTTGTGTCCGGTCAGGCTCGTGAAGATTTAATTAGAAAGGCAAGGGTGTGTGTGGTGCCATCAATTTGGTATGAGCCATTTGGTTTAGTTGCGGTGGAGGCCATGATTCGCAAGACTCCAGTTATAGTCTCAGACATCGGAGGGCTCAAAGAGATTGTTGAGCCTGGTGTTAGTGGTGAAATATTTAGAGCAGGGGACAGTGAAGATCTTGTGGATAAGATAAGGTTGTTCATACAGGATCCAAACTACGCTGAGTCTTTTTCACATGGCGCGCACGATAGAGCATGTGAGATTTCAGATCCTCAGGAGCATTACGCAAATATTATGCAAGAATATGGATGGTTGATAGAGAATGGGGAATTGTAGAAACTGTGTATAACTTTAAAAATCGACCAATATTGGTCGATTTTTTGGTACCGAATCTGTATCAATAGCATTGACAGTTCGAGTATATTTTGCTAAGGTTCGTCGTTATCAAATCAAAGCTAAGCTTTGAAATAAAATCATTCGAAACATTTATTATGCATATTGCATTTATTGGACAAAAGGGAATTCCAAGTAAATACGGTGGAATCGAAACGCACGTTGAGGAGCTTGCAACACGTTTGGTTCGATTTGGTCACCACGTGACTGGATACACTAGAGGCTGGTACACACCAGCTGACACGGATAAATATAATGGAATTGAACTTAAGTCATTGCCATCAATTAATACTAAGCACTTGGATGCGATCTCTCATACATTTATCGCAACGATTCATGCATGTTTATTTTTACGTCCTGACGTGATTCATTTTCACGGTGTTGGACCGTCATTGCTTTCATGGATTCCAAAGATTTTGCGACCTCAGGCAGTAGTGATTAACACATTCCATTGTATTGATAGAGAGCATGCCAAGTGGGGCCGAGTTGCACAGTGGGCATTGCACATTGGTGAAAAGGCTTGTGCTAAGTTTGCGCATGAAGTTATTGCGGTAAGTAGGACGCTCGTAAATTACATTGGAGTTGAATATGGTGAGCGCGTTAATTACATTCCAAACGGGATTACTCCACGCAGAGTTGTAGTTGATGATGTGATTTTAGCACCTCTAGGATTGGAACCTTACAAGTACATCGCCATGGTTTCACGCTTGGTACCACACAAGGGACAGCACACACTAATCGATGCTTGGAAGTTGGCACGCGAAAAGAATCCTTCAATTTTAGCTGGTACAAAATTGGCAATTGTTGGAGGCTCGGCATTTACCGACGATTACGTTGAGCAGCTTCACGCTCAAGCGCAAGGTGATGATTCAATTGTTTTCACAGGATATCAAAGAGGCGATGCCTTAAAGTCATTATTTGCAGGTGCGCGATTTATGGTGCACCCAAGTACATCAGAAGGTTTGCCAATTGCGGTCCTCGAGGCAATGAGCTTTGGAAAGACAGTGATTGCGTCTGACATTCCAGAGAACATGGAGGTAGCCGCTGAATACGGAATCCCATTTGCAACTGGAGATATAGATGAACTTTCAGATAAAATCATTGAGCTTGCAAGTGATGATATGAAGGCAGCTTCAATCGGTCACGCTGCTCGAGAGTTTGTAGAAACAGAATACAACTGGGACGACATCGCCCGCGAGACACACGAGATTTACGAAAAGCGCTTAGCACTTCGTGATGGAGTATTGGCGATAAGATAAAGGTAATTAAAATTTCAAAATATCCAACATTCGATGTTGGATATTTTGTTTTGGGCCCTATTTACTGATTAGGTCTGGAGTTTTTACGTATGAAAGGTCTAGGTGTTTTATTGTATCGAGGTGGTGCAGGCCGATGTTTCCAGCGAATAGTAGTTTTTGAACGTCAGGATTTTCAATGTCGGTCTTGCGGATCTTTTCAAGCCCGGATCTGTATATGTGATCCTTACATGTCCCCAGTCCTGGTTTGTTTGGATTTGTAATTCCTCTGTAGGCGCGCATGCAAAGTTTCCATACACGACTTTGTTGCTCTTCTTTGGTGACAGATCGCCCAACCAATTTATCAAGTGCCATTCGAGCTTTTAACAACTTTTGAAATGTTTGATTGAAATCATGCTCCTGTGTAAGTGCACAGGCGTAGCTTCCCCAGAAGCCAGAATCAAATTGCCTTGGCTTATCTCCTTGCTTCATTTGAAAGTAAAGAGCCAAGCCTTCGTCGGTTTCTATATAACTGTCGAGTCCAATTCTTAAAATGTGCAAAGGGCTGTTCATTCCATTTTGAGTACGCAGGGCGTGGATTTCGATTTCATGTATGAGTAAACGTTTTGCACGTCCATGCGAGGCTTTAAATTTTCTAGGGATCCAGATGGTGGCTGTATTTTTACTGCGACCTCGACTGAGCTTTACATTTGGTTGATCTGTGAATTTTATTTTCCAGTTTTGCATTTCATAATAATCCAAAACTGTCTGTACTTGCTGCGCAAACATTTCAGCATTAATAGGTTTCTGTTTAGCTTTAAAATTTGAGCTTGGTGAAATCATCCTACTTAATTCATTCTCAAGTTCAGTTTTATCGCATTGGTGAGTTCCAAATAATTCTCTGGCTATCTTTTCTACTGTGCGGTCATCACTGGCCTTGATTGCCACGATCATGTTAGCCCTTGTTTTTAGCTCTGACAATTTTGCAATGTAAAGGTCACGAATCCAATCTTCTGTTTCCATTTTTCCAATATCTGTTTTGCACTCTTCTAGTTCTTTCAGATAATTTTCAATGTCAAAATCCATTGCCCGCGTATAAGAAAAAACAGGGTTTTTACCACTTAGTAAAAATTCCTGCTTTTGCACCTTTGTATCTTGCGGATCAGGTTTTATTAGCTTGAAAAATGGAAAAATTGGCAGCTTGTAAAAGCGCTCAAAAAGTTCTTGGTCAAGTTTAGTATGTGACAATCCCGCCATATGAAGAAGCCTTTGTATCATAAGGAATGGAAGTTGTCACCCCTGAGGCCCAAGAAGAAATAAAGCTCTGTGTCCATGCATCTGTAGCATTTACTGATGTTTGACCAAGTAATATTGGGGTTGTTTCAAGCTGATCTTCACTTGGAGTTATAGCTACTTCAAAAGCAATTCCCACCACCGTGCTTGTTGGTGGTAAGGTTGGATTGAGGGAATTGATAGTCCACGTGACGGTCCCGTTTTCTGAGTCTATAGAACTTCCTGTGGACACACTCTGCCTGCCAGTTAGCTCAACGTTCGTTCCTAAGTCAGCGTTAATCGAAAGGTTCTCAAGGTCATTGGTTGTTCCGCTTATATTCCAGAAGATCCAATATTTTGTAACCTCATCAACGGCAGGTGGAATAGGTCCACGCCCCAACTGATCTCCATTTGGTCCCCAGTAACGCCCAAATGAACTCAACGTAATTGGTGAAGTGAGAGGGGAGTCAAAGCTTGAGCCAAATGTATTTACTGTAATGAGCTCATCATTTGGTGTGAATGAGAATTGTGCCGAAGCTGTTGTGGTTATGTTTATTGATTCGTAAATATCAGTAGCTGATCGTGAAAGAGAGCTATTGTTTGGCAAGATCATAGTTATCGATCCATTAGCGCCAGCATTTAAATTTTCGATTTGATTATCAAAGTAGTAATACCCATCATTGTAAGATCCACCTTCTATTCCAGATGTACCGAAGATATTTATATCATCTGATATTCGAAGTTCAATATTGGAAAGTTCGTAATCGCTCACGTTCTCATATTGAAGTTCAATCGTTGTTGACTCTCCTGGTATGATCGAGCTTTCTTTAACTGCATGCGATAGTTGCAGTGGAGTTGGTAGAATTCCAATAACATCAGTCAGCTTTGATTGATTATATTGCGCTGTGTCAAAAATAAATGATGGATAAAAATCAAATGTTGAATCATCTGCAGATCCGAGTTGGCCGGTGAATTCTATCACTCCAGTTTCTCCAGGTTCGATTCCATCAACGTAGAATTTTGCGTTTGATTGAAGGGCGGGGGCGCTCGATATCAATGAAAAGCTTTCTGGCCAGTCAGGCTCAATGATTAATTCAGGAAAGGTGACTGAACCAGTGTTCGTGTAGCTGATCGTTCCTTCAACTAGTTGATAGGCAACGAGGTGTTCGGGCAGCGATAGTTCCAGGGCAAGTGCTGAGCGAATTGGTTGGAAGATATGTTCTTTGACTTTTGTGTCTTCAATTTCATCCTCTGAATATATATAGTTTAACGTTGTTGTAAAAATCTGATCACCACCAACGTTGCCAAACATTGTTCCTTGCACGTGAATGTATCCATACTGCGTTGGTGCAATATCTCCGATGTCGAATGTTAGCGTGCTAACTTCTTCTACATCGGTATCGATATTTGCCAATTCAAAATGTTCTGGCAGCTCAAACATGAGACGAGTATTTTTAATAGTCTCATCACTATTATTTTCGTATCTAAAGGTTAGTGTAGATAGATCCCCGGTGATTACCTGCTCTGGTGCGACTGATGCATCGATTACAATTAAGTCAGGTGTATTTTTTGGAAAGACGAGATATGCGACAGCTGTGATTGTTAAGATAAGAAATCCAATTCCCACAATATCCAATGCTTTGTGCAATCTCCCACGATGTTTAAGGTAGTTGCCTTGCATGAGTAGCTTGATGGGGTCAGATACATGCTTACCTGCTTGTCGGCGAACATTTAGAGAACAAACAAGCAGGTGCTTTTTTGTTTTTGGGTCAATTGTATCCTCGCAAATCAGTTGCGGATCTTTTGTGGTCATATGTGATGCGGTTTGTCCCTCCCCCTTCCCAAGGGGGAGATGGAGGGGGTTGCCAGTGAACTTAATTTGATCGAATTTGATCAAATGGCAACCACCCCTTACCCCTCCTTGGGAAGGAGGGGGTTAGATTAAAAAATCGATAAGGTAAAAACGTCTTGTGTGAATGCGATGATTTCAGCGATGCCGTCGCCATCAAGGTCGGCCGTTGAGACTTCGGCGCCAAGGCCGTCGTATGTGTCAAAAGCCCAGAATGAATCCATTACTTCCTCACCCTCGTTGTTGAAGGCTTTTATTTCTGGCGCGCCTCCAAGTCCTGGACCAGTAATTATTTCATCTATTCCGTCGCCATTAATATCACCAGCGGCAACATTCACACCTCCACGGAAGTCTGGGTCATACGCAAAGAATCCAGGATTAATTAATGCACCGTCTTTATTGAACATTCGAACATGTGGTCCACCCTCTGTTCCGGCTCCACAGATGATTTCATACCAGCCATCGCCATTTAAATCACCAATTGAAACATTAACACCTCCTCGATAAACTTCGTCGTATGCAAAGAAGCCAGGATTAATTAACACGCCGTCTGAGTTGAATATTCTGACGTGTGCACCTCCACCGTCTTCAGTACCAGTTACAATCTCCACCGTTCCGTCACTTTCCAGGTCTCCAACTGAAATATTTATTCCGCCAGTATAATTTTGAGTGTAAGGATAAAAGCTAGCATGCAAGCTACCATCGTTGTTGTAGATAAATACTTGGTTGATGTCAGCTACTACCGTTTCACTAAGACCGTCGGCATTAATGTCCGAGGTAACAACCTGAACACCACCGATGTAATCCTCATTATAGGAGAAGAATCCGGTTCTGTATGTTTCACCACCACCGTTGAATACTCTGGCAAAGGCACCATTTAAAAATACGCCCCCAATAATTTCATCAAGAGGCCTGACGAGGATTGCTCCGTCTTCTGATTCAAGTGTGATTCTGGAGATGATTGATCCATCGTTAAAATCTGAATCTTGAGTTCCGTGCAGTTTTTCAAAATCACCATTAAGTTTTATGGTTTGCTCAGAACTTGTTGAGTTAACGATTACTTTTCCATTTGTGAATTCTCGACTCCAAACTCCATCGTCTTCTTGTGCCCCCTCCTTAGCGGATCCGATATATGCGTCGTATTCGTCATACCACCAAAGCTGAGCGTGTGACTGGGTGCCATGGTCAAAGCCGAAAAATCCTTCACCTAAAAGTGTGCTTGATAACCCAAATCTAACTTTTTGATAGTCATCACTGTTACCCGTGTTGTTTGTGTCACTGTTTAGAATGATGACCGGGTCGTATGAGACTGTGTTACCTAAAGCTAAGTAGTTACCAATATTTGTTCCCCAGGAGCCATCTTCTTCCCACGGAGTAGGGAAGCTCTCAAACATACGACCATTCACATATGGAGCATAGTCTAAGTTTGAGCTTCCATTAGAAATGATGATTTTTTCAGACCCAATTAAAGATCTAGTTGTTGAAAAAAGATCTGCATAGGCATTGCGCCAAGAGCCATCAATGTCAGATGAGCCATTTGCAAGATCTAGATCACCAACCCAGCTAATTGAGTCATTAACTTCATCGTAAAAAACACCATCCCAATAGTCATTATATAAAACCTCGTATGCTACAAATTCGGCTAGATAATCTCCCCAACCAGATGTGAGGTCGAGTGCTTGCGTGCCTGGCCATATGGAAACATCTGATCCATTGGTTTCATTGAGCCAATAAGGGTCTTGGATTCCGCTGTAAAGTTCGCGGTGAAGTTTGTCTTGCCAAATGTCGTTCCAACTCACAGTTGGTATGTAGGCGAGAATTTTTATGTCTGGATTGAGGTCGCGAATTTCATCTGAGAAGTTGGGATTGTACACCTGTGCTTCTGACGGTATAACGATGAGATCGTATTTTGAGAGTGATTCAAGTGTTTGGTTGTCATCAAGTGTTGTTCCAGAGAGCAAAAAATAATTCGCCGTTTTAATGGCGTTCTGGTCTTGCGTGAAAACTGCTGCCAGGGGAACTAGCAGAAGGATTAGAAGTGCGATTGTAAGAAATGATTTTTTCACAAGTGTACTGGGTGGATGTTCAGATTTGGATATGATGCAAGGAAGGATTAAGGTTATGCCCGAGGCGTACTAGAGTGTACGGTGAGGGCAAAATGAAGATCCTGACAACGCAGCATACCAAATGTGGACATCTACTCCTCTATTGTATCAGGGTTAGGTGAATAAAGCGTATTCTTTATCCTCCATTTTTCTACAAATTGTCCAATGCCTGCTTTGTCGCGTTTGTTGCGAACAGTGGTGCTGGTCTGTGACCATTTAAGTAAAGATTCGAATTGGATCTTATATCTGCCGTGAACCACAATATAGCTTACTTCGCCATTGGTGATGGCTCGGCGCACAGTGCGTGTGCTGACTCCAAAGAGCTTTGCAGCTTCTGATACAGATAGACGAACATTTGATTTCATAAAATAGTTGTATTTGTCAACGCTAGTGTAGCCAAAAAGCCTGATTTTGTCAATTTATACTTGATCTTTTGTGCTAAAAATGCTATATTTCTTAGCCTTTTTGGGAATGTGTAACAAAAAAGGAGAATTTTCGACTAATTATACGAATGCGTCGACGAAGCAAATTCTTACTGTTCCGAGTTTATAAATATAGAGATACAGGAGCCTACGGGGAACTGTACGATTTTTATATTTCTAGAATTCGACGTTTTATTACATTCCGCGTGTCTCGTCCTGAGGATGCCGAAGAGCTTGCAGCTGAGGTGTTCTTGCGAGGATGGGAGTATGCAACCTCAAGCATTGTCAAAAACCCGGGAGCTTTATTCTATAAGATAGCGCGAAATATAGTAGCTGATCACTATCGACAAAGAAAGCTGGAAATGGGTATAGATGAAGCGCCCGAGATCGCTGATCCGCTGGAGCTTGAAGAAAGCATTTCAAGCAAGCAAGAGCAGCAGGAGCTTATAGGTCACCTCAAATTGTTAAAAGAAGAATATAGAGATGTGCTGGTGATGAGGTACTTAGATGAGATGAATATCGCAGAGATTGCAGAAGCGCTGGAGAAAACCTCAGGAACTGTCAGGGTCACGCTGCACAGAGCGAAGAAAGCTTTACAAAAACATACAAAATAATATGAGTCGCGAAATTATCGCACAATTGAAGGAGCTCAAGAACCACGCAGATACTGGGTGGGTGAATGATGTTGCTCAAGATGACTCTCGTGATGTGCTCATGAAGGCAATCGGTCACAATGAGGATCGAGTTGTTTTGGATGCACAAGGCGCTTATATAAGATGGAATTTGGTTCAAACTGCCGTGCGCCCTGTGGGAGTAGGAATGTTGATGCTTATGTTCGTTTTTGGTGGTTGGTTTACAAGTGCTAAGGCAGCAGCGAACAGTCTGCCTGGTGACACTTTGTATGGAGTCAAGATAGCTACTGAGCAAGTTCAACTGTTTATAACTTCAGATGATAATAAAGCTGTGCTTCACACACAATTTGCACAACGTAGATTATCAGAGGTTCAGGCACTGCAAACTTCCGATGATGAGCTTGCTGATCAATATTTAGTTGAGACTGTACATGCGCTTGAGGCAGAAATGATTAAAGCTGGAGATGCATTGGCTCAGATGAAAATGGGCGGAGATGCGGCTACACTCACGGTAGCGAGCATTCTAGATGAAAAGATTGGTTCAATTAACGCTGAGTTGGATTTGGTAAGCGGTCAAGATGAAGTGGTAGACGCAGCGCAAGATGCTGCAGATCAAGTTGCAGAAAGCGCAGTGGATACAATAGTAGAGTCACATGAGGTAGAAGAGACCCAGGAGTCTGCAACGGCAGTAGATCGATCATTTAAAAATGAATACACATCACTTCGATCGCGACAGGAGTTTAACCTGGGACGTGTTGCCACTATCAGGTTGGTAGTTACAGAAAATGCTTTGGGGGGAATTATTACAGAAGATGAGCTTTTGCACATGGAGTTCATCGTTGAAGATGCAACTGATGAAGTTGGGCGTGCTATGGGCCTTGCGGCAGCCGGTGGATATAGAGCAGCGTTCGAGATTCTCAGAGAAGCAGATGTGACATTGTTAGGTATTGAGGCTCAACTAGTAGAGATCGAGTCAGCGATTATGGCAGTAATGAGTTCCGATTCGTCTACTGAGGTTCCAGTGGATGAGGATATGCCTGCAGAGGTCAGCGACAACGATACTGACGACGATAGTGCTGCAGAGGAGCTTCAAAGTGATCCGGTTGCTCAAGAGATTGACGCTACAATTGATCCCCAATAATAACGATTCTATCTGGATGTGATCAAGACCCAGGTCCCCCTTCCCAAGGGGGACGACAGGGGGTTGCCATTGGTCGCATTCGATAGAAACGTCTATACGTTTCTATCCCACTTGGTTCTTAGGAGCCTTGCGGGGCCTTAAATAAGGTTCAACCCTGAGATATCGCCCGAAAGGTCGAGGGCGCATGCCCAGTGATATCTCCTACTATTAAATAGAAAGGACTAATTGATTATGCAAAAAGCATTACAAAATCGAGTATTCGCAGTCGTTACAATCGCTGCAATGTTGCTCGGTTCCTTGAGCGCAGTTCTCGTGCCATCTACAGCTTCAGCTGCTGGTGCAGGAGATCTGATCAAGAACGAGTCTCTCTCAACGGTGTATTACTACGCTCCAGATGGAACGCGGTTTATATTCCCTAACGAGAAGACTTACATGACTTGGTATCAGGACTTTGACGAGGTAGAGACTATCTCTGACAGCGACCTAGCTGATATCGCAATGGGTGGAAACATCGTTTACCGCCCAGGAACAAGCTGGATTAAGATCCAGTCAAACCCTAAGGTTTACGCAGTAGCTACTGATGGAACAATCCACTGGATTGAGACAGAAGACGTTGCTGTTGATTACGCTGGAGCAGACTGGGCAGAATATGTTCAGGACGTACCAGACGTATTTTTCCCAGATTACGATTCAGGAACATCTCTAACTGCAGCAACCGCATATGACGGACTGATGTACATGGATGGATCTGATTATTACATTTCATGGGGTGGCGAAAAGTTGCTAGTAAGCGACCTTGACGCTAACAACATGGTAGAAGACTTCTACCTAGCTGGAGAAGGGATCGATGACAGCGCACTAACTGCTGGTGATGAAGTCACTGGTGAGGACGCAGCTATCGTTGATGCTTCACAACAGGGTGGAGTAGAAGCAACTGAGGTTACAGGTGGAGATGTTGATTTCTCACTTTCATCTTCAAACCCAGCAGGAACTTCAGTTCCTACAAACGCTAACACTGTTGAAGTTTTGAGCTTTGACATCGAAGCAGGTGACGAGGCAACTGAGGTTGACCAAGTTGCTGTTAAGATGGTTGGTCTTTCATCAACAACAGATGTTACAAATGTTTACCTTTACGAAGGTTCAACACGATTGACTGAAGCTCGTTCGGTTAATTCATCAACTCGAAAAGCAACTTTTGGAAGCCTTAATCTAGCACTTGACGCAGGTGAAACACGAACAATTACTGTTCGCGTTACTATCGATGCTTCAGCTGGAGATGAGCTACAATTTGCTGTTTACGAGGTAGATGATGTAACTGCAGACGGAGACGTTTCAGGAAGCTTCCCACTTGAAGGAAATACTTTTGAGGTATCGGGAACAACAATCGGAACAGTTACTATTATTGATACAGGTTCAGTAAGCAACCCTTCATTGGGTGCAAATGATGCAGAAATTGGATCATTCAAGGTTACAACTGCTACTGAGGCTGGAAACGTACAGTCATTGACATTGAAGATCGCAAACGCTGACGATCACGATGACTACCGAATGTTAGCTGATGACGAAGAAGTAGCAACAGGTGAGTACATTGGTGACAAGCTTGTTGTATTCGACTTCGATGAGGATTACGAAATCAGCAAGGGTGGAAGCGAAATCTTCACAGTTACAGCTGATATTGGTGGAGATGCTGCTGACACAATCACTATGTACATGGATAACGCCATTGACGTCATGGTAGAAGGTGCTGAGTATGGCTTTGCTATGGCAGCAACTATTACCGGTTACGATCAAGGTACATGTACAACTGACGGAGATGAGTGTAACTACTCAACAATCCAGGGTGGAGAAGTAACATTTGACACTTATGGACCAACTGCAGGTGATATCCGAACTAACAGTCAGGATCAGACCTTGCTCGAGTTCACACTTACATCAATGCAGGACATTACTGTTAAAGATCTAGACATTGTTATCGTAGCTAATGATGAAGAAGAGCTAACTAGCACTGATCCATTTAATGAGGTGGATGACGAAGATAGTGATGGAGCTGATGACGCTGGAGTACAAGACGCAACTGGAGATGACGATGGACTTGTAAACACAGACGGAGAAGCAAACATTACTGACATCCGAATCGTTAACGCAGACACAGGCGATACTCTTATGGGGCCGCTTGAGCTTGATTCATTGGTCGCAGCAGCAGATGATGCTGGTCAAATTATTGATTTCACAGACGACTTTGATATGGATGCAGGTGAAACGTTGACTCTAGCAGTTGTGGTTGACGTTGATGACACAATTACATCTGGAACAGAAATTGGAGCTATCATTGATATCTCTGGATTCGTTGCAGAAGATGTAAATGGAGACACTCTTACAAACTCAACAGACGTTGTTCCAACATCTGATATGTATGAGGGTGCTCAAAAGGCTACTTCCGCTTCATTGACAATTGCACTTTCTACTGTTCCTGGTGATGTAACAACTATCCACGGAATGGAAGATGTAGGTGTTGGTAAGTTCAACATTACCGGTGGAGACGCAGGTCAGGTTGATATCTCAAGCATCACAATGGATGTTTACCTTCACGATGATGATGTAGATGGTTCTGATGATGACTTCTCACAGGCTGGAAACTGTTCAGCCGCTGAGTGTGCTGTAATCGCTGCTATTGTAACCGTTACAGACTATCTAGAATCATGTTCTATCTATGACATTGACGGAAACTTGCTTGACGGTCCTAAGTCACCATCATCTAGCGGATCATTGCTAGTATTTGATGACGTTGACTGGACAATTGAATCCGGTGAGTCTGAGGTTTTGGATCTTCACTGTGATTTCTCAAACCCAGTTCTTTCCACAACAGTATATTTTGCATTCGACATTGACGATATGTCAGAGTTGGTTATTGCAGAGGACCAGGATGGAACAGATGTTGACCCAACAACTGATTCACCAAACGGTGATTACTCAACGCCAACAAACGTTGTAACGCTTGCTGCTTCTGGATCAATCGCAATTACTGCAGATTCAAGCATGCCTAGTGCTGATATCTTGCTAACAGGAACAACAGACAACCATGTTGCTTCTTACAACATTGCTGCTACAAATGAGGACTTTGAAGTTACAATTCTAACCTTCCATGAGGAGCAGTCTGAGGATGACACCGGAACTGCCGATGATTCAGGTTATACAAATAACATTAGTTTGGTAACTCTTGAATATCCAATTGAAGACGGAACGACAGAGACAGCTACTGCAACAATGTCTGGAAACGCAGCTAAGTTCACTTTGAGCTCAGCGCCATTGTATGTAAGTACAGAAGACGACGTTACCATTGATGTATATGTCGATGTACCAGCTACTGATCGTACTGCCGGAGGTTCTGCAACATCTAACGAAAAGATCCGAATGGGATTCTCTGATGCAGACAATTCTGGTACTGAAAACTTCAAAGCTGTTGGAGTTGGATCTGGTACAACATTAGGTGAGGACGCTACTGGTGTAGATGATGTTGGACATGACTACTATACAACTGACGGCGTTCCAACATTCGTTGTGCAAGAGACAAAGCCAACAATTAGCTTGAGCTCTTCAAGCCCATCTGGAACTTCTATCCCTGGAGACATTGAGGTTTACCGCTTCAACGTATCTGCAGCGAGCAACGAGGATGCAGTCCTACGTGAGTTAGTATGGAAGTTCTCATCAACTGATAACGCTTCCTCTAGCTGGAACTTCTGTGATCAGGCTGGAGTAGGAGATGGAGAGATTGCAGCGGCTGATATGGATCTATACGATCTAACAGATCTTGGAACAGCACTTGACGATGACGCTGAGTGGTCATTCCATGATTCTGCAACTGCAGCAACTGCTGTGGCAGGTACTAGAGAGATCTGTACTGACAGCACAGACGTTGTTGATTACATCGCGCTAGCATTTAGCACTGATGCAGAAACAATCACAGTTCCTGCTGGAGAGACAAAGACATTTGCTCTTTACATGGACTTGACCGGAGCTTCAGCTACAAACGATGATTCAGTACAGCTAACACTTGCTAGCTCAACTGATCTAACTTGGGTTGATGACGTTAATATCGCTGACGCAGCTCTTACAATCTCTGATACAACCATTACGGTTGGAGCAGACTCAACATTTGACGCTGGTGATCAGATTTGTTTCACAGGAGCAGACACAACATGTGATGCAGGTGAAGAAATCGCTCTTATCACTGTTAAGTCGACAAATGACATTACATTGGTACGTGGTTATCTAGGCACCGACTTTATATTGCCAGTAACAACACAGAACCTTTCATACCGTGCAGATCCACTGTATTGGGAGGATGATGGTACTGCTGGTACTCTTGCAACAGTAGCTGCTTCATGGGGTTCATACCTCGTAGACAGCCTACCTGTTACAGGTAACGCACTACAGTTCTAATCACTACTTAGTAGAATTAGAAATTCACATTCGAAGAACTTGTTGCTTCACAAGAACTTCGTAACCACAAACCCCCGCGTAAGCGGGGGTTTTGGTGTCTTCTTAAATTCTTATTCTTTGTCGCTTCAAAGAAATGAGATCAGATAAGGGTCGAATCTCAATCCCCCTCCTTTTCCTGCCTGCCGGCAGGCACGGCAAGGAGGGGTTAGGGGTGGTTATTTGGTTGCCTCAAATTCCTAAATCAGCTAAAATGAAGCCATAATTAGTTTATATTTTATGAAGAAAATTTCTTTAATTTTAGCTTTAATCGTTGTAGCTGTTGGTGCATATTTGCTTTTCCAAGCAACAAATCCATATTACGGACTTGTTACCGAGATTGAGGTTCAGTCAGACGAGGCCACTGTTGAGTACTTAGAGCAACAGCTTGAGCAGACTCTTGCCGCTATGGAAGCCGCGTATCAGTCAGGTGAAACTCCAGATTTGGATATGTTTTTAATTGCCGCAACGAATGCATATTATCTTGGCGATTTAGCGCAAGCTCGTGAGATTTATGAAGAATACTTTGATTATAATTCCATCAACCCAGCATCTTGGAATACTTACGCGAATATTTTGTATAAAATGGAAGATTGGGATAATGCAGAAGAAGCTTATCGCACAGCATTGGAGCTAAGCCCAATGGAGGAATTTTATATGGATTTGGTAAAAGTTATAGAAAAAGATTCAGAGCGTTATTTAGAAGTTGAAGAGCTGCTCAAAGAAGCGGTGGAGGTTCTTGGTCAGTCACGTTCACTTATGGTTGCACTGGCAAGTTGGTACGAGGAGACCGGAGATTGCGAACGTTCAATTGCGCATTATAGTGTCGCCAAAACACTTGCCGAATCAGATACCTTGGCTGACTCTGTGCAGGAGGATATAGATCGGGTAGAAGAAACTTGTGAACAAAAATAGTGTGATTAAAAAAGGAGGAATAACTAAACTGATAGCGGCACTACTTTTTATAAGTATGTGTCCGCTCTCTGTTTTTGCAGAAACTCCCAACGATCCGGAGTATAGCGAACAGTGGTACTTGGGCATGGTCGATGCGCCTGAAGCGTGGGACATCGAAACAGGAGATGATGACATCGTTGTTGCAGTTCTTGATACTGGAGTTGATCTTGATCACCCGGACTTGGAAGATAATATTTGGGTGAATGCTGACGAGGTTCCTGACAACGGAATTGACGACGATGGCAACGGGTACGTCGACGATTATTATGGTTGGGATTTTGTCGATGATGATAGTACGCCGATTCCAGATGTATCTAGTGGTGCTAATGAAGATGCGATTTCGCACGGTACGGTTATTGCTGGGATCATTGCGGCTGTTGGTGATAACAATGAAGGTTTGACAGGAGTAGTTTGGGACGCGCAAATAATGGCCGTGCGCATGCTCGACAAGGTTGGTTCTGGTAATTCGGTTGACGCCAGGGAGGCAATTGAGTACGCGGTCGAAAATGGTGCGGATGTTATTAATTTAAGTTTTTCCGGAACAACTAATGATCCAGCGCTAAAGGCTGCGGTCCAAGAAGCGTATAATAATGGTGTGGTGATTGTGGCAGCATTAGGAAATGATGGAGTTAGCGTAAATGATAATCCAGTTTATCCAGCATGTTACAGAAATGGCGCAAATGATTGGGTAATTGGCGTTGCGGCATCGAACAAATACGACAAGCACTCATTATTTTCTAATTATGGAAATTGCGCTGATTTGTCAGCCCCAGGCGAGGAAATGTATGGGCTCTTTTATTATGATCCAGCTAATGGGTTCACAGATCCATACGGAGATGATTGGGCTGGAACATCAGTTGCGTCCCCAGTGGTAGCGGGAGCGGCTGCACTTTTGTTGTCAAAGTATCCAAGCTTAGACCCTGCCGCGATTAGAAATATTTTGAAACTATCAGTGGATCCGATGGCTCTTTCAGGTGTTTATCGTGGGCAGTTTGGAGCAGGTCGACTCAATCTTAATCAGGCAGTCGAGATGGCTGCCAGTTATGCGTCAGAGGCTGATGATTCAGATAGTTCGGACGATTCAGAGTTTACCGAAACCTACATAACATCACCATCATTTTCAACGGTTTACTATATAACAGAGGGTGGTGCACGCAGGCCATTTATGAATACTGATGCGTATTTTTCGTGGTCAGATACGTTTGGTGATATTGAGGAAGTGCTAGATGGTGATTTGGCAGATTATGCAATTGACGGAATTATGTTACCAAGAGCTGGAGTTGTTCTGGTGAAAATCCAAAGCGATCCAAGCGTTTATATGCTTGAGGAGGGTGATGATCAATTGGTTCCGGTCTTGCGTAAGATCGCAACAGAAGAGATTGCAATAGAAATGTATGGTAGTAATTGGGCGGATTATGTAATAGACGTCGAGCCAACATTTTTCAATAAGTTTGAATCGGGTGACGAGGTGGATGAAGCGATTCCAGTAGATAAGAGTATAATGAAAACACGCGCACAGCTTGCAGCGCTCGCGCTGTAAGGTTTAAATTGATGAAATTGTTTAAGTTGTTTATTTAGAAGTAAACACTTTAAACATCTTAAACAAGTGAGGGCTCGGCCCGAGCTATAAAACGTTATCCATATGCCTGAAGAAAAACAAAAGAAACTCGCAGTCGTCACCGGTGGCGCAGGATTTATTGGATCGTTTTTATGCGCTGAGCTTCTAAAGAAAAATTATCGAGTGATTTGCATTGATGATTTCACAACTGGACATGTCCGAAATATTGATCCATTTTTGCGAAGTGTTGATTTTCAATTTTTGAAAGTGAACATCAACGAGCGATTCGATCTAGAAAGGTTCCCAGAACTTGAACCTTTTAAAATTCAGTTCACTGGTGTCGATGAGATTTATCACCTAGCTGTTCCTACATCAATTAAGAACTTTGATACTTTGAAAAAGAATACATTGCTTACGAGTTCTGCTGGTACTCAAAATATTCTTGAGCTCGCTGTTAAGTACAATTCAAAAGTCTTACTTGCATCAAGCTCGGTAGTTTACGGACCGCGCACTGAGGATCATAAGATATTTAAGGAGTCCGATATCGGATGCGTTGATCACTTAAACCCGCGTTCATGTTATGACGAAGGTAGAAGATTCGCCGAGACAATGTTCTACACATATGGCGATGTACACAAGCTTGATTACAAAATAGCAAGAATCTTCAGAACTTACGGTCCGCACATGCCACTTTTTGACGGGCATCAAATTCCTGATTTTGTACTGCAAGCATTAAACGGTGAGGATGTTGTGGTCAACGGCACAGAGGAGTTTAAGACTTCGGTTGTTTACGTGACAGACGTAGTAGACGGAATGCTTCGACTTATGGGGTACCAAGGTGAGGAAAGAGTTATGAACTTTGGAAGTGATTTAGACCTAAAATTGGTCGAGATCGCTCAGAAAGTAATAGATTTAACTGGATCAAGCTCAAAGTTACGATTTGAGGAACAATTGGCATTTTTGTCAGAGCTCGGTTTGCCAGATATCAGTTTAGCTAAAGAAAAGCTCGGATGGTTACCGGTTGTGCAATTAGAGCATGGTTTACAGAAAACAGTTGAATATATTCGTGCAAATAAAATTCTATTGACTGGAGAGGGTAATTAGCGCTAACCTTTGGGTATGAAGACGGTTGCCATTATCCCAGCTTACAACGAGGAGTCGCGTGTGGCAGATGCTGTGCGCGATGCTTCTTGTTTTGTCGATCATGTGGTTGTTGTTGATGATTGTTCATACGACCAAACATTTGATGAGGCATATAGCTCAGGCGCATATGCTTTACGCCACGTGCTCAATCGTGGGCAGGGGGCCGCATTGCAAACTGGAACTAGTTTTGCGCTTAAAAATCTTAATCCTGATGTTATTGTCCACTTTGATGCGGATGGACAGATGCAAGGTAGGGATATCCCCAAGATGATTGATCTGCTGAGCAATTCTGATGTGGATGTTGTGCTTGGGTCGAGGTTTTTGCATGGTTGCCCAGATATGCCACTTTCGCGCAAAATCACTCTCAAGCTTGCGATTATATTCACACTTGTAGTTTCTGGAATAAAGCTCTCTGACGCTCATTGCGGTTTCAGGATTCTATCAAAGAGCGCCGCAAAGAGGATTTGTATCACCCGTGATCGTATGGCGCACGCCTCCGAGATCCTTGATCTCATAAAAGTAAACCGACTTAAGTATACTGAATGCCCGGTGGACATAAAATATTCAGATGAAACGCTAGCCAAAGGTCAGTCATCACTTGGAGCGATAACAATTGTAAAAGATCTTATAAAAAGTAAATTCTTCGATGTTTAATAAAACAGTATGCAGTAGGCAGTAGGCAGCATAAGTTCTTAACTACATTCTACATTCTACTTTCTACTCTCTATTCTAAAAATATGATTTTCCAAATACTACTTATCGCCTTTGCATTTTTTGCACTTGCGATTACAACCAAACAATATCGAAGGCGTAAGGTGAGTTTGTACTGGTACATTCTTTGGACATTGCTCTGGCTCGCTGTGATCATCGTCGCTTTGCTGCCACAGGCTACAGATCCACTGGCGCAATTGGTGGGAGTAGAGCGTGGTGCGGACTTATTGGTTTACATTGCGATTGTTGTTTTGGCCTACGGACTTTATCGTGTGTTAGTTAGATTGGAGAAAGTTCAAAAAGAAATTACCGAAGTTGTACGAAAAGTAGCGATCGATAAGGTACAGGAACCAAAAAAAGATGAGTAGACCAAAAGTAGCAATAATATATTTGTGCCACAACGATCTTCGGTATGTACCGGAGGTTGTTGAGTCATGGCATGATCAGACGTACCAGAAAGATAGGTTGGCAACTTTGATGATTCCAAATGGAGCAACAGACGGCGTTCAGGATTTAATTAAATCAGATATCTTACCTCGATCAAAAAAAGATTTGCCGGAGATGGTGATGATTGATGATGGGGTTAATCATGGATTTGCAGGCGGTAACAATCTTGGTATTAAGTGGGCGATCGATCACGGATTTGATTACGTTTTTTTAAATAACGGAGATTTAAAGTTAGACCCTAAGGCGATTGAAAAGCTCGTTGAAGTGATGGAATCAGATTCTGGCATTGGATCTGCACAGAGTTTTGTTCGATTTTGGAAAGAGCCTGAAATGGTAAATGTCACGGGTGGAGTTATGCATGTGGCAGGGTTCGGTTACGCCCGCGATAACGGATCTAACATTTCAGATGTTAAAAGAAAGAATGGTGAAGAGATAATGTACGCATCTGGCGCGGCTGTGATGTATCGACTAAGCGCACTAAAAAAAGTTGGTTTTCTTGAGGAGGGTTTTTTCATGTATCACGAAGATTTAGAGCTTGGACTGAGGCTTAGGTTCGCAGGATATAAAAACGTACTTTGCACAGAGTCTCATGCATTTCATGACTACAGCTTTGGGAGGAATCCAAAAAAATTCCAGTGGATGGAAACGTATCGATATATAGTTTTATTCTCGTACGCAAAGTTTCGATCATTGTTGCTATTAGTTCCGATGCTAAAATTTGTTGAATGCGGTATGTGGGCGATGTCATTAAAAGGAGGTTGGCTGGGTAGTAAGCTCAAAGCAAATATTGAACTTTGCAAGCCAAGCACTCTAGGGCTTTTATGGAAAATGCGTCAGCGTGCGCAGAGTCTTAGAACAATCGATGATAAAGATTGGATGAAAATGCTTTCGCCAAAAATAGAAGCGCAGGAAGTTGAGTCTGAGATTACCACTATTGGCAACTCAATCATTTCATGGATGTGGAAAATTATTTTGCCGTTAATCCGATGGTAATTATTGTTTAAGTTGTTTAAAATGCTTAAAGTGTTTATTTCGAAATAGACAATTTAAATATCTTCAACATTTAAACATTTTGGAATGAATATAGCTCACATCACCCCTGTTTATCCTCCGTATACTGGAGGCATTGGAAGTGTAGCGCATGAATATGCGTTGGCTTTAGCGCGTGATAATCACGATGTGACAGTCTTCACTCCAAAGTATCAAGAGCTAAATGATTCACACAATGAGATTGAAGTTAAGCGTTTGAAGCCGGTGTATAAATGGGGAAATGCTGCGCTCATACCACAGCTTTTATGGGAGCTTAGAGAGTTTGATATTTTACATCTGCATTACACCTTTTATGGTGCGTCGCTTTTCACTGCACTCGCTGCACTGATTTGGCGTAAGCCACTTATAATTACATATCACATGAAACCGATCGCTAGCGGTTGGCTTGGTTGGATTTTCAGAATTTATCGATTGTTGGTAGAGCCATTTGTATTTTGGAGCGCTAAAGTTGTTTGTGCAAGCTCGCTTGATTACGCGCAGTCAGTTGGGCTTAGGCCAAAAAAATTAGTTGAGCTGCCATTCTCTGTAGACGCAGAAAGGTTCACTCCAAAAGAGGCGCTTGATATTCGGGAGGAGTTAGCAATTTCAAGAGATTCAAAAGCAATTATTTTTGTTGGAGGCCTTGATGATGCTCATTATTTTAAAGGAGTTGATGTATTAATTGAAGCTTGTGCGAAGTTGGCAGATGATATTGACTGGGATTTGATTATCGTGGGCGACGGAAATAAGAAGGTACAGTATCAAGAATTAGCCGTACAAAGAAGAGTAGTAAACAAGATCCATTTTGTTGGGCGATTAAGTAATGATGATTTGCCTCGGTATTATCAAGCAGCAGATGTACATGTACTCCCGGCTATAAATAGATGTGAGGCCTTTGGACTTGTAACGCTTGAGGCGGCGGCGTCTGGATTGCCTTCAGTTGTATCAAACTTGCCTGGCGTGCGCACGCTGGTTAAAGAGCGTGAGACTGGTCTTGTAGTTCCTCCATCGGATGTTGGAGCTTTGATACTGGCGTTAACTTTTATGTTGCAAAAAGATGAATTGAGGTATAGATTTGGTAAGGCCGCTAGAGAGCGAGTTGAACGCAGATTTGCACCAGGTGTAATATATAAAGAGTTGAGAGAAGTTTATAGATCGGTTGTTGGGTGAATATTACTATCATTGAAAATATGAACATTGGAATAATTTCAAATTTGTATCCACCATATCAACGCGGAGGTGCTGAGTATGTTGTGGTTCGAACTGTGGAGTCGTTGCTTGATAGAGAGCAAGATGTTTTTGTTGTCACCGGTAAGCCATTTAAGCAGCGCGATCCGCTTGATAGAGATCGTAATTCAGTTGAGCGAGTATATAGATTTTCACCACGCAATCTTTATTTTACACTCAACGATTATAGGTTCCCGTGGTTTTTGCGACTTATTTGGCATGTGGTTGATACTGTTTTCTCTTTTGACAATGTTAATGTTGAGAAGGTCTTATTTCGCGAAAAACCAGACGTTGTCCTTACTCATAATATGAAGGGTTTGGGGTTGCGTATTCCAAGAGTGGTTCAATGTATGGATATTCCCCATATTCACATAATGCATGATTTGCAATTGATTTATCCGTCTGGCCTTTTGATTTGGGGCAAGGAGCAATTTTCTTGGATGTTCAAGCCTGCATATTCAGCGTATAGATTTTTTACACGTAGAGCGATCGGTAGGCCCGACTTAGTTGTCTTCCCATCCAAATTTTTAATGGATAAATATAAAGAGTTTAGATTCTTCAAAGATACAAAAACCATAGTGATGCCAAATCCTGCACCAGCATTTGATATTAAGGCAAAGGAGGGAAGGCTTGATGGTCCTTTAAGGATTCTATTCGTTGGACAGTTGGAGAGGCACAAGGGCATCAAGCTTTTGATAAGTGCCTTTAAGAAATTAGAGTTCAAGGCATTGCTCAATATTGCCGGAGAGGGAACTGAGCGAAAGTATCTTGTCACACAGGCAAAAGCAAACAAGCCTATCTCTGATTTAGGATATGTGTCAGTTGAGCAGTTGATTGATTGCTTGAAGTCAACTGACGTAATAGTTGTACCATCACTTTGTTATGAGAATTCACCAACAGTAATTTATGAAGCGTTAACAGCTGGGGTTCCCGTGATTGCAGCAGATATTGGTGGTGTGGGTGAGTTGGTCCAAGATGGTGTGAATGGATATTTATTCAAGCCAGGTGATGTGGATGATTTGGCAGATAAGTTAAGGCTCATGAATGATCAAAAAGAAGAATTCGGCCATAAGGGATTGCAGATAAAGGCGACCATCGAAGATCATAGTTTAGATAATTACGCAGATAAATTAATGAAGTTGATTGATAAGGTCCAGGAAGAAAAGAAATAAGTAATACAGTAAGCACCCATTGACAAAATGGGTGTTTTTGTATACTTTAGCCCCGCAGAGATAACCGTTTCTTTCACACCCGTTAAGTCGGGACGAGGTACTGATCATGACAGAGCTGTCTCCTGCGGAAGCGATCTTCACCACTGGTGGCCCTATGGGCAAGGTGCCTTCGATCTTGCTTCAGCCGCCCTTGGATTCGGACACCGGTATGTACAGGGTTGGTGAGAGGATCTACATCGACGAGCAAGGTATTCACGGCGCTCATGGATCGATCGTTACGATCGGCACCGATAGCCGTATGACCACCTATGAGCACGGTATGTTCGACGCCTTGCGTTCGTTCGAGCACGTGGGGCATTACTATGGCTCTATTGAGCCTTCTGTGAACTTGGCTATGCACTTTTCGCGAAGTGCGCTCAAAGCAACTTGGTTTGCTGAGGTCACGGATGTAGCGACTTTGCGTGGTTACGAATCCATGATGGCCTCGGCCGAGAAGCTTGTCAGGGGTCGCTCGCACGATGATTTAGTCAAGGCGGTCGAGTTTCTTGAACGAGGGGGTACCATGTTCGACATTGTGAATCGTTTCAACCCGATGAGCCGCGCAACACTTTGCCGTTTTACTATGTACCGTCTGGATCTTTATCTGCAGTTCACTAAGACGGTTCGTGGTGAGGTTGATGTGTTGACGGCTGCTCTTATCGAGGAGCTCAAGCGCAACATGATGATCATCATGCTTGTTGATCGCGAGATCACCGAGCTTTCACGATGGTGGATCTTGGACGGTAAGGTTGAGCAGATCAAGGGTGATCAGGCTATGCGGATGGCTAAGCGCTTGAACGTGTGTGCCGATACCTTGGATCAGGTGATTGCGCGTCCCTTCCGCCAGCTTTGCTATCGTATGGCTCGTGATGTCAGAGCCATGTCGATATCTGTAGAAAATGAGTCAGCGCTTGAAGCAATGGACCCGCTTCGTCGTGTACTCAATGCGCAGATACTTCCTGAGGTCCTGATTGACCTCCACGGCGTGACTACGCTGACTTCCATGGGCGTGCGTTGGCCACAGGTCGATATTTGTGAGATCGAGACTCGCTTGATTGTACACAAGACTCGAAAGGTTATTCAGAGCCTGGATTTGATGAATGACGACGACTTCGAGCGTCCAGTAAGCATCGAGATGATCCATCATCTGCTTGAGGCTGTGGACGCACTTGGTCGCTCGGATCTCCAGGCCGCTAAGGACGCCATGGTTGTAGCCTCTCACGTAGCAGCGCCAGTCGCAGCCTAGACCGCTACAACTTTGTCATACGACACGACCCCGCGGGTACTCCCGTGGGGTTTGAGCTATAGAAGCAAAACACCCACCTCGCTCAAGAGAGCTTCGGTGGGTAGGTGCGCCCGCGCTGGACACTGGGGCGTCAGTGCGTGCGTGAGGAGAATGGTTGGAGCGCTAGTGCTCGCGCATGTAGCGTAGGTAGGAAGCGATGAACCCACCGAGCTCCTCAGTTGTGAGTGTTCCTCTGTACACTCGGTCGATGCTGATCCACCAGGTACCTTGGAAGAAAGCGTGTCGTCCTTCGTCTGGGTCAGCGGCGACTGACCAGGTAATGTCTTCACCATCCAGGAGACAGCTGAAGACCTGGTTACCCAGAGTCAGGATCAGCGTTCTGTTGATCCGTTCGATAGTGATACGGTTGCGGTTATCTCGATGCCGCAGTGGGCGGTGTGTTGCTGGCTCAGGGAAACTGGCACCGTGTGCCTGAGTTAAGAGCACTAAGAGGTCGAAGATTGCATTGTGCATGGAGGGTCCTTTGCCGGAGAGACAGGGTTCCGACGATCGTTGTTTGATCGACAAACGAAGTTAATCATTTTTAGTGAAATCTTTCAATGCCTACGATTCTAGTAATTAAAAAATGTTTCACTATCTTGACGACCGTCAAGATAGTGAAACATTTATATTATTATCTTTGAATGTCGAAATCTCAAATTAGCGCTCGAAGATGAATACGGTTACGGCACCGTCGCCGAGTGCAAACCAGTCATTTGCTTCGTTTTTTGCTCGTTCAATGATTATGTCGGATTCCCACCAGTAGTCACTGACAGCGAAGAATCCAAGCTCGACCCCGGCATAGTCCATGGCTTGATTCATGGTCTCAGCAGTTGGATCCTCGTCGGTCATTTCTAAAAAGTAGTTGTACATTGCTCCGCCAGTTGGGATTGGGTAGTAGAAAATATCTGTTTTGTAATAGTGGGCAAATCCATGGGCTTCAAGTGCAGCTGACGATGTCGCCTGGTTGGCGAGTACGATATATGGAATGTCGCCCGCATACTGCTCAATTGCATAAACAGCGTCAAAGTCAGCTTGTGCCACATTAAACCCCGCAGAACGCGCGTAGTTGTCGTGTCGTGGGTATGCTCCGTAGATCATGGATGTCGAGATGATCGTGGCGATCAGTACGAAACCGAGCTTTAGTGACATTGGTTTTTCTTTAAGCCATGCCCAAATCTCGGAAAGTGTAATTCCCACGTATGGAAGCAAGAAAATGATCGCCATGGTCAGAAGCCTGTCTGAATAATTGGTTCTTTCGTATTCAATTAAAAATTCAAATTGTAAGGTGAGGGTTAGGATTAGATAGCTGGCAAGTGATGCAATGGCAGCGTAAAGCGCAATGTAGATTCCCCGTGGTAGATTTTCCCGGCACGCAAAGACGACGCCGATGATCGCCAGGATTATCACAATCCAAAGATGATTATCGATTACTAGATAAAAAAGATCAAACCATGAGTTGAAGTGATTGCCGAAAAATCCAGTAAGGTTTAATTGGCTCCATGCGAGATTTGTGAGTGAGAATTGAATATCTAAGTTTGACCCAAGCGATTGCCAAACAAAGATTAGTGGTAGGGCCAGAGCGCTGAGGATTGATGTGATCGAGAGAAGTGTTGTCTCAACTGCTTTACTTACATTTATGCGGCTGATAAAAACGAGCGCGAAATAAAATGCGGCTGGAATCCCTGCTAGTGGGTGCGTTATCAAAATCGCCGCAGTCAAGATCGCTAGAAAAATAAGCGATTGCCACTTTGAAGGTTGAACCTTTAAAGGTTCAACCTTGGACTCTTTATTTAATAATAGCGGCAACGATGTTAGGACAAGACACGCCGTCAGGATGTAAGCTAGGGATTGCGGTGTGGTGCTTATAAACGCTCCAAGTGGTAGTAGGAAAAGTGCTACAAGCAACATCCGCCAGTTCGATCCAAGTAATTTAATTGCCGAGAAAGCACTGAGCGGAATTAAGATCGATGCCGCAAGTGGAACGAGCAAGCTGTCCATTAGTTTGATGGGAAGCGCAAACACGAGCGCACCGATGAGTTCAAGTGAATACTGACCAATGTAATACATTGGTTTTGGTGTAATGGTTCCGTGTTCTGCGATGTGCTGGATTGTCGCTCTGTGAATGAATGGGTCAAATCCGTAACCGTTGGCATAAATCATAACCGCTATTGTCAGCGAGCTGACGAACACCAGCATTAGAAGTGCGATAGTTAGTTTTGAAACTGCTCGGCCGATCATTGCAATAAGCACCATGATCGCAATTGCCATTGCTATTAATATTTTAGGGTCAATCGCAGCCCAAGGTGATCGGATTGAGTCGAGTACTTCAATCGGTAAAATATGTGACCACCACGTTGCTAAAGAAAGTAATACGATAATTGCGCCAATGAAATATGGTTTATTTGTCTGTATTTTTTTAATGTGTGTTTTTACCGATGTAAGTGATGCGATCGCGAGCACAGTGACAAGTAAGATGCTTAATGAAAGCGTTGTAATAGACCCGAGGTAGTAGATGGCACTTCCGCCCAACATCAAGATCGATAGACTGCAGAGCAAGCCTATTATCGATGTTTCAAGCTTTGATTTGTCGCGTGCGAACCGCGATCCAAATAACATCGAAAGGCTCCAGAGAAATCCCAAAGCAGCGATTAATCCCAGTATAGGATTAATAATTGTGACTAGATTGACCCATGCGATTAGCAGGCAGGTCATTCCAAAAAGGGTATGGCGAATGTTGGTCATATACGATATGATTATAGCATCTATGCGAAATCCTTATCAGTTATATCCGCATGATTACTTAATGAAGCCGATTATTGACATGGTGCCAGAGTTTTTGCGTCCCAATCATTTTACAGTGATACGGATGATTCTCACACCACTTGTTTTGATTTTGTTGCTTTTGGAGATTTACGACTATGGTGTGCCGTTGTTTATTATTGTAGCATTCACCGATGCCATTGACGGGTCACTGGCCAGATGGCGTCGGCAAGTTACGCAGTGGGGAACATTCTATGATCCAATTGCTGACAAGCTCCTGATTTTATCGGTCATTTTGCTTATTTTGATTCAGCATGTCAATCCGCTTATTGCATACATTATTATTGGGCTAGAAGTTTTGATGGTTATTGGCGGATGGTACAAAAGGCGTAATGGAGCAAAAATGCAGGCAAATGTGTGGGGAAAGATTAAGATGTTATTGCAGTTTTTTGGTGTGATGTTTTTGCTTCTCTCGCTTTGGTTGGGGGTTGATATGTTCATTCCAATTTCCAACGGAACCTTGATTTTAGCGGTTTTGTTTGCGATCGTTGCGTTATTAACATACAGTCTTTGATATGAGTCGGATGAATATTGTACGGGCTTTGGCATTAATCCTATTTTTTTTCTCAGTTATATTTTTTGCGTTTTCACCTTCTGAGGTGATTTTTAATTCGCCGGACGAGAACGCGAATGCAGTTTATGCTTGGCAATTTGCAGATCAGTCAATGTTCGCAGTTCCTTCTGCATTCGATCAAGATTGGAATGTTTTAGTGCATCCTCGCAGTACCTTGGTTGTTTTTGATCGCATTGTACCAGTGAGTTTTGCGGGACTTTCTATTCTAGCTGGATTGGTGGCATCGATTTTAGGTAATTGGTCTGTTGTTTTAGTGACCCCAATGTTGGCGTTACTTGCGATAATCGCCTGGCGACAATCTATATTTAAACTTTTTGACAACGAACGTCTGGCTGATCTTGCGGCGTTGTTCTTAATGATCCATCCCGCTTTTTGGCATTACACCGGGCGCACAATGATGCATAATGTTGGCTTTGTATCGCTTTTGATCATCGGCTTTTATCTATTCACATGTAGGCCGTTTGATAAGTATTGGCACAAGAACTGGAATTTGGATGAGATTTTTGCGGGGTTAAGTTTAGGATTGGCTTTGGCTTTTCGAAGCTCAGAAGCTCTTTGGGTGCTTGGTATCGTTTCGGCACTATTTATCTGGAAACGGACCCAAATCGGGTGGAAGAGAGTGGTTGTATTCGGCGCGCTTGTGTTATTGACCCTGCTACCATTTTTAGCACTAAATGACGCAATGTACGGAGAACCATGGCTAACTGGATATACAGCTGAATCTCAAATCCTCCCACTTCCCACCCTTCAAGTCCCTCAGGGTGCCCTGAGCCTGTCGAATGGGCAGGGGGAGCTAGAGGGGGTTGCCGTTAGTTCGATTGACGAACCTCTTTCAGGAGTTCTTGGAGTTCTATTTCCATTCGGTATTCACGAGATGAACATTCTACGCAATGTTTGGGACTATGGATTTGTGCTGTACCCATGGATGACAGGACTCTCGATGCTCGGATTAATATTCGTGTTCAAGAAAAAGGAGTATCGACCTTGGCTGATTGTGACACTCGGACTCTCGATTTGGTTGGCATTTGTATATGGAAGTTGGAGCTTTTCTGATAATCCCGACGCATCGGTTTTAACAATTGCAAATTCGTATGCTCGTTATTGGCTGCCATTGTTTGTACTGGCTTCGATCTTCGCCGCTGTGGCAGTCGATCGAGTTGCATCAGTGATCGAGAAGCGTCGCCTTCCGTATGCATCGAGTACCGCGTGGGTCATTGCATTAATTGTGATTCTTTTCTCTGCGCGAATGGTGATTTGGGGAACTGATGGTTTTATTCAAACACATCAAAATCTTGAATCTTTCATAGAGAAGAAAAATGTCGTACTTGAACACACGCCTGAGGATTCGATAATTGTAGTAGACATGGCAGATAAGTATTTATTCCCAGAGCGCAATGTTGTGACGCCGCTTCGGGATAGTTATATCTACGCATACATTCCGGAGATGGTTGATTCCACGGAAGTGTTTTACCTTGGCATAACGTTGCCAAAAGAGGATATAGCCCACTTAGAGGATGTGGAGTTCGAAGGTGATGATGTGACTGTTATTGAAGTCGTGCAACTTGGAGACGAAACACTTTATCAATTTACAAAGAACTAAAATGACAAAGCGCATCATTCAACTCCTAATCATCTTACTGCCATTTGTGATTTTCATCTGTCTACTTTGGATTGATCTGTGCCCATCGGGAGTTAAGGAGGTATCAATCGAAGTAGGTGAATCGAATCCTTACGTTTACAGCATCCTGCCAGACGAGCGAGTTTCAGAGGTCCAGTATTTAGAGGGTGGTGATGCGTTTGTCACAATCGAAGATGAGCCAACGTATTTTAGTGTGACTCTTCCGCACGCAGATTTTGAGCAGATGGAAGTCGAGCTTGAGTTTGATTCTTATCTTCAACCGGTAGTTGAGATCGGAGGACTCGCTGATATTTATTCAGAGAGCTATGATCTGAAGCCTTTGCTCAATACCGAGCTTGATCAACTTTCGTGGTTAGAGGTCTCCGAGGGTGAAACACGATTATTGCAACGTGAACACAATTTTAGTTCAGTCTCTGAGTTCTTAGGTGACCTGCCAAGTCGGGACTCAATCGGTGTATATCACTACGACCTTGAGGAGCCATACCGATTATCAAACTATCAGGCGACAAACTCTGAGCAGACGATCAATGTTTCGCTTCGTGGGTATCATAAATATCTTACATACATTAAAGATGAGGACTTTTATCTAAAAGTCGACTACATGGATATGAACCGCACCACTGGAGCTGACGATGCGGTCATTAGAATTCGAGATGAGGCTGATAAGGTTGTGTTTGAGTATTTCATAGAAGATGATAATAACGAGCAGGAGAATCAGGTCGATTCAGAAGGCACAGCGATAATCGATCAACCTGGTTGGCTTGAGGGCGTTTACTCGATTGAACTATCAGGAACAAGCGATATGTTCTGGCGCTCCATTTCAACAACTCAGCAATACATGACGTTCACTAGCAAGATTTATATTGCTGACGACGTTGGTTATTTGAGCTCACCCCGAGCGACAGTATTTTACACTGATGCAAAGCACTTAACATTTGAGACCACACATGCGGATTCGGTGCAGAGCGTTAAGCTAGGGTCGCAGTGGATTGGAGTCTCGCAGAGCCATGAAAAATACACTCACACCGTGGAGGATTCCGGTTTAGTTTATGGTTATTCATCACTTGGTGACGTTAAGATCACGGGCGACGGAAAGTTTGCTTTCACTAGCGGCATGTTCTTCAATCCAGACGCGGTAGCACTTAATGCGTATTCAGATATCGAAGCACTCGGCATCGATTACATTCTCACAACATACAACGAGCCAGAGCAAAGCAGACAGTGGAGTACAGCCTCGGCAACATTCGATGTTGACATCCTTGAAAAGTTCGAGAACTCAACCAAATTCACAATCTCAACCCCAGGCCTAATAGAATTCGGCGGCTCAGTCGACATTCACTCAATCACAATCCGGTTCCTAAAAGACCAAATGACCTGGCGCGACATCATCTCAGCAATTCGAAACCTAATGCCTTTTGGAATATGAATGTAACAATTGCCAAAACCGCATTCCTGACAGGCCTTATCAGTTACGGTGTGTTTTTGTTGTTTGAGTATTTGCGGCCGGGGTTTGTACAGTATGTTTTTTCTGTGCACTGGTTTTTGTTGGCGGTTATCGGAACAGGGATTTGGTTGGCTGTTGTAGCTAAAGATCAGAAGTCTACAAACAAGCTCTGGCGATTAGTTCAGTTAATCGTTGGATTGCTTTTGATGATTGTTATGTTGCGTGAGGGCGAGGTGTTTGGCGACTTCAGAATTGTCATGGCACTTGTGGGATTAGTTTTGCCATTTGTAGTTGCGCGAGGGTTGAGATGTTAGGTTCCCCTCCTTTTCAAGGAGGGGTTAGGGGTGGTTATGAAAAAAATATTCAATAAGGAAGGTCAAAAACAGAGGCGAAGATCGCTTCGATCAGAGCCCACTAAGGCAGAGCAGGTATTGTGGTCTCATTTAAGAAAATCACAACTCGGATTTAAGTTTCGAAGGCAGACAGGGATAGGGGGATATATTGTTGATTTCTATTGCCCGAAAAAGAAATTAGTTATAGAGGTGGATGGGGATTCTCATTTCGAGTCTGGTCAAAAAGAATATGACGAAAAGCGTTCGTCTTACCTTGAGAATCTAGGTCTTTTCGTTGTTCGATTCACCAATTTTGAAGTTTACGATGATCTTGAAAATGTGTTACAAAGGATTAAAGACTATATTAATAAATAATAACCACCCCCAGCCCCTCCTTGAAAAGGAGGGGAGGTAAAATGGAATACATATGAACGATTGTATATTTTGTAAAATAATTAATGGGGAGGTTCCGTCTTATAAGATTTATGAAGATGATGAGACTTTTGCATTTTTGAATATTCATCCAATGTCAAAAGGCCACGTTTTAATTGTGCCTAAGAATCACGCCGAGGACCTGGCTCACGGGTCAGAAGGTGATTCAGTGGCTATAATGAAGACATTACATAAGATCGCACCTAAGGTCATAGAAGCCCTCGGAGCCACTGGATACAACCTGGGCATGAATCACGGTAAGATTGCCGGTCAGGAGGTTTTTCACACACATTTACACGTAATACCGCGTTATGAGGGTGGGGCTCGAACATTCGATAAAAATGAGGCTTCTGAGCAGGAGTTGAATGATGTGAAGAAGCTAATTCTTGAAGGGATTAAGTGATTGACCCGAAGCGCTTAAAAATGTAAGGTAGGAGGTACTGAATACTATATTTATACGTATATGAAAGTACTAGTAACCGGAGGGTGTGGATTTATTGGATCGCATTTTATGCGCGTTCTCTTTGAGAAACGGCCAGATTGGGAGGTCATCAACCTTGATGCCCTTACTTATGCCGGAAATCTCGCAAATACCTTGGATTTGCAAACTCATCCGCGATATAGATTTGTTTATGGATCTATAACAGATAAGGAGATTGTAAATACTCTAGTTGCAGAGGTAGACGTTGTTGTGAACTTTGCCGCAGAGACTCATGTTGACCGGTCGCTCATGGATAATGAGCCTTTTATTTTAACCAATATTTTGGGAGTGCAGCGTTTGATCGATGCTTGTGTTCGTCATGGCAAGCGTTTTCACCACGTTAGTACCGATGAGGTGTTTGGTTCTTTGGGGCCAGATGACGATAAGTTTACAGAGGAGACTCCGTATGATCCGCGTAATCCATACAGTGCAACAAAGGCAGCATCTGACCACTTGGTTCGCGCAGCTATGCACTCGCATGCACTTCGAGGAACGATCTCAAATTGTACAAACAACTATGGACCTTTCTTGTATCCGGAAAAGTTTTTAGCGATTGCTATTACTAACTTGATGGAGAATCATCCAATTAGTATTCAAGGAGACGGTCGGCAGATTCGTGATTGGATTACAGCTCGCGATCACGGACTGGGAATTCTTTCTATTTTGGAGAAGGGTCAAATAGGACATACGTACATGATGGGAGGAGATGCCGAGCTTACAATCGCTGATACTGCACGCGCAGTTATTAAAGCGATGGGCGCACACGAGGAAATGCTAAAGTTTACGCAGGACAGACCCGGGCAAGATCGTCGTTACGCAATTGATTACACAAAGATTAATAGTGAGCTTGGATGGAAGCCTGAGGTTACATTCGAACAAGGATTGCAGCAGATGATACAATGGTATCGTGAAAATGAAAATTGGTGGCGACCAATCAAGCAAAGCTCAGGTTATCGCAAATGGTACGAAGAGAATGTTGGGAGATTGAAATAAATAGAATATTGAATTTAGAATAAACTATCCATCCAGAGGAGCCTAAAGGCGACGAAGGATCCCGCACGTAACGATCAAACGTTGACGTAAACAGCGGGACTCTTCGCCCTTCGACAGGCTCAGGACTCTGAGTGGGTAGCAATTGCGTATGAAAATTACAAAAACACCGATTGAAGGATTGCTAGTCATTGAGCCCGAAGTGCATGGCGATGATCGGGGTTTTTTCTTTGAGAGTTATAATGTTGATAAGTTTGAAGGCCTTGGAATCGATACAGTATTCGTGCAGGCCAATCATTCCAAGTCTGCTAAAGGTGTTTTACGTGGGATTCATTTTCAGCTTCCGCCAAAGCCGATGACCAAGCTGGTTCGTTGCACTCGCGGAAGGCTATGGGACGTTGTAGTTGATTTACGGAAAGATTCACCAACTTACAAGCAGTGGTTTGGAATCGAGTTATCAGAAAATAATAAGAAAATGTTTTATGTGCCAGGGGACTTTGGACATGGATTTTATGCATTAGAGGACTGCGAACTTCAATATAAGGTTTCTAGTACTTTTGATTCAGAGCTCGATGGTGGCATTGCATGGAATGATCCAGAAGTGAATATTGACTGGCCAATTGAAGGTGAACCAATTTTATCAGGACGTGATCAAGCAGCGAAGACATTGGCTGATTCAGATCTTCCGTTTTAATTATTGTGTCACCCCTGGCTACGACCAGGGGCCCATCAATTATCGAGTTCGATAAGCGATGGATCCCCGATCGGAGTCGGGAATGACAATAAGGGAACTATGAAAATACTTATTACAGGCGCGCAAGGAATGCTTGGCCAAGATCTGGTTAAGGTTTTTTCGTCCGCAGGGCATGATGTGATTGCCGCGTCGCGCGCAGATTTGGATATCACCAATCAGGAGTCGGTGGATTCGTATATTGATAAACTTAAGCCCGAGATGATAGTCAACGCAGCAGCATATAACGCAGTTGATCAAATTGAGGAAGATGAGCACTTTGAGCGTGCCATGCAGATCAATGCTCGGGGGCCATTGCATTTAGCACAAGCGGCTGATCGAGTTGGGGCAAAGTTTGTTCACTTCGGCACAGACTATGTGTTTGATGGTCAGGGCAATGCTCATTATCTTGAAGACGATCAGACCAATCCAATTTCACGTTACGGAGAGTCAAAGCTTAAGGGCGAAGAGTTGGCTCAAAATGCCTGTGACGATACTTATATTTGTCGTGTGTCAAAACTTTTTGGAATGCCTGGGGGTGGGGAGAGCGCGAAAGAGAATTTTGTGTCCCTGATGTTTAGATTGAATCAAGAACTTGATGATTTAAAGATTGCTGACGAAGAACATGGTTGCCCTGCATATTCACCTGACGTCGCTCAAGTAACCCTCGATCTTATTGAAGGTGATTATGATCCAGGAATTTATCATATCGTAAATGAAGGTGAGCCTGTCACGGTTTATGGATTTGCAAAAGAGATTTTCGACATGGCTGGAGTTACAGATAATTTTAGACCAGTACCACGATCGGATTATCCACGCGCAGCTAATTGCCCATCATACGCGCCACTTAAAAATACTAAGCTACCAAAGCTAAGACATCGAGACGAAGCGTTGCGAGAATTTTTAGAAAAGCTTGGAAAGATATAATGGCATTGAAGCATGCTATACTTAATTCATATGAAATATTTTAAGTCTATATCTTTTTTTGTTATAGTTACCTTTGTTTTGGTTGGAGCGGGTTGCACTTCCCAAGTGTTTGATTATGAATCAATGACATCTATAGGAGATTTGTATTTTGAATTGCCAGGTGACGACTGGTTAGTTCAAGGGGGTGATTCTGACCTTCAGATAACTCTCGTTTCCCCCAGTGATTATATAACTGATTTATCGGCATCTGATGCTTACACTGAGTCTGTTGTTTTGAGTGACGCTACCCCATCTTTTTCAGGTAAGTATGCAGATGTATATCGTGATGGTTGTGGTGGGGGGTGGTGTGCTTTCTATGTTATTGATTTTCACGACGGAACGCAGTTTGACCTTTTCTTTGCAGGAGACCCAATGAGTGATGAAGATATGGAAATTATCTTAACCTCGTTAGTTAAGTAGATATTGAATCAAAAAACCGCCACTAGGGCGGTTTTTTCGAATTCATAGCTTAGCTTAATCAGCTTAGCCATTTAGGCTTAGCCCAAATGGCTAAGCCTAAATTTATCATTGTTTGATGCCTGGGTTCTGAAGTCTGGGTTCTGTATTCTGTTCTAAAATGGATCTGATGAGGTGAGTTGTAGTTGGTAGACTCCGTATGCTCCATCTGCTGTGCCGTAGAAGTACAGGGTTTCACCATCTTCACTGATCCATATCTCTTGAAAATCAGCATTGTCCATGAGTGTTGTTGTGTAGCGTTGCTCTGCTTGTGCATAGGCCTCAAATGCTCGAAGGCCAGTATCTTGCACAAAGATTATGTCAGCTTCTGGATGCCAATTTACTGACTGTATCATGGAGCTTTGTCGAGTTACTAACTCCGTTGTATGTGTACGAGCGTCATAGATCGATAATTCAAATCCATCAGTGTACACCAGTCGATCTAAGTTCTCGTCCCAGTCATATGCAAGTACGTCGCTCTTGAGCAATATAGGTTCATCTTCATGGATCTTGATTAAGTACAGTTCACCTATACTGTCGATTAAAATCAAATATGTTCCGTCACGTTCTTGAATCGTATAAGTTGCTTTTGGAAGTAGGGCCAATGTTTCCTTTGAGCGGCCAACATACTGGGCAACCTCGGTAAATTCATCGCCGTCGATAAGCTTTAGAATACTGGCGTCAAGCACAACTGACGTTTCGCTTGTTTGATCGAGTACTCCCACAGATCCATTTTGCAAATTAAGCTGCATGATCTGAGAATTGGTTGTCAGTGACAATAGGTGATCATCGCTGGGGTGCCACGCAGTAGCAATAGCATCGTCGTAGTCTGTCTCGACGATGCCACCCTGATCATTAAATACTTGAATTGATTCGTTCGTAATATCAAATACTAGCAGATAAGAACCTTGCGCAGACCAGGACAGTGAGACTTCATCTTCAGCATCAATTACTTGTGCTATTAAGATGTGCGCATTGTCTTGCGGAAAGTATAGCCAAGTTTCTTGCCAGCCACCTTCACGTACAACGTAGGCGATAGACTCACCGTTTGGGTTAACTGATAGAACCTGAGTGTCTTTATTGAAGAGTAGCTCCGGGTTAGTGTCAGTGAAGAGCATCACATTTTGCAATTGCACGGTTCTACCGCTTTCGACTTCAATGTCTCCAAACCAAGAATGGTAGCCTTCTTTACTGAGCTCCAATGAGTACTCATCAGGCATGATTCGTTTAAGTACCTCGGGAGTTTTTGTTTGTGTGTATTGCCCGTCAAGATATATGTCAGCGTTTCGTATGCTGGTTGTTATTGACAGTACTCCAGTGCGAGTAACGCTGTTTGTGCTGATGTTATATCTATAACCAGCTGTGTAGAGAACTAGTAGCGGTGCGATCATTAAAAACACTAGTATAAATGTCCAAAAAATGATTCGTCTAATCCATTTAGGCATATTTCACGTTCTTATTCATATCGATGGGATTCTAGCAGAAAAAACATGGTTTTGGAAGCATTAATATTATGATAGAATACTCTTTGTTATGAATATAAATTTGAAAAAACTCCAGAAGGAGATTCTGCGTGTTAGAACGTTGGTTTTTGTTATTTTAGCAATTGCCATTTTTGCCCTTGGTTGGCTGGCGGGCTCAGGCACTGATCAAGTATCAGACGACGACATCGGTCAGGGCGATGTTACTAATCAAATAAGATTTTACGAAGGTATTGAAGACGATGTTAGTTTTCAGCAATTCTGGCAGGTTTGGGATTTAGCTCGAGAGCTGTATCTGAGAGGTCCAGTTTCTGAGAAAGATTTATTCTACG
Organism: Candidatus Uhrbacteria bacterium; assembly: GCA_018673485.1. GTDB lineage: Bacteria > Patescibacteriota > Patescibacteriia > UBA9934 > UBA9934 > UBA9934. Next base: position 105,882 of record JABHCP010000015.1, read on the forward strand.
GCGCGATTTCAGGAATGATCGAGGGATTAGAAGATCCTTATTCAGTATTTTTCGACCCTGAAGATGCGTCCTCGTTCAATGAAGAGCTCGACGGCGAGTATTCTGGAATTGGAGCAGAGATCGGAAAGGAAGAAGGCTATATTGTTGTCGTCGCACCGCTATCTGGATCTCCAGCAGAAGCGGCCGGACTTTTGTCAGGTGATTACATCGTACAAGTAGGTGATGAAGATATCATTGGGGCAACTGTTGATTACGCAGTGAGTATTATTCGCGGTGAAGCAGGATCAGAAGTTATCTTAACTGTCGTTAGAAACGGATTTGATAATACGATCGAGATTCCAATCACCCGTGGGGATATTGAGATAAATAGCGTCGAATGGGAGCTGCGCGATGACGGAATAATGTATATTCAGTTGTACATGTTCAATGAGGATACAACCACACTGTTTAGACAAGCTGCACAAGAGATTCTGACATCGGATGTTGACGGGATCTTGCTCGACATGCGTAATAACCCAGGTGGTTTGTTGACTGAGGCGATAAATGTTGCAGGATTTTGGATTGATGATGACATTGTTGTGCAAGAGCGAGTTGGTGATGAGATCGAGAAATACGCAGCCAATGGATTTGCGTGGCTTGATGAATACCCAACAGTTATCTTGGTTGACGGAGGCTCTGCATCTGGTTCTGAGATTTTGGCAGGTGCATTGCAAGACTATGGGCTCGCGACTCTTGTGGGCGAGCAGACATATGGAAAGGGTTCTGTGCAAGAATATTATGAATTTGATGATGGATCGGCTTTAAAGATTACGACCGCGGAGTGGTTAACGGCACTCGGGCGTTCTATAGATAAAGTTGGTATAACACCTGACGTTGTTGTTGAATATACACTTGATGATTATGAAGCAGGACTCACGCCACAATTCGACGCGGCGCTCAGTGAGCTCCAGACAGCCTGGTAGTTCAGATAAGCACCGTGTTGAAGTATCCTCTGGTGGACTTGTATTTAAACGAGCTCCAGAAGGTGTTGTGTTTGCGATGCAGATGGATTCTTATGGTAAGTGGACATTCGCCAAGGGGCATGTCCGCAAAGGTGAGTCATATCGCAAGACTGCAGTTCGGGAAATTGAAGAAGAGCTTGGGCTTAAGGGTTTGCGATATATCAAGCCACTCGGGCATATCGATATTTGGTTTCGTGATAGGTTTGTTTTTAAAGGCAAGCTTGTTCGAAAGTTCATTCATTACTTTTTATTTGAAGCTCCGGCTGACGCTAAGTTAACACCTCTTCAAGACACAGGTAAGGGTGAGATCATTCAGGATGCTGCTTGGATTCGCGCTGATCAAGTTTGGGATAAATCATCATACGAAGACATGAAGCCAGTTGTGCGCAGGGCTTTGCAGTATTTTGAAAAGCCAAGAAGGGTTAGGAGGCGCATGGGTTATAAACGAGGATAGATATGTCAAAGAAATATTTTACAATGACACCAGCGGTTTACTTGATATTGCAAAAGGACGATAGATTTTTATTTTTGCAAAGAAAGAATACTGGTTTCCAAGATGGAAATTATAGTTTGCCAGCAGGGCACGTTGACGGAAACGAGCGCTTGGTTGATTCTATGATTCGTGAGGCTAAAGAAGAGATTGGGATTGATTTATTCGAGGAAGATTTGAAGTTGGTTCATGTTATGCACAGAAATTATCAGATTGATCATCCTGAGGACGAGCGACTTGATTTTTATTTTATTGCCAAGAAATGGAATGGAGAGATCGAAAACTGCGAACCTCACAAATGCTCAGATCTATCATGGTTTTCGCTCGAAGACGCACCAAACAACGTGATTCCATATATCAGGCAGGCGGTGCAATGTGCGGTGCATAATATTGTTCTCTCCGACGAAGACTTTGACTCCAAGGAGTTGATTAGATAAAATACCAACATATGAAAATCATATTATTAGAGGATGTTAAGAATATTGGACTAAAGGGAGACGTTAAGGAGGTAAATGATGGGTTTGCTCGTAATTTTTTGTTTCCTCAGCATAAGGCGGTAGAGGCAACAGAACACGCGATCTCGCAGATTCAACAGAAAGCGAAGGCAGCGACAACGCGTGATAAAAAGCAGGCAAAGGCAGATAAGCAAGCTGTTCACAAGGTTGATGGAGTTGAGGTCGTTATTAAGGTAAAGACAGATAAGGGTAAGCTCTATGCTGCAATTACTGCCAAGGATGTGTCAGTCGGATTAAAAGGCCAGGGCTTTAAGTTCAAAGAAGACGAAATTGAGTTCCCACCAACCAAAGAAACCGGTAGTTACGAGGCCACTGTCTCCAAAGGAGAATTCGAAGCAGGAATCACTGTCGCTATCGAGTCAAAGGATTAGAACAATCGACCCCTCGAGGGTCGATTTAAGTTTATCTATTTATTATAAGTAACTTAAGAATAATATAAATAATTGTCATTCCTGCGCAGGCAGGAATCCATCGATTATCGAGATCGATAGATGATGGATCCCCTGGTCAAGCCAGGGGATGACAGCAGGAAAAAATTATGAAACACAAATATCTTTTCATTGTTGGTGGGGTAATGAGTGGCGTTGGTAAAGGTACGTCCTCAGCGGCACTTGGCTTAACGCTTAAGTCAAAAGGGTACAGCGTAACCGCGATTAAGATTGATCCATATGTGAATGTGGACGCTGGAACTATGAACCCGGTTGAGCATGGTGAGGTTTTTGTAACGGTTGATGGTGATGAGACCGATCAAGATATTGGAACGTACGAAAGATATTTAGATACAAATATTACACGGATTAATTACATGACAACCGGACGAGTTTATCAGTCAGTAATCGAACGTGAGCGAAATTTAGAGTATGGCGGAAAGTGCGTTGAGGTTGTGCCACATGTGCCAGAGGAGATCATTCGTAGAATTGAGCGTGCAGCAAAGGAGGCAAAGGCTGATATTTCGTTGATCGAGGTTGGTGGAACTGTTGGGGAGTATCAGGGTCTTTTATTTTTGGAAGCCGCTCGAATGATGAAGGTTAAGGATCCAGACAGTGTTAAGTTTGCAATCGTGAGTTATTTACCAGTGCCACCATCAGTTGGTGAGATGAAGACCAAGCCAACTCAGTATGCGGTTAGAACATTAAACGCGGCCGGAATTCAACCAGACTTTGTAATCGGACGATCAACTATGGAGATGGATCAACCAAGAAAGGAAAAGATCGCGCGATTTTGTTCAGTGCCACCGGAGCATATCATTGGGGCCGCTGATGCGCCGAGTGTGTATGACATTCCGCAAATGTTTGAAGATCAAAATTTTGCCGACAATGTTTTGAAGTGCTTTAAGCTCAAACCAAAGCAGAATGATCTGTCAGAGTGGAATGGTTTTGTGAAAAAGTTGAAGTCTGCGAAAAAGGAAGTTAAGATCGGGGTGGTTGGAAAGTATTTTTCAACAGGAGACTTTGTTCTTTCTGATGTTTACTTATCAGTTCTTGAAGCGATCAAGCACGCTGCAGTGCATGAGGGCGTTAAGGCTAAGATTGAATGGCTAAACTCAGAGGAGTACGAGAAGAGCCCAGCAAAGATGAAGAAAGAGCTAAGTGAACTCGATGGTGTGATTGTCCCAGGAGGCTTTGGCTCACGAGGAATCGAGGGGAAGATAAAAGCTATTGAATTTTGCAGAAAAAATAAGGTTCCGTACTTAGGGCTTTGTTATGGAATGCAGTGCATAGTTATTGAATATGCCCGTAATGAGCTTGGATGGAAGGACGCGAATACAACTGAGATAAATGAGAAGACTCAGCATCCAGTGATTCATATTCAAGAATCGCAAAAAGAGAATGTAGAAAAAGGTAAGTATGGTGGAACTCTTCGCCTTGGGTCTTATCCATGCAGTTTGAAAAAGGGGAGCTTGTCTGAGAAAGTATATGGCTCTGACATGATAAGCGAGCGCCACAGACATCGTTATGAGTTTAATAATGAGTATCGCGAGGAGCTTGAGAAGGCGGGATTAGTAATCTCCGGAACAAGCCCTGATGATCATTTTGTAGAGATCGTCGAAATAAAAGACCATCCATTTTTTGTAGGAGTTCAATTCCACCCAGAGTTCCAAAGCCGTCCACTTAGTCCCCATCCTTTGTTTCAGGGATTTATCAAGGCGGCAAAGAAGTAAGTCAACCCCCGCAACATTATTCCATTTCGAACCCCGTCCGACGGGGGAGAAATCTTCTCAATTAGAAGATCTCTCGACTCCCTCTGGTCGCTCGGGATGGTGGTATGATGCGGGGTTTTTTGTATCCACACATTATTTTTTTGGCACCCTGCGATGCTATAATATAGCCAACAATTCAAACATGAAAAATATGAAGACAAGATCACTTGCCTTATTAATTTGCAATGCTTCTATCATTGCAATGGTTTTAGTTCCGTTCACCTTTATGGTGAATATTCCAGAGGCTAGGGCTGCGACCTGTAATATCACAGGTACAGAAACAGTAAACGCTGCTTATGTATCAACAAATAGTTGTACATCGATAGACTTGGCTGGAACGTTTGTGGTTACTTGGGATGGCGCGATTGATCTAGGTGGTGGAACAGTTACAGTTAGTTCAGGAACTGTTACGTTTAGCGGTGCATTGGACGTAGGGGCAAACGATGATGTTGTGATTGCTAGTGGCGCCACTATCACGCATGCGGCGTCGAACGCCACAGGAGTAGATATTGATGCACGCAATGTGACTGTGACTGGGGATATAGATGTGGATGAGAAAGGATGTCAAGGTGTAGCCGCGTCAGACGGGTACGGTCCTAACGCTTCCAACGTTTGTGTAATATTAACTGCTGGTGATAGCCTGGGTGGTGCGGGAGATGGACACGCGACCATAGCAGGGCATCAAGGCGCTGGCTATGGAGGTAGCGGAGGACTTGGACAGTCAACGGGGATAGATACAGGAGGAGCAACATATGGGTCAGCTACTGCGCCTACTCATTTAGGTTCTTCAGGTGGAGGAACATGGTCTGGTGCAGGTGGACATGGCGGAGGGTCGGTACGTTTAAATGCAACTGGTACTTTTACACATAATGGTTTAATTTCTGCCAACGGTGGAGATGGTGTAGCGTGGAACGGTGGAAGCGGTGGAGGCTCTGGAGGATCTGTTTACATTACTGTTGCTGGAGCATTGTCTGGTTCAACAGGGACATTTTCTGCAGATGGAGGAGATGGAGGTGATGATGCTGATGATGAGGGTGGTGGAGGAGGAGGAGGTCGCGTTTCTCTTAGTTATGGTTCTAGTACTTTTGATTCTGGAGGTGATGGTTTGGATTCTTCGAATTTTACTGTTATAGCCGGTACAGCGACAGGCTCTGGTGTTGCTGGAGATCTTGGTACAGTTTACGTTAAAGATACTACAACAAGTGATGTTACTGTTTATCACGGTTTTGAGTTTGATACAGATTTTAGTGCAAATTCATTTACAGTAGGTACTGCAACAGCTAATTTGTATTGTGATGGTTCGACGGACACAACACCGTCGTTGACTACCACTACGACTATTGCATTGCAGGGGACATTTGATTGCACTCACGCATCTGTGACAGGTTTTGATACTGCTGCAGGTACAGGTGTTACTCTAAGCAATCTAGCAGCAACTTTATCAGCGACTAATATATGGACAATGGATGATGCAGTATCCGTTACACTGGCAAGCGCCTCTATAAATTCAAATGTTCAATGGACGAATATGACCACTCTTTCCATTGATGCAACGTCTTCAATTAGTGCAAATAGTCTGGGTTGCCAGGGTGTCGCGGCTGGAGATGGATTTGGTCCAGATGTAGCAGGTGATGGGACTTGTAAGCAAGGAGTCGCCTATGGTGGTGCGGGAGATGGACACGCGGCCATAGCAGGGCATCAAGGCGCTGGCTATGGAGGTAGCGGAGGACTTGGACAGTCAACGGGGCTGAATGCTGGAGGAGCAACATACGGGTCAGCTACTGCGCCTACTCATTTAGGTTCTTCAGGTGGAGGAACATGGTCTGGTGCAGGTGGACACGGTGGAGGGTTGGTACGCTTAAGTATAACCGGCACTTTTACACATAACGGTTCAATTTCTGTAGACGGTGGAGATGGTGAAGTGTGGAATGGTGGAGGCGGTGGAGGCTCTGGAGGGTCTGTTTATGTAACAGCCGGTTCGGTAATTGAAGATGGTGGTGCAACAGGAGCATTTTCTGCAGATGGAGGAGATGGAGGTGATGATGCTGATGATGAGGGTGGTGGAGGAGGAGGAGGTCGTATTCGTATTGAGTATGGAGCAGATTCAGATTCTCTTGTTGGAGATCTTACAGCCGTAGCAGTTGCAGCTGGTGGTGCCGCAACAGGCACGGCAGTAGCCGGCTCAACCGGAACCCTTTCAACCGCTGACATCTACGGCCCATCAATCTCAACTGCCGTAACAGATGATGATGACGGAGACGGACAAATAGATAGAATTGTTCTAGCAATGACCGAAGATGTTGAGTCTGCAACAGTGGCCGGAGCTGACTTCACATTGTCA
>JABHCP010000007.1 GCA_018673485.1 Candidatus Uhrbacteria bacterium
AGTGAGCTGTTACGCTATCTTTAAAGGATGGCTGCTTCTAAGCCAACCTCCTGGTTGTATAAGTCTCCTCACCACCTTTTACACTTAGTAATGATTTAGGGACCTTAGCTTGAGATCTGGGCTCTTTCCCTTTCGACCAATGGAGCTTCGCCCCCATGGTCTGACTGCCGGGAACATGTGCTGGTATTCGGAGTTTGGCTAGGGCGGCTACCCGAAGGCGCCAACCCCAATCAGTGCTCTACCCCCAACACATTATTAACCGACGCTATGCCTAAACATATTTCGAGGAGAACCAGCTATTACTAAGCTCGATTGGAATTTCTCCGCTATCCACAGCTCATCCCGGCAATTTGCACGGTGCGTGGGTTCGGGCCTCCACCAGTTTTTAGGCTGGCTTCACCCTGGCCATGGATAGGTCGCTTAGTTTCGGGTCTTGTACCTGCTACTAACGCCCGTTAAGGCTCGCTTTCACTATGGCTCCGTCCCAAAGGACTTAACCTGCAACAGACACAAACTCGTTGGCTCATTCTTCAATAGGAACGCTGTCACCGAGCGAACTCGGCTCCAACTCCTTGTAGGTATATGGTTTCAGATTCTATTTCACTCCCCTTCCGGGGTTCTTTTCAGCTTTCCCTCACGGTACTCTTCACTATCGATCAAAACATGTATTTAGCCTTACCGCATAGTCGCGGTAGATTCCAACAGGATTTCACGTGTCCCGCCGTACTCAAGCATCCAAACCGATCGTTGATAAACAATTTTCACATACAGGACTATCACCTTCTTTGGTTTTGCTTTCCAGCAAATTTTGTTAATTGTCACCAATCGAACCGTGCAATATCAGTTACACACGTTTGGGCTTACAACACCTACCAAGCAAGGGCTGACACCTTTCGCTTCGCGTCCGCAACTCCGAAGAGCTACTTCAGCTAACTTCACTTGATAGGTTTGGGCTGTTCCCCTTTCGCTCGCCGCTACTTAGGGAATGAAAGCATCTATTCGTCATCTCGAGTCTCGATGAATCGAGCATCGAGATGAGAATAGAGCTCATTATTTTCTTTTCCTCCAGGTACTGAGATGTTTCACTTCCCTGGGTGCCTTCCCTGTACCTATATATTCAGCACAGAGTGACTGGGCATTCCCCCAGCCGGGTTTCCCCATTCGGAAATCTTCGGGTCAAAGGTTGTTTACCACCTCACCGAAGCTTATCGCAGGTTACTACGTCCTTCATCAGCATGTTTTGTCAAGCCATCCACCAATATACCCTTGAGTATCCCTCCACTCACTCAAGACGTTAAGTTAAAAGACTTTGTTGATTAAATTTCCGAAGAAATTTAATTTTGTTTTTTTCATTGTAAGATTTCCGAAGAAATCTTGCGTTTCGTTGATTGTTATTTGACTCTAAATTGTGAAAGATCAGAGAAAAGTGCATGATGCGCTTCATCTCTGATGCCAAGCTGATCTTGGCGAACAAAAATTCTGCTTTGCGGATCTTTCCAGAAATAGATTTTAGAAGAAATTTTCAGAAATGCGAGCAGATCGCTTTCAGTAATTTTCGAGGCGATGCCGGAGCATCGTTGAGAAAATTCTGGAAGGAATGTGCCGTATTTCTGGAATTTATTCAAAATATTATTTTTGGATAGATTCGTTTATAGCAGAACCATCAAGGTCCCACTACCCGGTTTGTAAATATGCGATCGAATCGATCAGAACTGAGGTGTATGTTTTTCCCGAACATGATAGCTACTGTGAAATTCTTTCGTGCATAATTGGTTGCAGATTTTTGTTTGTAGTGCTTTTGTAAACTGTGAAGTGTAGCGGTGCTACATTGATCATTTTACAAATGTACTACGGGCAAAAGAGATGCTGCCAAGAATGTGCGAAGGAATTTTACTGTGGCTATATTTCCCTCATACACTCCCTGAAGTCCAACATGGGACAAACGGAGTAATGGTCAAATTGTGAATGCGCGAGAATTGTATAATAAGGCGCTAATAGTGTCAAGTATTTCGATATACACAGATGGGGATAAGGATTAAGGTTGACTTTTTGGCTAAAAATGGTACAAATACGTTGCTCAAAACCAGAACGAGGACAAGCCAATGTGCTAACCATGTTTCTCCCCGGTTTTCTGAAACCGTGGCGATACCGAACATCGACAATCGGTGCCGGTGATCTCCGGGATATAAATGGTCCGATTGGGGATGTTAGCTCAGTAGAGAGCCCTGATTCTTGAGCCGAATCAAAAGCGGGTTCAACTCCCAACTACCCTCGATGGATAATCCTACCCCTGTGCGTGGCTATCGTGTGTATGCGTGACTGTTACGTGGAGATGAGAAAAATCAGGGAAGCTCACCTACCTCCGGTCGATCTTCGGCCGGAGGTTCCCTCTTTTTTATGTATAATGCCCATATATGATCTACCTCGATTTCTATACAATCGGTGACCTTCCTAAAGGTAGTTTTGATAATATTCGAAACGAACTATTAAAGCCGCTCAAAGCGTACGTGAAGTTTGAGCATCGAATCTTGAAATCACCTGATGATATTCTTGATAGAATTCCAACTGATTCATACCTAATAGTGCTCGATGAATTTGGAAAAACAATGGATTCGAAAGAATTCGCATCGAAGATCAAAAGTCTCGAAGACACCGGTCAACACATCGCCGTAATCCTCGGTGGCGCTAAAGGTTTATCTGACGAAATAAAAAACAAAGCCGACTTGCGACTTTCACTCTCACCAATGACAACAACGCACGACTTGGCACACCTAATCTTCCTAGAGCAACTCTACCGAGCGTGTACGATTAATCATGGAAAGGAATATCATTATTAAAAGAGCCGCCCATAAGGCGGTTCTTTTTTAATTTATCATTTTACTCAACGTCTTCGTAATCGTTCTCAATACCCTGTCCTGGTTCAAATACTATTTCTTCTTTAATGCAGTTCTCAATGGTCTCGAGCAAGATTGGGTACTGCTCGCCTTGGAAGTGTCCGTTACCTTCGGTTTCTATTAGCTTGGCGTGCAAGACCTCGGCATATTTTTGTGCGTGATCAAATGGAATCACTGTGTCTTCCTTGGAATGGACTACTGCAAAGCGTGACGCTTTCCACATGAGTACATCGAAGTCTAATTCTGAAAGAAAGAATCCGCGGAACTGATCACTCTTAATCATCCAAGGAGTAGAGATAAGAATGCATGACTTCGGAGTCGAACATGCTTCGGCTGCCTCCAAAAATCTTAATGCTGTTGCGCCACCAATGCTATGACCAACGATAATCGTCTCATCATCAATTACACCAACGCTCTCAACCAAATACTTAGTCCACTCTTCAGGGTCTGGTGACTCAGGGTTTGGTAGATCAGGACAAACAACCTCATGACCCTGCTTGCGCAGTTCTTCTGTAAGCCAAGGGAAGAAGTTAGTTTGTGAGCTGGCCTTGTAGCCATGTATTAATACAATTTTCATAACGATGTTAAGGATACCCAAGCTAATGTGTTTTGTCGACTCCTCGCTTGTTTTGCCAAAAAACAATGGCGGGCCTCAGCCCCGATGATCATTGTGCTTTAAATCAAAACGAGCGCACCGAGCGCCCGTCTTTTACTTTGGTTATTTTACTAAAATATAATTGTCGATCCAACGACTGGTAGGCCAGAAATAAACCGTGCGTTCCGAGCTACACCACGATCATCTTCCCAAATGATAGCAGGTGTTGTGTCTGGAATGGTCACACGAAAACTATCGTCAGTAACAGCACTTGCTCCAGAAGTATCAGCGAACAAAATATAGGTCTCCCCAGTAAGGGTGCCTCGCGGTGACGCTGGAATAACACTTGCTAGTGGCGATGCAACAACCGCATATGCCACTGGATGATCGACAACAGAGGAGTCGGCACAATTCACGTTAGCACTATCATAAAAAGCCCAGGAAGCCTCGGTATCGGCACGACCGCCATGAGACATATCGTACAAAGACCACCCATGCAAATCTGTTGCAGCAGGGTCTGTGGAGATAGCACCTAGTTGACCACAAGTATTCCACCCACTAGCTTCGTTATCTGTGCTGTCAATTTCAAAAGTCACCTCACGTAATCTAGTATCGGACTTTTTTGTACTTACATAAAAATACATAACTTCGTGCTCGCCGGGTACACTTGGCAAAGTTGAGGTCGACATAAGAGCAACCGATGGATAAGAAACGCGAGGAATCGCAAAAAAGAAACCAGCAGCCGCAATTGCCATTGCCCCAACTGCAATGCCAATCTTTACACTTGTCTTTGTTCTTGTCTTCGTTTTAGTTTGAGACATATTCATAAATAAATAACTATTAATAATACATACATAATAACACGTTTGTCGGTATGTCTTATAACAACACTAGGGATGTTCAAATGAATTTATTTTATTGATGACCCACAACCACACTGCCCTTGATCAATTCACCTAAATATGTAATAATACCCCCGCATTTCATAACTCGGGCGAGTGGTGAAATTGGTATACACGCCAGTCTTAGGAACTGGTGCCGAAAGGCGTAAGGGTTCGAGTCCCTTCTCGCCCACCATAAAAACCATAGACTTTGTCTGAGGTTTTTATGTTTTCCACATCAACCCTTGACCTACGCCTCGAAAAATGAGGTAATGAATATACAAATACTCCCTATACGCTACCAATGCGTGTAGGGAGTTTTTTGTCAGACGTCTGCTCATTAACAACTAAAAAATTATGCAAAGAATTTTATATGGACTCTTCTGCCTCGTGTTTTTTGTGCTGGCAATACCCGCCAGTGCACAGGAAACACCACAAACAACATCCGAGAGTGCCGACGCCACAGAGGTCGTGCTCGAAGAATCAACAGAGCCAGAGAACCCAGACGTCGGAGCCCAGACTTCTGACGAAGGATCAAGTTCCGTCGAAGAGTCAGATTCTGAAATCTCCGCAGGAACGTCGGGAGATGAATCAGCAACTTACGAGCCCGCTGTTGAAGGGGAACAAAGCACAGAAGATGAAGCGCAGAACCCAGTCGAGGAATCAACCGCGTCTGAATCAGAAAGTACAGAAGTCGATCAGAGCGAAACAGACACCGCAACTACTGATGAGTCAGAAGTCGAATCAGCCAGCGTCGAGGATGCAATCGAGGACCCTGAGCTCGTCGAAGCGGTCGAAGACCCTGAGCCCGTCGAAGGGGTCGAAGTGCCCGATGTGTTCATTAGCGAAGTCAACTGGGCCGGAAGTGAGCTCTCACAGGCCGACGAGTGGCTTGAGCTCTATAACGCACATGGCGCGGATATGGATATTAGCGGGTGGATTCTCACCGGATGTGCTACCTCGGGCGACGCACTAGCCATAGCAGACGGCACCATGCTTGCCGCCGGCGACGTGCTACTCGTATCAAACTATGATCTTGGGCATGAAAAAACCACACTAGTGGTGCAGCCCGATCTAGTAACTGCGTCACTCTCGCTTAGCAATTCCGCACTCGAAATCATGCTAGTAATGCCCGATGGAACTGTAGTTGATACAGCTGGCGATGGCAGTGCCCCGCCAGCTGGATCAACCAGTCCTAAGGTATCAATGCAACGAGACTTTGGAACTCTGCAGTGGTACAACTCAGAGCTCAGCTCAAACTTGAGCAACACAGATCAATTGGGAACGCCCGGAGTTCTTTATGCTGCCAGCGAAACTATCAAAGACGACGAAAGCGACTCCCCTTCCATCCCGAGCGAAGCCGACCTGTCCGCCGAAGCTTCAGCGAAGGAGGAGGGATCTACTGAAACTGAAGAGACTGGAGAGGTTGATCAAGGTTCATTAATTATCAATGAATTCGTAAGCAATCCTATGGACGATCAGGAGGAATGGATTGAGGTTTATAATCCGACCGATAATTCTATCGAACTTGAGGATTGGACAGTACGCGATGCAACCGAGCGATCATCTTCATTCGATCAAACTTCGATCGAGGCAGATGGTTATGCGCTCATCTACAGCCCTTCAGGACAATTGAATAATGGCGGAGATACTGTCGAACTACTAAATCCAAATGGAGATGTCGTTAGCTCAGTAACTTATGGAACTGAGTTAATCGAAAGTCCTGAGAAAGGCTACGCTCTTGCACTAATCGAAAATGATTGGACGCTCACTTCAGAACAAACTCCAGGATCAATGAATGTATTCTCTGACGAAGTAATCGTTGAGGAAGAGACGGGTCAAAGCTCACTATTTATTAATGAGTTCGTAAGCGATCCGACCGACGATCAAGAGGAATGGATCGAAATCTACAACCCGACTGACAATACGATCGAACTTGAGGGTTGGACAGTACGCGACGCAACTGAAAGATCATCAATTTTTGATCAGATCTCGATCGGATCAAACGACTACGCGGTCATCTACAGCCCTGCGGGACAATTAAACAATGGCGGCGACACAATCGAGCTTATAAATTCAGAAGGTGAGACTGTCAGCTCGATCACTTATGGCTCCGATGAAATCGAAGCACCTGAAAAGGGTTACGCACTCGCGTTTATCGAAAACGTATGGACCGTGACAACTGAACCAACTCTTGGAGCAACGAATGTGTTTTCAGAGGAGGTTATCGAAGATACCGACTCATCCGTCATCCCGAGCGAAGCCGACCTGTCCGCCGAAGCTTCAGCGAAGGAGGAGGGGTCTACTGAGGCCGAAGAGGAGACCGAAGAAACAATCGAAGACACTAATTCAGACGTCATCCCGAGCGAAGCCGAGGAAGCTAAATCATACGAATCTGGAATGCTAATAATTACTGAACTTGTAAGCGATCCAGCTGAGGGTGAGGTTGAATGGGTTGAGGTTTACAACACTACTGACACAGCGATCGATCTTACTGGTTGGTCACTAACAGATGCTACTGATCGAAGCACTGATCTTGAAAACTCGATAGAAGCAGGTGGTTACTTTGTAATCGAAGAGCCAAAAGGCAAACTCAACAATGGTGGTGACTCAGTAAATCTTTATGACCCCTCAGGGAATCTCATAAACTCAATGAGTTATGGAACAGAGGAGATTGATGATCCTAGCAAAGGCGAGAGTCTGGCACTGATCGATGATCAATGGACTATTACATCGGAAATAACTAAATCCGAATCTAACAAAATTACATATGAGGAGGAATCAACCGATGGATCAGAACAACAAACAACGCAAACAGCAACTACGAACGAATCAGCATCCGGATCCAACGCTGATCAGTCAGCTCAATACGAAAATGTTCAAGACGATCAGCCGACAAGCACGGGAAATGATAATGACGTTTCCGATAAGTCCACCGAAGCTGAGGTCCACCGTGTTGTTGCCATAGCGGAAACTCCAAAAACCACAACAAGTTCATCAAGCTCATCAAGCTCTAGCTCTAAATCTAGTTCAAGCTACTCAAGCGCTTCAGCCAATGATGTAACACTAAGCGGAATTGTCACTGCAACACCTGGCATATTTGGATCTCAAATTGCATTCATTGAAGGCGCGCAGCTATATTTCTACTATGCTGACTGGCCTTTACTACAAATTGGAGACGTTGTAACCGTCACAGGCGAACTATCTGAAAGTCGCGGTGAACAACGAATTAAATTATCAGAAACTGGGGACGTGCAAGTGACAGGCCACGTTGACCTCTATCCAACCAGCACCTCTATCAATGGACTTGATTCACTCATCGACGGTTCATTGATAACCATACGTGGAGAAATTGCTGACATAAGTGATGCCAAGATTGTTTTGCAAGATACAACTGGCGATGTAGTCATTGTCGCGAGTGATGGCATGCAATGGAGCTCAATGAGCTCAGAGCTTGAAATCACAGGAGTGCTTAGAACTATTAGCGGTGAACAGCGAGTATATCCGCGAACCTCACAAGACGTTGTACAAATTCAAAAAGAGGTAGTCGAGGATCCTAATGACGACGTACCAGTTGTGGTAGCGCAAAGCAATGATATCGCACCGTGGATCGGTGGCGGACTATTGCTTGCAGCCCTGCTGGCACTTGGATACTTCTTCGTTCGACGCACAAACTTACAAACTGCTCCTGCAGGAGCCTAACTATTAAATAAATATGAGTGATAAAAAAACAAAAAGCATGTGGATGAGCACTTTGAGCAACCGAGCACAGGAACTTATCAACAATTTGGGTATTCCGGCGGACATGGGGGATCGGATTAAAGACTTCATGTTTGAGGTCGCCCGAGAGCAATATAAGGCAGGAAATTCAAATGGAATCAGGTGGGCTCGAACCAACCCACAACCAATACCACAGACCTAGGGTGTTAGTAACTGCTGTGCACAGCATGTGTGCAAGTGTGATTGGGGCAAAACCCGCCCCAATCACACAATGTATAATAAATTTGTATGAAAATGCGTATGCAAAATACACTAGACAATATCCAAGTCACCCTTGGACATATTGTCGAACAACTAAAGGTAATCGATGAAAAATTTATTAGTATCGATTTACGATTTGAAGCGATAGATAAGCGATTTGATGTTATTGATCAACGTTTTGACATTATGGACCAACGGCTTGATGCTGTAGACCAACGACTTGATGTTGTAGATGAACGACTCGATACTTTAGACCAACGGTTTGATGTTGTAGATGAACGATTTAATGCTGTAGACGAACGATTTGACGGTATGGACCAACGTTTAAATCTAAACGACCAGCGGATGGACGAACAGCTTAATGCTATCAATGAACGATTTGATAAGATTGAAATACAACAAAAGGAAACGAACAATCAACTGACGCAAATAAAATCTGAGCTTCGGGTCACCAATGAAAGGGTTGGAATTAATAGCTCAGAACTCGGACGAATTAAAACAGAGATGCGAGATACAAAAGATCAAGTTATCGCCGGGTTTAATAAAACAGATAAAAGATTTGATCGGCTTGAATATAATCACCAGGAACTTAGACTTGACATGAACACCAATTTTGAAGAAACGAACACCAGAATCGATGGACTATTCATCCACGTCGACGGAATTGTTGGCATGTATAACAACCACGACTGCGAAATCGCCGCACTGCAACATGTCTTTGAGCGGCATGACAAAATCCTAAACAAACTCTAATCAATTAATATCTACTCTTGACAAAAATGGTATTTTGTAATACCATTTTTTCGCAACCTAAGGAGACTCAATGGTAGCACTCTGGAGCCTAGCGCTCTTGCTCGCTATCGGGATCCTCCTGGTAGCGCGACGACGCAGCCGCTCGGTCATGTCGTACAACCCGGCGAGCACGTGCCACGTACTCTCCCCTCGCAGCTGGGAGATCGAACATCCACTCCCAGCTACAGAACTCCCGATGGCCTGGCCGTGCCCATCTCGACGGCACCGCTACGAGCACGCTCGAACTTGCGCTGAAAGAACCAGCACGCAAGGTACGAACGTCTGCCCCCGAGGAGTTCGGTCCTGCTGGTTCACCAGCGGCGTCCCACCCTAGCTGGGGTTAAGGCCCATATGGCCACCGCACTACACGACCCCTGCCTCGACAACCCCTCGCTCGCCCGGACACCATCGTGTGCTCCGGGCGACATCACTTTATTGACTCAATCTAATCATTTCGATACTATAATTCACGTGCGGCAGTAGTTCAGTGGTAGAACGCTTCCTTGCCAAGGAAGAGGTCGGCGGTTCGACCCCGCTCTGCCGCTCCAAAAAAACCTCAGATTCGTCTGGGGTGTTTTTGTTACACTAAGACTTGAAAAAAACCATCAAATCGGCTATATTGTTGCCGTGTTGCCGCGGTGGTGGAATGGTAGACATAGGGGACTTAAAATCCCCGGACCGAAAGGTCGTGCGGGTTCGATTCCCGCCCGCGGTACCAATGAAATCCCATAAAAATGTGGGATTTTATTGTTTGCGGTATAATATATCAAGTATGATTGAGTCGAATTTTGATGAATCGTGTGAAGAGCCCAGAGAAGTCTCTGGGGGATCAAAGGATGAAGAAGAGATCTTCGAGGTAAACCTACGACCGCGGTCACTCGCAGAATTTGTTGGGCAGGAGGAACTTAAAGATGGTTTAGACATCTTTATTAACGCTGCCAAAAAACGAGGTGAACCGATTGATCACACACTTCTTTACGGAAACCCAGGACTTGGAAAGACCACCTTAGCGCATATCATTGCTAATGAAATGGAAGGAAACATTAGAATCACCAGTGGACCCGCCTTGGAACGTGTTGGTGACTTGGCTGCAATTTTATCCAACCTACAAAAAGGCGACATTTTGTTCATCGACGAGATTCATAGAATGAATCGCGCAATCGAGGAAGTGCTCTATCCGGCAATGGAAGACTTTGCCCTGGACTTAGTAGTTGGAAAAGGACCATCAGCCCGCACTCTACGCCTAGGCCTTGAAAAATTTACAATCATCGGAGCTACCACTCGCCCGTCACTACTATCCTCTCCACTTCGTGATAGATTTGGTTCAACTTATCGGCTTAACTTTTATAACAATGATGAAATGGGAAGCATCGTTAGTCGAAGTGCGGGAATCCTTGGAGTGAAAACAGATGACACAACCTGCCAAACCATCGCAGAACGTTCTCGTAAAACACCACGAATTGCAAACCGACTTCTAAAACGAGTACGAGACTATTCTCAGGTAAAGCACGATGGAGATCTAACATCAGAAATTGCAAACGCAGCACTCGACATGCTCGCAATCGATCCGCTAGGGCTTGATGCGGTTGATCGCGGCATCCTGGAAGTGATTATCGATAAATTTCATGGTGGGCCTGTTGGACTAACAACTCTTGCCGCAGCAACCCAAGAAGAAACTGCTTCACTTGAAGAAATCTACGAACCATTCTTACTTCAACTCGGATTTATTGAAAGAACTCCTCGCGGACGTATCGTTACCGACAAAGGATATGAACACTTAGGCCTTGAAAAACCAACTGACACACTTCTATGATCTTCCCAATGTACTATTTCCTAATCCTATACTGCGTCTTTCTTTTTGCAGGTGGAGTCTTTGTAATAATAAACGTAATGCATTTGCTTGCATTTGGCCTGCAAGGCTTCAAAACAGCATTTGTAGTACTCCTCTACCTTGGTGCGACAATTGCCATCATCGGTTATTCCTACGTGCTGATAATGCAATACGACTGGTCGCAGGAATTCATGTTGAGTGAATTTACAAGCTCATTAATGAACCCAATTCTATGATTAGCTTAAAGCAGTTACCGAATCAGGAAAGAGACGAGAAGGCGATTCTATTCCTACGGCGCCATTGGATAGAAGTGCTACGCATTTTATTCTTTGCCTGTGTTTTTGCGGTGATACCCGTAATCTTCTACTACATACTTACCGACAATGGAGTAGACTGGAACGGTTACTGGGGTCAGTTTGGCGCGTTATTAGTATCGATCTATGCATTGTTCGCCTTGGCTATACTCATGACAATGTTTACAGACTATTATCTTGATACCTGGATTGTTACAACTCGTCGAGTAATTAACATTGAACAAAAGGGACTTTTCTCGCGCGTTATCTCCGAGCTTCACCTAAACCAAGTGCAAGACGTGACTGCAGAAACCCACGGATTCATAGCAACAATATTGAGCTACGGGCATGTCTATATCCAAACCGCAGGAACACGAGAACGATTTGAATTCAAAATGGTTAACGACCCAGTCAAAGTAAAGGCAAGAGTTTCCGAACTAGTAGAAAACGACAAAAGAATACACGGGGATGCATCAAAAGTGACTTAATATAATTAAAACACTAAAGACCAGCTTCATCACTGGTCTTTTTTAAATACCTGACCACAGACTCAGTCTATGGCTTAGCTATTTCGGCTTAGCCCAAATGGCTAAGCCTTACTTATAATATTTACTCAGTAGCAAGATTTAGCGATGACCTCTCCCAGTTAAAATTATCCCACGCCCAGCGTGCGAGTGTTGCTGCATCGTCGCAACTTTCACGTCGACCATCAGATCCTAATAATACGATCAGTACAGATTTATCCTCACTGTCACCCATTGGGTGCATGCGTACGACTAAGTTCCAACCTGCTTCTGGTAAGTATCCTGTCTTACCAGCTGTCACATACACGTCATCATAGGCTGAATCGTAGAGTAGCCAGTTTGTGCTACTAATATCTCTTGTGTAATTATCGTCATTGAGTGCTTCAATATGAATTCCAGATGTGCCAGCGATCTTACGAAGGTTCTCGTTTGCAAATACCTCGCTAGCAAAATATGCGACCTCGCGTGCGGTCGACACATTATCAACTTCAATGCCAGTCGGATCTACAAAGACTGTGCTACGAAGATTTAATGATTGTGCAACTAAATTCATCTTGCTCACAAAGTCTTCTTTTTCAAAACCAGTCAAACGAGCAATCGCATTTGCTGCATTGTTAGCCGACGCTACGAGTGTTGCCTTAAGCAAATCAATCACAGTAAACGTTGTTCCTCCATAAACCCATAACTTTGCTCCCCCCACATCGTCCTCATCCTCCACCGAACCAATACCGCCACCATCAAGACCGTAGTCAAGCGCTGTCTTTGCAGTCATCAACTTTGTGATTGATGCAATCGGCCAAGACTGACCAGCGCTTTGAGCCGCAAGGATAGCACCAGTCTGATCATCGATTACAATATAGTTCGGAGTGGCTATTAATGGAGCGTTTGATAGACCCAGATACGTTGCAGGTGCTACTTCCGGAGCATAATCTGAAAGCTCGTCATATGCCTGCCACCCATACTGCCTTGCCCAATCCTCAAGATCAATCAAAAATCCTGCACCCGACCCTTCAATGCCTTGATAAGTATCAGGATCAAATGCGCCCTGCAGATCTCCGCGTTCTTCATATATCTCGACGAGCTCATCGGTCATCGCAAAGCTCAAAGACGGCATCAATAATGACGCCGCTATGATTGTTAAAAATATGTTTCTTATAATGATCATGTGTTTTCATTATCGAGAAGATCTCTCCTCGACGTCGAGATGGTAATTATTTATCCATTTCGATGCACCGAAGAAATCCTCTAACTTCGATCGAACGTTGAGCTATCTACGGGATCCTTCCTCCTTCGCTAAAGCTACGGCGGACTTACAGTCGTCGCCTTACTCCTCTGGATGGTGGTTATTCTGAGTTCTGTATTCTGAGCTCACTATTCCCACCAAGCCTCTAATTCAATGTCTGTGTAGAAATACTTCAAAATCTCGTCCCACATGTAATCATCATTTGCCATGTGTAAGGCACCGAGTGCTGACATTCCGATTCCGTGGCCCCAAAGTATGCCACCTTCTTCCCATGGGACTTCTACTGACTGGCACCAAGCCTTTGTGCCGTTCCACACTTCATCCCAAGACCGAGTTCGTCCGTCTGAGCGTGAGAAATACGGTGTAATCGCAAGCTCTCCATTATAGGTCACGATCGTACCCCGAGTATCAACAACCGCTTGCACGATTGTTGGCGAATCCTTCTCGTGCTCGTATCCACGATACACCTGATCATCAGCATAAGCATTTACATGCATGAATTCTCCTCTTTCAGAAACCTCATAACGCGAATTTGCATAAGCATATGTCCTTGCTGCAGTCACTAAAGCTTTTTGATATTCAGCAGGTGACACGTCTGAAGTCTCAGCGAGCCCGTACAAATACTGCTCGATTGGTAATTCATTTATCACCCAAGTTCTTTCTTTATAGTCGTTATATCTTAACTCTAAAATATTTCGATATGTATTGTTTGCAAATCCTGCATTTCGAGTCTCGCGATAATCAAAGTTAACTATCGTCATTACCGCGTTTTCCTCCTCTGGCACCCATCGAAGACCGTATGAAGAAACCTCCTGCCCACGCCCAAGATCAAAATAATATTTACCATCATCATAATAACCTGTGACCAACTCTCCAGAGTCCAACTCTGCAAGCAAATTCCCTTGCGTGTCTTCAAGCCGGAAATCTGATTCATACGAAGTAATCACGGTTTCGTAATCTGTTTCTTCGTCTATGGTTAAAAGACCAACTCTGATAATTGGCTCTTCGTCCAATTGGTAATCGATCATTGCATCATCATCTTCATTATCAACTGTAGCCTCAGCGCCGCCTGTCACTTCAAATGGCAACTCAATGATTGCATCCTCAATCTGCTCTCCATTGGCTGAAAATTGGAATTCAGCTGTGTGAAAACCATTTGTGACTGGTGACATTAAAGCGAAACTTATATAAGCAACTTCGCCGGGTGCCACTGGCTCACTAGCATAAGCAAGTTGAGATCCTGACCACGATGGGTGTTCAAAACTTACAGCTGACGATGCGTAAGCTACATCCATTTCATTTACTGAATACGATGTCCAGCTCTCTGTCCCAATATTTGTAAATCCAGCGGTCATTAATATTGAAACTCCTGCTTTTGCCTTAATTGATTTGGCGCTCAAGATGGTCAACTCTGCCTCAAGCCCACTATCAGCTTCGTTAAGCTCTGTGATTGTTATCATCTCCTGCACTTCGCTTGTAACATTAATTGAAAAACTAATCTCTCCTCCATCAACCCACGCAATATCCTCTGACGCTAAATGGAACACCTCCACATAATCACCTTCAGTGCTTGGCGCGTGCAATTCGAACATCATACTTGCTGTTTCTCCAGGCACGACCACAGGTTCGATAATTCGTTTAACTTGATCCGGCCCAAGCCATGTTCCAGGATCAAATGAACTTGATCGATACTTTGGCTCATAAGTATAAAGGGAGATATATCCAGCGCCATCGTTATACCAAGTTAAGTCTCCGTTATTTAGAAATGTCACGCTAACCTCTTTTACTTCCCCTGGAGACATTGTCAGCTCGCCACTTCCAGAGATTGTGACAGGTACCGCCTCGTAAGATGCGGCCTGAACTGCAGTTGAGATAAAAAAGAACCCGCAAAGCATTAATGCGGTTAAAATTCCCCACTTTTGTAATACATTCATAGCGTTTTGCATTGGTTTCATGCAGATTGATTATAGCGCACTCTCGGCGTTGGATAAAATATGTTTTCAACAGGATATTAACAAAACAAGAACCCCCACAACAGCGTAGAGATTCGAGTGTCAGACCAGTGGCCTGATACACCTCTACGGTGCGGGGGTAGATTGGACGTTGTGGGGCCTAAGGCTCACCCACACCCGTCCGCTATGACACTGGCATGCATTCCTCGCTCTATCCCGTTTGACGATTGGGATAGCCAAGGGCGAACATGTTCTCCAGCATCTACAGTGACCGCTTCAAAACCACCTCATGACGACCAGTAACGTAGGGCCGCCATGGTGACTAGTGATCATCCACGGTCGTGAAAGGTGTGAAACATTGGATAAGTGAACTAGCCACCAATCCGAGGGCTAAGAAGGCTGTGTCTGGGGAGCCAAGAACCCAGGAGGAGCGCCCACACAAAGGCTCAACCACAGACACAGATACGTTAGCTTGCTACGAGTCTAGATCATTCCAATCAAGGAGGCCGTGGCCGTACTTGATCTAGGTCTCGCTTGCAAGCAACTGAGAAATGACAGAATCAGCTCTCAGTTAACTGCAATGTTGAAAGTTATGGCCTGCCGGGAGCAAGTTTTGAACCAGGGAGCACCCAGTGCCCCCGGTCAGACCAAGAAGTTTTGTGGTGAGACACCAGAGGCGGTGACCACTCTGTGCAAGGAGTAGCCATCCGCTCTGGTGTCACTTTCGTATAGGTGGGTTGCGATCCACACCTAAACTCAGCTGCAATTACCGCGTCATGCACTCAGCCTCTTGGGGCAAGTGGTCATCCTTTTCCAGGATAATAGGGGCGTGCACTGATCTCTCCCCATAATGACGAAGTTCGTTCCGACATCTTAGCGCTTGGAGCGCTTTGATGTCCGCTGTATAGGCCACCACAGGCCTAGGAACTAAGTGAAGTTTGCTCGCAGGACCACTCAGGATCCTACTTACAAGCAACTGAGAAGTGACAGTATCAACTCTCAGTTGCCTGCAATCTTAAACTCCGATTGCTAGCAACGCGCCTATAACAAGCGAGTAACTAATATAAATAATTGTTTCCATATATACACCTCCTAGATTATCAATTTCTTAATCTCCTAGCAGGGGTCCCAGGGTTCGACAGATGTCTATTACCTGGGAGTGATGTTGATGCGGCGGACACTTCCGTCCTTGCACCTAGTCACTACGACCTTCGGCTTTGCGGCATGATCCGACGCCCTCGCCTGCTGCCGAAGCTTGGCAGGGGAGGTCGTGAACCACACACGCTGGCCCCGAAGAGGCCCGCACTGACTGGTATCCATAGTATCTCCATGTCAGGGTTGAACAGATTGTATTTCAGGGAACTGGGTCTCTCCTTTCCCAGTTCCCTGGAATAAATCCAGGGATCTCTCAGTCTTTTCACAGACAGGTTGATGATTATATTCATAACCCTCCAGATGAACCGTCTCTGTCTCTATATAGCTGCCGAGGCAGCGGTGGTTATCAGCCGTTCACAACAGGGGTCGAGGTTTTGACGAATCCTCCAGACTCTCATCTGAACGCGCATGGGGGAATACGTCCAGGTGAGAATCAAGTGGATATTGAAATTGGATCGGGAGAGGAGCTACTGAGAGTGGCTCCTCCCCCGAAACACGATCGTACCTTGGTGAACCTCCGTTTGGACTATGGGGCTCACCAATGACCTATCATACCCTCACCAGTACCTATCGCATGCGTTAGCACGCGATACCTAAATGGCTGGCGACAGGTGATATCGGTCTAATGACACTTCAAACTCGATACGTTAGGACGCAACCGCTGTGTCCAGCAGCAATCTGAATCGAGCTCAAATGGGACATGTCACCTTCCGCAAAACTGCGGTTCCCAGGAATATGGTGTGGTAAATCACCTCTCCCTTGTCATCCCTCTGACAAGCTAAAGGAATGGCAAGGATGGTGATTTTTGTTGTTAAGTGCTCACTTGAGGAATCTGCCTCATCAGCGAACAAGGAAATCTATCATATCTATCAGAATCTGTCAAGCCCTTGATGTACAAAAAAGGTCATATTTGGGCATAATTGGCTAAAATTAAACAAAAAAAGAACCAATTTTCATCGGTTCTCCCTGTATAGTTTCAGCTTTATACTTTCAACTTTCTATCCTCCCCCTTGACAACCAACCACTTTTCATGTATAGTACTGGGTCGTGCTGCAGATCTGCGGCGCGCTACACTAGCGGCCCTGAGCCGCTACATCTCGGAGTCATCATGAACGCGTAACCCCGTTGCGCTGTGAGGACCCAACCCCATCCAGCCTGGAAGGTTCACAAGTCAACTGGCCCAACGGCCAGATATCATCGCGAACGCACGCCCCGTGCGTCGTGAATAGGAAGACTTCTGCAACCAATCAGGAGGTGTGATGTGGGAGGAGTTTAACCACAGCGCGGGCCGTCGACTAACCATCGGCGGCCTTCCTATTTTTTAAATATCAATTTTGGCTTTTTCCCAGACCTCCACATTGTCTCAAATAAAGCTCTCATGGAATTAGCAAACATCTCACTCTCCATAACGATAACTGTCATGGTGCCAATGTATGAAATAAAGAAAATATATTTATCAAAAATTGTTATATTCCCTCTGAACTCTAAATCTTCCGGCAGTGTTCTATACTGATAACCCTTTCGTGGATTCCTAGCAGTACCCTGCAATAAAATTCTAGCATTCTTTGGTGTGTGCTTGTATGCGCTTCTCGCGGAGAGCAAAACACCTTCATCTAGATAATCATAAACATCATCAACGTTGGAAATCTCATCAAACTCTCTTGGCTTTATTTTTTCTATATAATCAAAGTATGCAGTTAGTGCTTCCTTGCCCTCATACACCTTCACAATTGGCTTTGCACCTCCGCCTAACAACTTAAGTGCATCGATTGATCGAGTAACGTCCTCGATTTTTGTTTTGAACTTTTGCTGTTCTTCTTTTAGATACGAAACTATGCGCTCAGGATCCTCTGCAGCGTACAGCTGCTTCTTTCCAACAATGGAGCTGCTCATTAGGCCACGTTCTGAAAGCTGACTAATGGCGTCATAAGCGGCAGTTCGTGAGATGCCAGATTTTTGTGCAATAGCTTGCACTGGTGATGGTCCAAGCTCGAGTGCTGCTAAATAGACTTTTGATTCGCTAGGCATTAAACCAATGGACTCCAAAAGTGGTGTTAATTTTTTTCCCATAATATTTTATTTATGTACATATTTTATCACATTTTCGAAAAACTCGACTGTATACTGCCTACTGCATACTGTATACTGTTACTGCTATGAACAAAACAAAGGCGCTTGCGCAAAACGCAGCTATACAAATCATTGGTAAAACTGCTGCAACATTATTAGGTGTATTTACAGTTGCGATTCTAGCCCGTCACTTGGGCGTTGAAGGCTATGGTCAGTTCACCATCGCGCTTTCGTTTCTTTCTATATTTGCAGTGATTGTCGACTTTGGACTCACGCTCACCACAACGCAGATGATCTCAGAAAAAGAAGCAGATGAAGCGACACTGCTTGGAAATCTATTAACACTGCGGATTATCTCAGCAGTAGTGTTCCTGGCCTTGGCTCCTGTTGTGGCATTGGTATTTCCGTATGATAATGTAATCCAATTAGCAATCGCCATTGGTGCATTCTCATATCTTTTTGGAACTACAGCGCAGATGTTTGTTGGCGTGTTCCAAAAACGAATGCTTATGTCGCGTGTCGTAATAGCTGAGCTTGCAAACCGCACCGCTGTACTAATCGGGGTGTTATTCGCACCTTACTTTGGCTTTGGTGTAGTCGACATTGTTTGGTTGCTCGTAATCGGTAACGCAATTCAATTACTGCTCATGCTTTGGCAGACAAAAGTTCTCGTTGCCTTCAAACCGAAGCTCAACACCGCAATCTGGAAAAAGATAATCTTACGCAGCTGGCCAATTGGGGCATCCATTTTCTTTAATTTGATCTACCTCAGAGGTGATATTGTATTTCTATCAATCTTCCGCGACAATGCCGAGACCGGACTTTACGGAGCGGCATACAAAGTTGTTGATGTGGTTGCTGCAATCCCA
Organism: Candidatus Uhrbacteria bacterium; assembly: GCA_018673485.1. GTDB lineage: Bacteria > Patescibacteriota > Patescibacteriia > UBA9934 > UBA9934 > UBA9934. The sequence continues at coordinate 19,081 of JABHCP010000007.1, forward strand.
GTTATGTACATGGGAATCGCCCTTCCTCTTCTTGTTGCCGCATGGAGCGCGTCGCGAACCAATAGATTCAAAAACTACATGCAAAAGTCTTTCGACTTTTTATCAATTGCAGCAACGCCAATGATTTTTGGAACAATCGCGCTTGGTGTGCCAATAATGCAACTGGTCGCCGGCATGGAATTCACTGAATCTGGAAGAGTTTTGATGATACTTGGTCCAGCAGCGGCAATCGTATTTTGGAATTCACTTTTTGGACACGCCATCGTTGCACTCAACAAACAAAAAGTCATGACCTGGGGTTATTTAGCAGTCGCCATCCTGACAGTTGCTGGATACATCTACTTTATACCAATCCACGGCATGTGGGCTGCTGCCTGGCTAACACTTTTCTCTGAAGCTCTCATCGGAACGCTGACTTTTGTAGTTGTATGGCGCGTGAGCAAATACTTCCCGTCGCTTAAGATGCTGTCCAAGGCAATTCTTGCGAGCGTTGTAATGTTCATCGTTTTGGTAATTCTCCCGAATGTACACGTCTTGCTACTAATTCCTCTCGCGATGATCATCTACGTGGCAGCGCTAACCGCGCTTGGTGGACCAAAGCCACAAGAAGTGTTAAACCTATTCCTACCGGAAAAACCACCTATTAGTCAGCCTTAATTGCCTGTCACCCCTGGCTCCGACCAGGGGCCCATCAATTATCGATTCATTGAGCTTGATGTAACGATGGATCCCCCGCCTACCGGCAGGCAGGCTGCTTTCGACCCGTCTGACGGGTTTCGCAGGAATGACAAAATCATATGACCACGATTCTTCTAATCATCCTCTTCATCCTTTTCGCACTTTTAGCCAAGCGTAACCTTAAAGCTGCGCTTATTTTGTTATCTGGACTGTTGCCAATATATCTACTTAGGATCGAGATTGGACCGATACCCTCAACCACGCTCGAAGTATTGATCTTGATTTGTGCTGTTGCCTGGATCATGAACCTTATCCGTCATCCTGATTCCCACACCTCACCATCTCGACGTCTAGGAGAGATCTTCTCAAACAAGAAGACTTCTCACTTCGCTCGAAGTGGGGGCATTAAATGGATTCGACCAACCCTACTACTCATTGCCGCAGCTAGTTTCGGGGTCGTCGTTGCACCAGACCTTTTTGGAGCACTTGGAATCTGGAAAGCATACTTCATCGAACCAATTCTCGTTGCAATAATGATGCTAACGACCTTTAATCGACGTGACTGGACTCGAGCACTGCAAGCTTTGAGTGTTTCAGCGATCGTACTTTCGATATTCGCCATCGTTCAATACTGCACCGGCACCGGAATCCCAACTCCATGGGACATAGAGCTTCGAGTGACAAGCTTTTTCGACTACCCCAACGCACTCGGCCTATTCCTAGCACCAATAGTGTCATTGAATCTTATCTTGTCATTCCTGCGAAAGCAGGAATCCATCATTTTTCGATCGATCTCGATCGTAACAATCATCCTCGGCCTCACAGCAATCATCCTCTCCCAAACCGAAGCAGCACTCGTTGCCATCCCAGCCGCCGTGATAATCACACTACTCATTTCAGAAATTTCAAAAAAATCTAAAGTTATTCTACTGGTCCTATCGGTCCTACTGGTCGCATGCTCACTACTCATCCCTACAGTCCGCGAAAAACTAACCCTCCAAGACTACTCAGGACAAGTTCGAATCTCACAATGGACTGAAACGCTCGAGCTCATTAAAGACAAACCATTCTTTGGCGCTGGACTAAACGGATACCCAACAGCGCTCACGCCATATCACAACTCAACACTCTACGAAATCTTCCAGTACCCTCACAACATAATCCTAAACACCTGGACCGAACTCGGACTCCTCGGCCTAATCGCATTATTCTGGTTTGCATATCTAATCCTAAAACAAACCATCTCGACGCCCAGGAGAGATTCTCTCAAGAAGACTTCTCCTGACGTCGAAGTGGGTATACTACAACTCGCCCTCTTTGCAGCACTCCTCACGATCCTCATCCACGGCCTGGTCGATGTCCCCTATTTCAAAAACGACCTTGCAGTCATGACATGGATACTGTTCGCTGGATACATCGCCATTAAAAGAAAATGAACCAACAGCCTTGACAAAAGGCTGTTTTGGGTTTAAATAGATGCGTCCACTCTTGGGCCCCAACAACGGAGAGCACATGACAATTCGCCCCCTCCCCTGCGCTGATGACAACGTGAAAGCATTGGTATCACCCTTCAAACTGAGTGAGGTGGTAGTCACCTCGCCTGATGATCGCCGGCGAGCCGTTGAGTACATGGCCTTCTGGTTTGGCCAGGACGAGCACATGAACCAGTTCTTTGGAGCCCTATGCAAACATGGAACTCCGGAACAGCAAGCGTCTGCACGTCGCGCCATCTTTGACATCTTCCTCGACGACGCACTCAAGTGCGCCTACCTGCGTAGCTTGGACGGTGAACGCACCGCATGCGAAAGCTGGTGGACGTACATGTACCCAAAAACGATCCGCGAAGACCTTGAAGAAACTGCTCAGCAAGTAGCTCGTGGATTCGAAGCTATCGGCTGGGCCAAACTCTTCTACGGTTTCCAGGTACTGATGGCTGTCAAAAACCACGCTGTACCCAAAATTGATGGAGCGATGATCCCGCACCTTCAACTCAGCAATATCGCAACCGTTGAGGACCTCCGTGGAAGAAAGCACGCGACAGCTCACATCGTAGCGGTCTGCCGCGTCGCTGATGACCTCAACCTGCCAATTGCGCTGTGCTATGCGCGCCCCGACAATGCCACGTTTTACGCGAAGTTTGGATTCGAGGACAAGGAACGCATTCCAAAGCTGCCTGACAAATGCCCGTTCTACAACTGGATGTTGCGCATACCAGAGTCGGGACCAGGTGGTCACACAATGCACATCTGGCGAGCACGCAGACTCCTGCAAGCCTAGCGACAACAGTGCAGCCCCTTAACCCGCCAAACTCGGCGGGTTTCACGCTTGCAATATTAGTTAGTTGCGCCTAAATCCTCTACTTTTTTCACAAAACTCCCCTAGAGACAGTAGCCTTGACAAAAGGCTGTTTTTTATATAATCTTTCGAGTGGATTTAACTTCAAGCCACGATACCCCCGAGGTGAAACATGAGTCGCAGCTTCGCAGAAGTCCGCCAAGCGGCACCACCGATCCACGCCTTTGTGCCGGCGCACAAAACCTTAGTGGATAAAATGATGGGCACCGTGACTGGCGACAAAGTCACGATCCTCGAGCCCAACACCATCGACGAACAGTATAGCGACACGCCTTTCGGTAGTGATGCTGCTACGAGCTATGTCGCGGGTGACGGCAATCGCAAAACCCCATACACCCTCAAAAGTGCGGCGCCAATGTCTGCACACTACGGTATGGTTGGCCTATGGTGGCTCTTCCAACTCAGCCTGCGCTCATGCAAGCGTCCGGTGTACATCAAGGTCAACGATTGGATCTTCGAGATCACTCCCGAAGGCGTCATCGCCCTCGACGGTACACTCACGAAGCTCATCTGAGCTACTCTCTCGTTGAACCCGCAAGGACCTTTCGTGACCCGCCTCACCAGGCGGGTTTCACTCTTGCAAAATTAGTTAAGCCAACTCCTTTCTCCAACTAAGCTCACCTGATATAATAGTTTCATAAATTAATCACGCACTATGTTAGCATTTTGGATTGTCGTCTTTATCGTATCGTTGGCCGTAATGGTCAAGGGTGCTGACTGGCTTATTGCCAGCTCTGAGAAAATTGGTTTGTCCTTTGGACTATCTCCTTTCATTGTTGGTGTAACCATTGTTGGTTTGGGAACATCGTTTCCTGAGCTTGTTTCGTCTTTTGTTGCGGTCATGCAGGGCGCAACAGAGATCGTAACTGCAAACGCGGTGGGGTCCAACATCGCCAACATCTTACTTGTCATTGGATTTGCTGCAGTAATTGGTAGGCGTCTTACAGTTACAAAAAACTTAATTGACCTAGACCTTCCATTGCTTGCAATCGGAACCGTGCTATTAATTGGAGTCGTGTTTGACGGACAGGTAACACTTGGTGAAGCAATTCTATTGGTTGTTACTTACGGAATCTATTTGCTTTACACAATTATTCACACAGAAGAGGAGGAAGAGGGTCAAAAGAAAAAGAAGAAAGCAAAACGACCAAAGGTTACTATCAAAGACATCGTTCTGCTAATCATTGGAATAGCCGGCTTGGTACTTGGAGCAAAATATCTAATCGATTCACTAGTGAATCTTTCCACCATGTTAAATGTTGCAACTGGTGTGATTGCAATTACAGCTGTTGCGATTGGTACGTCCCTGCCAGAGCTACTAGTATCTGTAAAAGCAGCTCGCGCTGGAAAGCCGGAGGTCGCGCTTGGAAACATTTTTGGATCTAACATCTTTAATGCCTTCATGGTAATCGGACTCCCTGGACTAATGGGAACACTAATGATTGATGACATGACCTTAATGATTGGAGTCCCAACCATGGCGCTCGCAACACTATTATTCGTGATCTCCGGAATCTCACGAAGAATCTACATGTGGGAAGGAGCGTTCTACCTAGCACTCTACGTTCTATTTATTGCGAAACTATTTAACTGGTTCTAGACTGAAATACTGAACGAACATAAAACGACCTGTGCAGAGCATGGGTCGTTTTCGCTTCCACCACGCAGAGCACTTTGATATAATAAAACCACTTAAACCCCCAAATTTTATGCAAAAAATACGAAAAGTTGTGATTCCGGTTGCGGGCTATGGAACTCGATTCCTGCCTGTTACCAAGGCTATGCCAAAAGAGATGATGCCGATTATCGATAAACCTGTTATTCAGTATGTTGTTGAGGAGGCGGTTGATAGCGGTATTACTGATATTGTTCTTGTGACTGGTGCCTCCAAGCGTGCTGTAGAGGATCATTTTGACTACAATCACGACCTACAGAACTGGCTGAAAAAACAAGGAAAAAATGAAATGCGTGAGCGAGTGAAGAAAATCGCAGACATGGCGAACTTTACATATATTCGTCAGAAGGGTCCGTATGGAAACGGAACTCCGGTATTAAACGCTGAGCACGTCATCGGTGATGAACCGTTTGCAGTAGTATGGGGTGATGAGTTTTTCACGGGAGGTAAGAAACCTCGACTCAAACAACTATTAGACGTATACGAAAAATATCAAGACCCAGTTCTCACAGGAATGCGAGTGGGAAAAGAAGGCACCGATAGGTTTGGAATAGTCGATCCAGTTGCCGAGGTTCAAAAGGATGTATGGGAAATCAAAGGAATCGTAGAGAAGCCAGGACCAAAGAAAGCAAAATCAAAAATTGCGGCAATGGGTGGATACATTCTGCCGCCTGAAATCTTCGAAATCCTCAAAAAGACAAAACGAGGTAAGGGTGGTGAGGTTTGGCTCGCTGACGCAATAGCGGTACTTGGAAAAACACGGCCAATGTACATCAAGATTGTCGATGGAGCTTACCGGGATACTGGAACAAAGGAAGCATGGCTTAAGACAAACATCGCTTTGGCACTCGAGGATAAAGCGCTCAAGACTGAGATGCGGAAATATATAAAATCTCTTCTCTAATAACTTTTATGAAAAAACTTTCCATCCTACTTCTGTTTACACTGCTTGTTACAGTGGGGGCAGGATGCACAGGAGGCACCAGCACCGCCTCATTTGATGATATCGACATTGTTATCTGGCGTGTTTTTGACGACGACGATACGTTCGACGCAATTATCGACAACTACCGAGCGCTGCATCCAAATATAAGCGTTGAATATAAGAAATTGCGCTACGACGAATACGAAGACGAGTTAATCCAGGCCTTTGCAGAAGGCCGTGGACCAGATGTGCTGTCATTGCACAACACGTGGTTGCCAGACTACCAAGTCTTACTCGAACCAATGCCAAGCTCAACAACCGTTTCCTACTTAGAGACCCAGGGGACACTGCGTAAAGAAACTGTTGTCGTGTCGCGCACCACAAATACAATGAGCATGCGCGAGCTTGAAAGTTCATTCGTCGAGCAGGTCGCAGAAGATGTTGTTTTGGACTACCAAATCGATCCAGATATTGATCCAGTTGAAAAAATCTACGGTCTACCAATGGCTATGGATACAATGACACTTTTTTACAACAAGGATTTACTAAATGCAGCTGGTATCGCGACACCACCGTCAACTTGGAGCGAATTTCAAGATGACATTATTGCGCTTACCACCTATGACAGTGATGGCAATGTGGACCAGTCAGGTGCGGCTATCGGAACATCTGATAATGTAGAGAGAGCTGCTGATATTCTCTCACTCCTTATGATGCAAAATGGAACAGAGATGACAGATGAGCGTGGGCGTGTGTACTTCCACGAGATTCCAAAGGACTCTCCAGAGGGAGTATACCCAGGATATGACGCCACTAGCTTTTACACTGACTTTGCAAATCCAACTAAGGAAGTTTACACATGGAATGATAACTTTGACAGCTCATACGAAAGCTTCGCAAACGGAGAGACAGCAATGTTCTTTGGCTATAGTTACCATATTCCCCTATTGCAAGCTGCGGCACCAAAACTCAACTATGCAATCGCGCAGGCTCCACAGATCTCTGGTGGACGCGAGGTAAACTTTGCAAACTACTGGGTGGAGTGCGTAGCTGCTGCATCAGAGAATCCAGAATGGGCGTGGAACTTCATTCTATTTGCCACTGACGAGGATCAAGTTATCAACTATCTTGACGAGGCTCAAAAGCCAACTGCACTACGTAATTTAATTGGCGGTCAACTGGACCACTCATTGCTAGGTGCATTTGCCGAGCAAATCCTGACGGCGCAAAGCTGGTACCACGGATATGACGCAGCTGTTACAGAAGACGTATTCGGTGACTTGATCGATACGATACTAGCCGGCACAGACGATCCAGAAAATGCAATGAACAGTGCGGCATCAAGAATATCTGACACTTACAACAAGAGCGATTAGTGACGCTACATAAAATTCAATAAAAAAACTTCCGGTTAAGCTGGAAGTTTTTTTATTGATCACCAATCTTTTCTACTCAATTCGTATTGCCTTACCTTCAACTAAAGCCCCTGCGACCTTTGATAGTCCAGAGGAGATTATCCTCTGCAAGGTGCTTTGTGAAGTCTGCATTTTTTGTGCTGCTTGCGTTTGAGAAAGTCCTTCATATTGAGTTAGGCGAATTGCCTCAAACTCCTCATCATCGAGCGTGATCACCTCCAATTGTCGCATGGGCACACCCTGAGGTTTAAAATATGTAACCTCAGGGGAAAACCTGATACGCCTAGACATTCGTGGTCGTGGTGACATACTTATTCTTGATCTTGCCGGTTTCTTCCTCTTCCGAAAAATCTACCGAGCATACCGCGTCCACCACGGCGCATTGCGCGACCTCTTCCTTGGCGTGGGCAGGGCAACTCACTTTTGTCACAGGGCCCTAAGGCCTGCCCAGTTTTTGGACCTTGGCCATCTGGACCGGTCCCATCTCTATTTGGCATAGAATTTATGGTTAATACTTATCTATTTTGAATATATACCCATATCTATATTCTGTCAACTGTTGAAACGTTTAAAATGTTCAATCGTAAAGGCGTTGCCCTCACTTGTTGAAATTGTTTACTTCGGAATAAACACTTTAAACAATTTAAACCTTTCTTCAAAAGCAAAAGCTGCCCTCTCCACGAAGGAGGGGCAGCGTACGGTTCGGGGATCTATTCTTCCCCGAAGTCACGACTCCAGTGCCAGTCGAGATATTTGTCACCTGTCCGGAACTGGATCCACTTGTTGGAAATCGAGAACATCACCTTGTGCTCTGTGGTATGTATACGACCTGGAACACCAAGCGCTGCGTAACGCCCATTGGCATTCGTAGGCTTGAGCTGCTCGGCAGTGTAGTGCCACTCGGCGTGTCCACGAGCATCGACTCGTGTATCTGGGAACACGAGGTGACAGCGCTCACCAGGGTTGAGCACATAACTCTCCTGACCGCTATCCATGACAACACGGTCAGTACCCTGGTGCGCCACGACTGTAGTCTGGCCATCAGGCATCTGCGCGAGCATCGGCATGGCTTTCCACACACTGACCGGGAAACCATCGATACTGAAGCGGATCGGCGCAGGGGTGTCGTTCGTGAACGTCGCCTCGAACCATCCTTGGGCTGCGTTGGGTGGCAATCCACCGATGTAACACTTGCCTGGGACGACCTCACGAGCATCGATCATAGGCGAATACGGACTCGAATGGGTTTGCGTTGCAACGGTCTGCCGTTGTACGTCCTGTCGTTGCGTCTGCTGCTGCACCGGGGGTGGAGCATGGCGAGAGTGAGGACCCGCAAAGGTAGTAGCGGCCAACAAGACAATGCACGTGAGATGACTCATGATCTACTCCCCCTCGAGGATGTCTGTGAGGACTTCCTCGGCTGAGTCAGCACGCGCCTGCTGGGCGTCGGCCTCCTTTTGGGCCTTCTCGCGTTGCAGCTTCAGTGCCTCGATTTGGCTTGCTTGCCGTTGCGTCGTCGCTTCGAGCTCTGCGGCCTCAGCCTCGGCTGCGGCCTGGAGTTGTTGCGCACCCTGGACCTCAGTACTACGACCATCGGCCCACATCTGAGTAGAGATAATCGACGCTTCGCTGTCGATGATCTGCAAATCGCGTGTGAGCATCGGCGGAAGATAGGCACCATACGGATCGTGATACTGATCGTACAGACTGTAGTACTGATCGTACGGATCGCTATACATGTCAGGAGGCGGCGGCACATAGGTCGGGCCAACCTGAAGGTGGAGACCTCCGCGCACGCGCGGGGTGGAACCACGGTTGTACGCTCGGCGGCGGCTCGGCTCGATCTGCACGTGCAACTGAGCGGACTGTCCGCTGCACTGGTACCAGCCGTCGCTGTTGCGATAGTCAGGCACCTGGATGGTGCGCATGTCCACGCAATTGCCGTTGCGGTAATCGTAGCAGACCTGCTTGCAGGAATCTGCGTAGGCGGGGTTCAGGCTCATGGTGAGAACGAGGGCGATCAGGAAGTTCATGACTTCTCCGGGGGTGATAGGACGGGAAAATTCACTACAAAAGCGCTTATGCTGGCGCTCTGCAGACATGTTAAATTATCATGAAAAACTCATTCGGTCAATACAAAGCCATGCCTCATTGAACTAATCAGTCACGACTACCCCAAACCTAGCCTAGTATTCCTGATTGACAATTATGCGAACTTTTGCTAAATTAAACCGTCTTGATCTACTCGTCTTTGGGACGAATCAAGTATCCGTCCCCTCAAAAACCACACACAGGAGTGACCCATGTCACCACCGATCACAAAAGCAGAAGTTCTAGCAACGTTTGGCGATGTTGGCTTTGCCACGATCCGTGAGCAACTGCAAAGCGCAATCGGCAACAGCGATGTCTCCCTCCTCTTGAACCAAACCGGCCTTCGCGCAAAGCTAGCCAAAGCGGCCATGGAGCATCCGCAAGGTGCTGCTGTTGGCATTGATGTTTTGACAACTCTTGTTGGCAGAATGGCCAGCCACTACAACCCCTTGCTTGGAAAGACAGTTGATGAGCTGGGTGAAGGTGTAGCCTACGGGCTCCGTGATCTAGCTCAAGAAGCTCGAAATGGCACAGCTATCACCGCTGGCAACGTCGAAACTGCCCTGCAACAGGCTGACAAAACCATGGCGGTCATCAAAGAACAGCGCAGCGCAAAACTCGCTGAACTCCATGTTGGGCAGCGTCGCGCATTCTTTGCCCTTCTGCTCGCCAGCCGAGAAGAAGAGCACTTTGACAATACGCCCGCTTGGGCGCTTGACCCGCTTGCAGCACGCCGAAGGCGCCATGGCCAACGTGGATTCCGCGGACTCGAAGGTCGCGCGTTTCAGACTGAGGCTGGACTGCTCTGGTTGCTCGAAACCGACATCGAAATGCTCAAGCAAGTCCTGCCAAGCGACAAGAGCTTTGACCAGGTGTACTACTACCCTTCGCGCTGCTGCCAAGAGGCAATCACCGCGGCTACGACCTGCAAGTCTATGCCAATGCAAAAGGCGCTTGACGTCATCGACCTGATGGTCGACAAAGAAGACCTCAAGCAAAGAGCTGGCAGAACTGCTGGTTGGATCCTAGACACTGCGCGCAGTGCGGCAACCACTGCTCTGATCGCTTATCCAGTGTTCATGATCGTCATGTTCGCGCTCTTCTTTACCGCAGCAATCATCTTCTTGGTATGCCACGCAACGCTCCTATTTGCCCCCACTGCGCCGACCTGGGCTGTTGTAACGATAATCCTGGCCTACCTTGCCTTGCTGCTCTTCCGCTACACATTTACGTTGGTGGACACATTCCATGCCTTTGTTGGCTGGCTTGTGCAACGGCTTGATGTGACGCGTGAAGATGCGCTCGTAGGCACGATCGCACGTGGCCTCTTGGGCATCTTTGGTAAAGAAGACTTGCTCAAACAGACTCCGCGTGGAGAAAAGAGGGAATACTCATGGGCAGTCCACTTTGCTGGAACGGCGTTCATCGCCGCAACAGCACTTGCCGCCCTGACCGTACTCCACTACTTTATGGGACGAGGTATTGGCCCAGCGTTCATCATCATCCTCACAGAGCTCCTCATCCTCCTAGCAGTTGAGCTCCCACGACGAATGTCAGCCCTGATCCCGCATAGCGACAAGATCCAGGACGCCCGTTGGATGCGGAAATGGGTGACGCGTGGTGCTGTAACACTCATCGTTCTGACGGCCATCATCTCGATTGTGGGCTGGAACACTACCAGCTGGCTCGTGAGCCAAGTTCGCTCAGAACAGGTCACGAATCCAGCCGAAGCTGGTGCTCCAGAGCACAGCTCACCTAAGCTCGAGCGCGCCTGCGCGCACTGTCGCGAACACGATGGTTGCAGCGACGTGCTCAAGGCCAAGTGTGGTCTCTAGGTAGCTCCCGACTCGCCCGCCCCCTCCCTCGTGAGGTGTGGCGGGTTTGTGCTTGGGGCAGAATACAGCCGAAGGTCCTGAGCGAGCAAAGCGAGTCGAAGGGAACCCAGCTCATTAAGCTAAACTTCCCAGGTTGAACCTCTGAGGTTCAACCTTGGTTTCATAATGACACAGTAGAAACAAAAAAACCCCCGAGGTTAGTCAGGGGTTTTCTTTTCTTCTTTTTTGCTAACCAGCGAGGCCTGCAGTGGTCAGTGACGTAATCACGAAGTTTGAAATCGCGTACGCTGCCAAAAGGATAATTAATCCGATTACAGCATTGATCATGATGTCCTTTGCCTTTTGAGTCTTGTCTGACTCACCACCGGCTGTCATCCACAAGAATCCTGCGTAGATAACAAGAACTAGCAAGATGATTCCCAATAGAGTAAGGAAAACTTTGATCAGGTCTCCGATCGTCGCGGCAAGTGGCTCGTCTGAGAACTCTGCAGCTAAAGCTGCACTATCAAGCTCAGTACTAATGTCCTGTGCGTGAACTGGTGCTGCAAGCATTGGAACTGACAACAGTCCGATTGCGAGCAATGCGCCTAGTTTTTTGAGATATCCCATAGTAATAAATTAATAACTCTTTTAATTAGTAATCTTATTTTAACATTTTTTGTAATCCTACGCTATATAGCCAACTGTATAGAATCGATAACGAAATTCGAAATTGCATACGCTGCCAATAGGATAATTAGTCCAATCACGGCATTGATCATGAAATCTTTTGCCTTCTTAGTCTTATCCGTCTCACCACCAGCTGTCATCCACAGGAATCCTGCGTAGATCATTATCAACAATAATATTATACCGAGTATCGAAAGCGCAACACCGATTATACCACCAATCATTACTGGCAAAGTAGCCTCTGAGAACCCGACTTGACCCTGCGCATCGTCAACTTGGCTAGTGAAATCAAGCGCCCAAACAGTCACGGGGCTCGCCAGCACCAAACAAACAATTGAAAAAACTAACTTCTTCATAATGATGGGGCGTTGAGCGCTGTAAAGATGTATGTCGTAATGGCGTATGCTGCTGTGATAATTATTACACCGATCACAGCACGAATCATTAAGTCTTTTGCTTTTTGAACTTGATCGGAGGCTCCACCGGCTGTCATCCATAGGAATCCCGCGTATACCATCAGTACCAAAAAGATCAGACCAACGAGCGCTAATGCTGGGGTAATAATCTTAGTTCCAACCCATTGACCAAGAGTTTGATCAAGAGTTCCATAAACCTCGGCACCTGTAGCATCCAAGCCAGTTTCGGATGGATCTAGCTGCGCAAAGACAAGTGTGGGGCCAAGAAGCAGCGCAACGGCTGCAAGGGCGATGTATTTTCGCATAGCCAAGTGCCAGCACGTATGTGCTGGCAAAAGGTCATAAGAAAATTTAACCAGCTGAGGCGGTAATCACGGAATCGATCACAAAACTTGTAATCGCAAACGCTGACAAGATAATCGCCAGTCCGATAACACCAGCAATTAAGAGTCGTTTCGCTTCCGAGACTTTGTCTTCGTTTCCACTTGCTGTCATCCACTTAAATCCACCCAAGAGAACCATTACTACTGCAATAATTCCAAGGAATCCAAGGAAAACGCGAATAAGATTCCCAATAGTCTCTTTTAGGTTGGCTTGTCCGAGCCCTGAACTATCTGAAAAATCGTCATCAAAGAAATCTGAAGTATCAAGTTGCTGTGCGTGAGCAACAGGAACGTTTGTAGCGAAAGTCATTGTTCCCAACAGAGGGATCGCTACTAAGAAACTAAGTGCGAATAGTGATAGCGCTTTTGTCATAGTGTTTTATGATTAATAATATTAAATAGTTGAATCGCTCGATTATATCTCGCTTGTTGAAGATGTTTAAGTTGTTTATTTCAGAGTAAACACTTTAAACACCTTCAACAATTTAAACATCAGCTCTTAGACGCTTCCAGTCAGAACTGCGCTGAAGATTGCGTCTGTTAAAACATACGCTCCAGCAATCAGGATGATCCCCAGAGTCGCCCAAACCAAAATGTCCTTTCCCTTTTTCACCTGATCTCCTTTTCCCATGTCTGTAAGCCACAGGATGCCACCATATACAAACATCAGAAGCGCCAATGTTCCGGCAACGGACAATGCGCCGCTAATAACTGTTCCGATGATCACTCGTACATCGTTCTCACCCAAAGGATTAGTAAGAGTGACCTGAGCTTGTGCTATATATGGCATAGCCAGCGCTCCTACACTCACGATAATAGCCTTAATCTTTTTCATAGAAATATTATATCAAGATTTTTCTATTGCGTCTGAATGATATCCGCAGCCCCGGCGCCATCTACTGCATTATCGATTGTATCTTCAATATCCGTCGTTGGAATCTCTCCAGTTGTAATAACAGAAACGACAACGTTAATAACGGCATATGCACCCATAATAATCGCCAATCCCACCAAGGCTCCGATAATCGCCTTCTTTCCTTCGTCCACCATTCCAGCTTCACCATGGGCTAGAATCCACTTCATACCTCCATAAACTAAAATGAACATCATCACAGAACCAGTGATTCCAAAGATGAAAACGCTCAAATTAACTAAAAGCTGCATCATGTCCTCGAGCGTACACTTACCATGGTCTCTGCATTCGCACGCTGCACTCGCGCTTGAACAAATACCGGCAAAGATAAGTCCCTGATCTTGAATCTCGGCATACCTACCTGCGATTGATTGAGCCTGAACACTAGGCACAAAAACACCCAGCATCGCAAAGGACAATAAAAATGTTAATGCATACTTTTTCATACGGTATTATTATAACACGGAGTATGCAGTAGGCGGTATACAGCCGTGCCCGCCCGAAGCCCAGAGGGCGAAGGAGGGTGCTCAGTGCATAAATCAAAAAACCGGCGTCTACCGGTTCTTTTAATGTTCGATTATTTTGACAACTCTTTTTTGAACCACTCTACGTGTGGGATGTCGATTGGATCAACTTTATTGAGCATGGCTAGATAATAACTCGCAAAACTTCCGAACTGCAACACTTCTGCTACCTCTTCAAACTTCGACGCGCCTCGCGCTTCATACTCAATCACTTCAGCACCCAACTTTTCAAAAATTTTCGCAGTGATAGGTACACGTTTTTGAACCCTAGTGTGATAATGACCAGACTTTAAAATCAAAACTGTAAATTTTGAAAACATTCCCTTTGGAAAAGCAAGCCCCTCCATGAGGTGATGATTCAATTCTGGTAATTCGTGCAACTGCGCAAACTGCTTTGCAGTTTCATTGATCTGATTTACCAGAACATGTGCAACGCCTGTTAAATGTTCAGCGCCAACAATGAACATTGGTCGCCCCTTTAGAGCTTGCGCAACTTGCTTCGCTGGATTCTCTTTTTCCGACACATCAAGCGCACAACTATCAACTACCTCGATCATCGCACTGACCAAGGCCAACTTTTCTTTCTTAGAGATCTTTACCAAACCAACAGATTCCAATAGCCCTAGCATCCCAGCAACTGAAAATCCGATTCCGAGTCTTGGCTCCTTAGCTAGGTCGCCAGGTTTAAAGATATAAGCTGGGTACTTCTGACGCTTGGCAAGAGATGCAAGCTTTCCGCCACTGGCAATCACCATTACTTTTGCACCGCGCGCTTTTGCTTGCTTGGCTGCATATAATACCTCCTCCGTATTTCCTGAAAAGCTCGAGAGTATCACCAATGTTTTTGAATTAACCCATTTTGGCAAACTATATCCGCGCATTAGATCAATCGAAGCCTTAAGTCGATCTGAAAGCCCGGTCTGCAACACATGGCCACCCAAAGAAGATCCCCCCATCCCAATAATTAAAACGTGATCGACCGCTTTATAAGCCTTAGGTACGTTTACGGTTTCAACACCCTCAAACGCCGCTTTCAATTGCTGACTGAGCCTCTCGACTCCAAATGCAATGTCAGCACTGTCGTACTTTGTGAAAGTCTTTGGGTTATCCAATGGATTTATTGTGCTCATAGAGTTTCTTTTCTTGAATTGCTTTTGTAATTTTTGCACGCTCTGGAGTTAGACCAAGTATTACCGCTCCCACAGTCCTACCGCCTCGATCAAATAATTCGATGGTTGATCCTTCTTGCTCCAACATACGAACGTCCTGCGCGATTGACCTATCGGTATCTCCGATGAATGTAATCTCGATATCTCCGAGCCGTGTTGCATACGAACTTACAAATTCGTAATCGCACTTATCGCCCAAAGCATTGGTCGCTGCACACCTTCCTTGCATGATTGCGTTGGTCCAATTCCCTATGTGCATTGCTCGGTCCATAATACCATCTTCAAACTCGCAAACGTCACCGATGGTGTAGATATCTTCCTGAACCTCCAAAGACTTACTGCAAGTCACTCCACGCTCAACATCAAATCCAGACTCAATAACCCACTGTCCATCCGTTTGCACACCAACACCAACTGCTAAAATAGATCCGCCGATCTCCACGCCGCTTGAAAGCTTCACTCCCTCAAATTCTGACTCACCTAAAATATCAAAGGTCTCGTTTATATGAATATCAATGCCTAATTCACGTGCTTTATTGAACAATTTCTCTTGCGACTCTTGTGATATGACTCGCGACCAAAATCCACCAGAGCGCAAAATGATAGAAATTGGAATATCCAGCGCTTGAGCAATATGAATGTACTCCATGGAAATAAACGCACCGCCCACAACAATAATTCTCCTTTGCTCCTTTGGTTTGGTTCTAAGATGTGCGATTGATGACTTTAGAATCTCCGCATCATCGAGTGTGCGAAAATATGCGATCCCGCGCATATCGACCTCAAGCATTTTTGGTTGCTGTCCAGTCGCAACTATCAACTTGTCGTAGGGAATTTCACGCTTCTCTGACGTTTCCACAAACTTATTCTTTGAATCAATCCTAAGCACTCGAGCTTCACTCATGAGTTCTATATTTTTGTCCGTATACCATTTCTCACTTTTTAAAAATAACCGATCACGATCAATCTCGTCGGTTACATATTTTGCCAATAAAATTTT
This sequence comes from Candidatus Uhrbacteria bacterium, assembly GCA_018673485.1. Classification (GTDB taxonomy): domain Bacteria; phylum Patescibacteriota; class Patescibacteriia; order UBA9934; family UBA9934; genus UBA9934. Next base: position 35,129 of record JABHCP010000007.1, read on the forward strand.
GGAATAAAGCCGATGCGGCTCCTGCTCAATAATCGTAATTTCAGCACTCGCATCTTGCCTGCGAATCTCCTCAGCTGCCGTAGTCCCCGCAACACCCCCACCAATAATGACAAATTTCATATGATTTTTTATTATTAGAACCACCTTTTATCTCTCGCTTCAGTCCCCCGGCAATGTTCCGCCAGTTAGCCCCCGTTCATTCATTGTCAAATCACCCCGTCTGAGAGGGAGCCTGTTGTAAATACTGAGCCTGTCGAAGTGCCGACCGAACTGGCAATCAGTTCATTCATAGTCACCCAAAAACATTGACTGCAGGCCGCATCATTCTTTGTGGCCGTGGGACTCTCTGAAAAGGCTCTTTTCCGGCGGAGCCGGACCTGGCTCCGCCATGGCTTTGCTTACTTTCTTTGAGGCGAACAAAGAAAGTAAGTCGGGTGGTTTGGAGGGTGAAACGCCTCCAATGTGTTAAACCTCAGGGTACAACTGCTTTCCATCCTCACCGGTAACAATCACAGCAAGTGTAGGACAACTCTGCGCCGCCATCAATACTCGATCTAATTCTTCTTGCGTAACTTCAACTTCGCGCTCGTACTTTGATTCATCAGCTGCTTTTCCATGATCGAGAACGTATGCTTTATTCTCATCATTCATCTCAAAACTTGAATCGTCAATCGCTACACAACTTGCAGCGCCAATACACAAATCTGGGTCTACTTTGATTGTAATTTTCATAGTTTTATTTATCTAGCCCCTCCCCCTTTTTCCTCAAGGGGGAGCTGGAGGGGGTTTCTAATCTTTAAAATCAGACCTTATTGACCTCCCCTGACCCATCCTTTTGAAGGAGGGAATTTATATTACTTAATTGATCTTATTTTATCAGATTGTTCAGTTCTGCGATAATAATCATCAATCGCGTCACGCAATGCCTGATCGGCTAGTACTGAACAATGAATTTTGCGCGGAGGCAAACCACCAAGACGTTTTACAATATCCTGAGGTTTGAGATTGCGAGCCTCATCAATGGTTAATCCGTTATTTTCAGTGGCAATTACTGATGTTATCGAAGTTGCAGCAATAGCCGACGCACATCCAAACGTCTTCCACCAAAACCTTTTAATCTTTTCATCTTTTGGATCGATCCATAACCAAATTTTCAGCTCATCGCCACAAGCCGGTGACCCAACACGGCCCACAGCATTATATTCGCTTTCCTTAAGCTCCCCTTCCAAAAAATTCTGTGGTTTAAAAAAGTGCTCTTTAACAATATCTGAATAAAACCATGAGTGCGACTTATCCGCGCTCACAATATCACCCTTGGTGCCCTTAACTTCTTTAGCCTTGTAGTCCGTCATGTACTTTTTGTTTAACTTGATCAAAAATCAACAATACTTTTTCACATTTCCTTGGATCGACAACCAACTTATCATACTCATTCAACCAACGTTCTTTGATTGTGGGATCGATTTCTTGATACCAGTCCAGAAGTGGTTGATATGCCTCTAGTCGAGCTGGTTTATTCGTATAAACGTCTTTTTGCAAATCATACCATTTAAAAATCTTGTTCTTAGACTCTTGGTTCGGGGAATCGTGAACTACTATCTGCGACATCAAGTCTGCACTTACACCCATCACGCGCCATGATTCAATATCTTCATATAATTTCGCAGCCGTAACCTTATACCAAGCATCAGAAGACGCAGATTCTATTAAATCAATATTGAAAACTTTCTTTAAGAGCTCTCCGCCTAGCTTGTCATAGATCACATGAATCTTCCAACCTTTTTCAAAATCAGTGCCTGTGAGCAAATCTTTGGGTTCGATTGAATAATCGTGCGTACACGCTCTATCAATACCGGTTGTGTACCGAGAATCAGGATACATCACTCCCGCAAGATACTCACCCTGATTCACAATTCCAAGCAACCCCTCAAACTCGAGCGCAAATCTTACATGTGTTGCCTGCATTGCCATACCTGTTTAATAAATCACGGTTTCACTAATTGAACGATCGTTCAATTAGTGAAACCGTCCGATCTTCGTAATATGTTAATTCGTATACTCGATTGATGTTTTCACTGGACTCATCTTGCGCAAGCGCTCGACGATCTCTGGAAGAACTTCAAGTACGCGTTTCAGATCTTTCTTTGTTGTTGACCGGCCTAGGCTGAAGCGTAAACTTCCGTGTGCTACTGCGAAGGGAACTCCAAGGGCTAAAATCACATGGCTTGGATCCAACTTTTCGCTTGTGCACGCTGACCCTGAAGATGCGTAAATACCTCGCGCATCAAGATAGAGCAAAAGCGCCTCGCCCTCTACATCTAAAAATGAAATGTTGATGTTGTTAGGAAGTCTGTCTATTGCGTGACCGTTAAGTCGAACTTTTGGAACTCGCTCCTTAACCTCATCAATAAAATAATCTCGAAGTTTTGTGAGACGCTTAACTTCTCGCTCTCGATCACTGCGAGCCAGCTCAACCGCCTTTGCAAATCCAACTATCCCTGCAACATTCTCGGTTCCTGGTCGAAGCCTACGCTCCTGAGAACCACCAAACATAATTGGCTCTATCTTGACTCCACGTTTGATGAACAATGCACCCGCACCCTTCGGTCCGTAAATCTTTGAGGAGTTGACTGTCATCAAATCAACGTGCAGAGCCTCAACTCGCATGTCCAAATACCCAAATGCCTGACAGGCGTCGGTGTGGAAAAGCGGATATGATGTTTTATTTTGTTTTTTGTATTTATTTATTGCTCGTCCAATATCTGCCAGCGGATGAATCGTACCGATCTCATTATTCGCATACATGATTGAAACTAAAATCGTATCATCACGTAATGCTTTTTCAACGTCGCTAATCGAAACACGTCCGTACTCATCGACATTCAACAATGTCACCTCAAACCCCTCCTTCTCCTCCAAATGTCGAAGCGCCTCAAGAACGGCTGGGTGCTCAGTCACGCACGAGACGATGTGCCTACCGCTATCCTTATGAGCTCGAGCAGCTCCTAAAATTGCCATGTTGTCAGACTCAGTTCCACTGCCTGTAAAAATAATCTCGTCAGCTCGTGCGTCCATCGCGTCAGCCACCATCTTTCGAGCGCTCTCGATTAAATCTCGAGCCTCCTTACCCTTCATGTGCATGCTCGACGGATTGCCTAGCCCTAGATTCTCTATCTTACGCATCAAATCAACCACCTCTTTGCGAGTTGGCGTTACAGCAGCGTGATCAAGATAAATTTGTGACTTTTTCATAAATTACATGTTTCACATATTGGACGATCGTCAACATTGTGAAACATTTCAAATAAGCTAACTGTCTTCTTTAATGGCCTAGGATATGTGTTTTTATGCCTTCTGTCAACAATTCTACCACGGAGCGTGTTGGTTGACAGTTTGTCACTTTTTAGCTAATCTAATCAGCCGTTCCTACGTATTTCGCCCCATTAACCACCGCTGCGCTATATGCGCTGAGGATACCCATGTCCGAACCCGCCACCACACGTCAAGAACTTATAATCAAGATCCTGCGACTCGAAGCTGACAATGCTCGCCTGCAGGCTGAACTCGAGACTGCTAAGATCCGCATCCAGGAGCTCGAAGCTGAGCATGCACCGGAGATGTGCGCCGAGTACGACATCTGTACCCTCTCCAAGCCCATCGAGGAGTTAGTGCTTTCGAAACGCGTGAAAAAACTTCTCCGGTTTGGCTTCTATGACATGCCTGATGGTTCCATGGTATACATCTGGCAACTCATTGAAAAAACTGAGGCCGAGGTACTCCATATCCGCGGCTTGGGGCGCAAGAGCTTTGGTCAAATCAAAGTGGAGCTAGCCGAACTCGGACTCAGCCTTGGCATGGGATGCCCGGACGAGATCAAGGCCCAGCTCCCCCACCCCGACTTCAGTGCAAAAATGATCGAAAATCTCTCCCGTACGTGGGATGATATCGAGCTCTCGATTCGCGCAGCGAACTGCTTCAATCTCCACAGCATCTGGTACGTCTGGGAGTTCGTCGAGTACACCGACAAGAGGGCGCTTGCAGAGATCAAGAACTTCGGACGCGGGACGCTCAACGAGCTCAAGGAAATCCTCGAAGAGCTCGGGCTAGAGCTCAACACGAAAATACCACTCGAGGTCAGAACCCGGCTACCACAGGACAATCCGTACCTCAGGCACTAGGCCCCCGCGGCCAACACGCACGTCAAAACCCCACCGCCAACTGGCGCGTGGGGTTCTCAGCTTTTAGTAGATCTCTCGTCGCTCCGACCCGTCAGACGGGTCTTCGCTCCTCGAGATGGAAAAGGGGGGTAAAGGCTGGGGGGACCTTAAATACAAAACCAGCTTTCGCTGGTTATCTTAAACTGCGTACTGAGTACTGCGCACTAATTACTGCCCCTTACATCCACCAAAAGTGAATGCGTAAAAGCTAACATGATCTGAGGATGTTTTTAGTTTCAATGTTCCTTTGTGATAAACATCTGAATCAACCAAGTTGTACATTCTTGATGCTGTCATTTTTACAATTGCTTTGCCGTTTTTCATCTCAACGTCGGTGCCCAACATGTCCTCTGGCAATGGGTGACCGTCAAGCTCAATTTCAACCTCGGCTGCTCGAGTCTTCTTTAGTGACCCTGCCACTAAGTTCACAGAAAACCCGCTGTACTTGAGTGCTAAGTATTCGTTCGCACTTGCTAACGCTCTCGTGTGACTTAATTGCTCCTTATCCACCGTCCAGTGTCCGTGCAGATATACTAAATCGTCTTGGTGTTCGCCCTTGTCATTGAAATCAACTTCACTACCTGGAATAACGCCGTGTGCGTTGCCAAAACGACCACGTAAAAATCCCAAATAAGTTTCTGGTGTTGTTCTGTAGCAAATCCCCCCGCCAACTGATACGTCGGGTGCGATCTCGGGAAGATCCTCTACACCAATATCACGCAAAGCTTTTTGAATCTCGGCTTCAGTCTCTGCGTATCCTCCTTCACCGATGTGATCATAAACAATCTCACCATCTTTGTTTAAAAGAAGCTTACGAGGCCACCAACGGTTAGTGTATGCTGTCCAAACTTTATAATCTGAATCAAGAATTACTGGATACTTAATCTTAAATCTTTTAATCGCACTTTCAACATTCGCTTTCTCTTTTTCAAAATCAAACTCCGGAGTGTGCACGCCGATTATCACCAAACCCTTGTCTGCGTATCGCTTATGCCAGTCGCGCAAATGATCGAATGTTCTAATACAATTAATACATGAGTAGGTCCAAAAATCTAAAAGCACCACTTTTCCTTTGAGTGATTTGAGTGTGTGCGAATCTCCATTGAGCCACTCAAGGCCTTTAGGAAATTCCGTCGCATGAATTTTTTGAAGTCGATGCAAGAACATGTATTAGTAAATATCAATTCCAAAATAAGTTGCCACCAGTCTACCAAGCAAATAACCAACCATTGCGGCACTTAGCGAGATTAGCGTCATCTCCAAACCACTCTTGAGCACGTGCCCGCCAACAACCTTTGCCTTAGCGACTCCTAGCCCAAACAGCACAATGCCAGTAATAATGATCGACGGGACAATGGCTTCCATCACAGGCATGAAGAAGTATGGTAGCAATGGAAAAATCCCACCAACCAAATAGAACGCGCCCATTACAACCCCTGATGCGACCGGTGATCCGGAAACTGCAGGCGCGAATCTGTACTCGCAACGTTGCACCTCCCGCATCCAAAGCTTTCGCTCTTGAGTCAACACATTTGCAATGCGATTGATTTGATCTTTGGTAAATTTCTTGCGCTTAAGTGCCTGCTCGAGCGACTCATTATCCGAGATTCTTTCCTGCAAAAGCCTAGCTCCATCTTGACGCTTACGATCCTCAAAAACTTCGCGCGCTGACTTAGATGATAAATAACTTCCGGCCGCCATTGAAAGTCCTTCAACGAAAACTAAAACCACACCGGTTAGCGCTACCACAAACTGACTCTGTGATCCCACCGCAACACCAGTAACAACGCCCAGAGTAGAAACCAAAGAATCTTCAAAACCAAAAACGATCTCTCTAATGAAAAAACCCGCACGGTTTTTGAGTCCCCCTTTCATATCACGGACATTATAACGCTTTGTAGTTAATAATCAAAGAATGTAGAGAGTAGAATGTAGAATGTAGTTTTTGATCTGAATACTACCCTCTACTTTCTACCTTCTACTTTCTGGGTTATAATGAATGCATATGCAAATCTCCCAACATTATCCCCCATACGAACAAAAGACATATGTGGTCGTCACGAATAACGAGCTTGCGCGTGTTTACGTTGCTAAAGAGCGCGAGATTGAGGAGGTAAAAGGATTCAAAGCTAAAGAAGTTGATAAAGAGGGCACGAATAGTGGCACCAGTCACGACGGGCCGCGTGATTTTGACGAAGACAAGAGGAATGTTCGCCAAGCAATGTACAAATCACTTTCAAAATACCTACTCAAAGAGCTTAAAGCTGAAGATGCGGACCTAGTCCTATGCGCGCCAGAGGCTTTAAAAAATGAAGTATTTGAAAGCATGCACACCGACGTTCAAAAAGCAGCAGAAGAAGTTGTACCAAAAAACCTAGCATCACTAGAGCTCGATCAAATAGTCAGAATACTGCAGGAAGTTAGATAATAGTAGATAAAAACAGCCCGCTTTCAAAGCGGGCCTTGTGCTTGAAAAGAGTAATTAAACCTGCTACACTCTTCGCGTGGCCATCCGTCTTCGCATAAAGCTACGACGGACACAGCGTGGCGAAGCTAGTTAACCCACCGACGCTCCTCTGGAGCTTTGGCGGGCACGTCACGTCGTTCGCGAACGACGTGACAGGCGCGACTCCGTCACTCACCTTCGATGGTGGTCGCAAGTAGTTCTTTTCTATAAATTTATGATATGGCCACGTGGCGAAGCTGGTTAACGCGACGGTCTGCAAAACCGTTACGCGTCGGTTCGAGTCCGACCGTGGCCTCCATCCGTAACAATTTGATACATCGAATTGTTACGGATGTCCTGAGCGAACGAAGAGAGTCGAAGGGCTCACGTTCGATAAGGGCATCAATAAAATTATCACTAATTACGAATCATTTGGGTTGAACCGTAAATGAGTGAAAAACAAAAACACCCCGCAAGGGGTGGTTTTTGTTTTTATGATCGAAAACTACTTTTCTTCTGAGTTGCGCTCAAAAGCCTCATCCTGCAAAAACGTTATCATGGTTCGATATGTTTCCTCACTACTCATACCAGATTCTGCCAATCGTTTAAATTCATTAAACACCATCTTTGCATCAGCCTCATTTTTTCCTATTTTTTTGATGGAATAATGAAGATCGGAAGGTTTAAAATCTGCAGCTTCTTGCTGGGTAAGAACAGATGGCTCCAAGCCATGCCATACTATGGTGTAGTTATTCAGAGAATCATCCCAAGCTACACCAGCATCTACCTCCCCTATCCGAAATCTATCCGAGAATTTCTCAGACTCACTCTCTACGACATCCTCCTCATCAAAACTCGCCATACTCTTTGCTTCTTCAAAAATTGCCTCTGCCTCTGGTTTATAATACTGGCCCTCTTCGTCCAAAAATGCATTTGCGGCTTCTTGAAGGTTTGCAAGCAATTCTCTCCAATCCAATCCATTAATCGTCTCGGGGTCCGCCTCGCCAAGCTCAATAAGAGCCCTCTCCACAGTCACCAAACCTGGATTATACGGATCAATCTCTCCAATGCGCTCAGCAAAACGTGCGACAGCCATAACCTGAGCCCCCTCCCTAATACCACGTGCCATATTCTCGACCTTCTTCAAATCCAGCGCCTTTTTTTTCTCGGCATCTCTTTTCTCTATCCCTTTTTCTCGACCGCTTCTGACCATATCAAGCGCAAAATTCTTTTTTCCATCTACCATATAATTTTATTTAAAAATATAATTTTAATTTACTCAACAATCAACACTCCCATCATGTCCCAGTCTTCGTCTGCTCGGAAGTTGTACTCTCCTGGTTCGAGGTCAATGGTTAGAACGATAATCTCTTCTGGCTCTATTTTTCCTGTTGTAAATAAATTATCGTCTGACTCTCGAACAGTTAGTGTTTCTGATGTGTAATTTACAAATTTTATAGTACCTCCTTGAGAGACAGTGAGTACGTTGTACCCGCAATATGACTCTGTGCAGTTGTCTCCGTCGTCCTCAAGATCGTCGTCCTCGTCGATTGCTGCAAAACGTAGTGGGTCCTCGTACATCATAACTCCTGTAGCACTAAACAAGTCTATGCTGTCTGAAATCGTGTAATCATTAAGGTCAATGAAGATTACATCATCGGCCAACACACCAGACAACACCGTATAATGCGGAATAAACTCATTTGGAAGCATGTCTACAAGCCCTGTCCAGTCTTCACCAAACATTGCGTTGGCGTTGTCTACATTCTTAACTGCAGCGAGCATATTACTACCAACTGGAACATAAACTTCCGATCCTGTTGAGAGCTTTAAGAGTCTTGTGGTTGCGCCCTCGTTTCCAAGTTGTGGCCTGTAAGTTACCATTCCACTAAAGGCAATCATGTCCATTTCAGAAACCGCTATTGTTTGTACTGAATTGAAATCATCGTACCAAGTGAAAAATGTAGCTTCGTTTGGAAATCCGTAACGCAGCTCGTCATTACCAAAATAATAAACTGTGCTCGATGCCGCACTCTTAATAAGTGTTCCTGGTTCGATATCTGCCACTGTTGGGAACTCAAGTGCAGCTGACGCTGGCATTGCGATCATCGCACTAACCGCAACTATCGCCAATGATAATATAATCTTTTTCATAAATATTCGCTTTATTTTTACTCTGTTAACGTTACTACTTCTGCACTTAGAATCACATCTTGAGCATCATCCATGTCCCGCCCCTGCTGCCAAACCATGAACTGATATTTTGAGTCTTCTGTGACAAAGTAGTAATCATAGTTAAGTCTACCAGCGATCTGACACTCATCTCCATCTTCACAAAGCTTCAAACGATAAAACCCGTCACCAAGGTCTTCGGACTCTGATGGAATAACTCGACGCTCATCAAGCTTCAACGCTCGGATATATGTGAAATCATCCATATTGACATCACCAAGGGCTTGGAACGCCTCTGTCTCTGGCATGTAACCTGAGCTTGAATAGACGTTTGCTGATGTACTTTGAAGTACAATGTCAGAAATCTCGCGAGAAACGCCCTCCTCAATTGGTACCGGCTCACTATCAAGCTGATACTGACGAACCGTCACCCATTCGTTTGGCAAATCAAATGCCAAAAACCAATCTCCCTCTACAGCGGTACTTGGCATACACCCAGCACCCAACAGAACTAGAGCAAATAACCCTAAAAATACTTTTTTCATATATATTGTTTATTACTGAGTACATCTTAGCATTTCATGTTAAACAAAAAAAGACCCACACCACACCCATCCCGACGTAAGGAGGGATCCCTCGGCATACGCCTCGGGATGGAGGGAATGGTGGACTAAACAAAAAATCCCGCCACATGGCGAGATTTTTTTATTTTATTGGTTTGGGTAAACCTCGATATTAATGTTTTGATATCCGAACTCGATAGCGTCATCATACTCTTCCATCCAAATATCTACTCGCTCCCAATATCTAGAGTTCATACGATCCTCAACGATAAAAATATCATCACCATAGATTTCAGGAATTTTTACGCGCGTACCAATGGGTAAAAAGTTTGCCGCTAGCACTCCGTGTCGTGTAGTTGTTCCGGATGCGGTAATAAATGGAGTATCGTCAGTCTGCCATGGAAGTGAATTGTAGGCTGTTGCCGGCACCGTAATGGTGTAGGCTGGTCCTCGCAAGTCAGACGCAGGCAACTCTCCATACTTTCGGAAGTTGTTCTGGATTGCGTCTATTTCAAGCGCCAATGCTTGATTAGTGTAATCCAGGTCCACACTTGCTGAGGCTTCAATTGGTAAAACAACATAGGCCAATGCAAAAGTTATAAGTCCAATTAATGCACACTCGATCGGAGACTTTTTAGTTACTTTTATAACCTCCTTAAGAGATATGTATTTCATAGGATATAAGGATTTTTAGTAAAATCCTCAGGTTAATATAAGAATTTAACTAAAGGATGTTTAATAACATTCCTTAGCTGAATTCTCACTCAATCGACGACCCGCCCAACAGTTGGATTTAGGCACCTTTTTACAGGTATCAAAAATCCCCCGTTGTACGAGGGATCATAATAGTAGCATATTTGACCCTAAAAGTCAACGGATAAGTCTGAATTTGGGCCAAAATTAGCATAGAAAAAAACACCTCTTTTTTGCCAAAATCACTAATTTCTCGTATACTTCGCGCATCAGAAAAAATAAATACTTTGATATGAGTCGACCGCAATCACCTCGCCGAGGCGCACATTCGTGGGCAAGTTCCAGAAAAAAGGGTTGGAAAAAGAAGCTTCAAACATACTTTTCATATTTAAAAAAAGCTGACAGAGCAACTCTTGTGAAAAACGTAGTTTTACTTCTCATTGCCGGCGCCTTGCTTGGCAGCATAATGCTTCTTGGTGCTTTCGCGTGGATCTCTAAAGACCTCCCTGACCCAAACTCACTTACAATTCGTGAAGTGCCACAATCCACCAAGATATACGACAACACTGGAGAAAATCTTTTATATGAAATCGCAGGGGATGAAAAGCGTACTTTAGTTACCCTTGATCAGATCCCGGAATACATGGTTTGGGCAACGATCACAGCTGAGGATAGAAGTTTTTACGAGCACAGTGGAATTGACTACAAAGGAATCATGCGAGCCATCTTTGTTGATGTTATAACGCTAAGCAAATCTCAAGGTGCATCAACAATCACGCAACAATTAGTTAAAAATGCGATTCTTTCTAATGAAAAAACATGGACGCGAAAGGTAAAAGAAATACTATTATCGCTAGCGCTTGAACGCAGGTATACCAAGGATGAAATCATGCAGCTTTACTTAAATGAGATCCCATATGGATCTCGCAACTATGGAATCCAAGCTGCATCAAGCGCATATTACGACTCAGCTGTTGAAGACTTAAGTTTAGCTCAGGCCGCAACACTCGGAGCACTTCCACAAGCAACAACTTACTACCTTAACAATCCTGACGATCTTGAAGCGCGTCGTAACTGGATCTTGGGTGACATGGCAGAGCTCGGCTACATAACTCAGGAAGAGGCCGATACTGCAATGTTAGAGGACACTAGCATTACCACTTATTTTTCAGACATCGAAGCCCCTCACTTCGTACTATGGGTAAAGGAACAGCTAGAAGAAGAGTACGGACAGAAAGAAGTAGAACAAGGTGGAATGACCGTGATCACTTCAATCGATTTTGACATGCAAAACGCAGCGCAAGATGCAGTAGTTAATAACCGCGATGCGCGTTCTGAATCTTATGGATTTAATAACTCTGGACTTGTAGCAATCGACCCGGATAACGGTCACATACTGGCAATGGTTGGCTCTGTTGATTATTTTGATGACGAAATTGACGGTCAAGTTAATGTGACTCAACAACCACTGCAACCTGGATCGTCTTTTAAACCAATCGTTTACACTGCTGGCTTTGAAGAAGGTTACACACCAAACACAATTTTGTGGGATGTAAAAACTGAGTTTGGAACTACCACTGGGTCTTACTCACCAAACAACTATGACCTGGAAGAGCACGGTCCGCTCTCAATTAGAAGTGCGCTTCAGGGATCTTTAAATATCACGGCCGTAAAAATGCTTTATTTGGTTGGTGTGACTACCGCTGCTGATTTTGCAGAGCGACTTGGATACACAACACTAACTGATCCAGAACAATACGGACTTTCAATGGTGCTTGGTGGCGCTGAAGTAAAGCTCATCGAACACGTTTCTGCCTACTCGGTCTTCGCAAACGAAGGAACTTATTACGAACCTGTTTCAATATTGAAAGTTGAAGATTCAGACGGCGAAATACTTCAAGAGTGGGAAGAAAGCGACGGGGAAGACGCACTCGACACAAACCTAGCGCGTATGATCACAAATGTGTTGTCCGACGACTCAGCACGCGCACCATTCTTTGGCGCTGGCGGATACCTAACGCTCGGATCTCGTCCGGCTGCTGCAAAAACTGGTACAACAAACGACTACAAAGACGCATGGACCATTGGATACACTCCACAACTTGTAACCGGTGTTTGGACAGGGAACACAGACGGAACAGCAATGAATTATGGCTCCGGCGGAAGCTCAGTCGCTGCTCCAATCTGGAATGAGTTTATGTATGCAGCCCTTGCTGACCAACCAATCGAATACTTCAATGCACCAGAAATTCCGACAACTGGAATAGCAGTGCTTGATGGGAACATGCCAAGCCAAGAAGTAACAATCGATACTGCCTCAGGAAAGCTTGCAACTGATAAAACACCAGACAGATACAAAGAAACAAAGGTTTGTGGTGAGTACCACAATATTCTCTACTATATAAACCCAAACGATCCGACCGGTGGTACTGTAAGCGAGCCAGTTGACGGCGCTTACGAACGTTGGGAATCATCAGTTCAAACATATATCGCAAACTACAATGAGAGCTTAGAAGAAGATCAAGCTCCACTTGAGGAATGTGAAATTCCAACAGAAGAAGATGACGTTCACACTGATCGAAACGAACCAAGTGTGACAATTAGAACCCCTGATAACAACGACTCGGTCGGACGCGAGTTTTCGGTTGAGGTAAAGGCAACTGCACGCCGCGGGGTTGATCGAATCGAATATCAAATTGATGGGATTATAGTAAAACAAACTAGCAACACATCTGATATTGATCTTGAGCTACCTAGCTGGGTTGATGCAGGAACACATACTTTGACCGTAGTTGCCTATGACGACGTCGACAACCAAGGAAGTGACGATATTAAAATCAATGTAACCGAAGACGCTGATACAGCAAACGTAACAATTACAAATCCATTTAATAATCAAGAAATTGGGGTAAGTGATGAGCCTTACGTAATGGTAGTAGAAATGAATGAATTAAATATTCTCTCGATGACCCTGTACGCACAAAATCTCTGGGACAGCTCAACGAGCTTGATCTCACACATCGAAGCACCATCTGCTGTAAATGCAGTTAGTTGGACGCTGCCAGGTGAAGGTGATTACTTGCTCTACGGATTCGTAACCGACGACGCAGGAAACGACATCGACATCGAACCAGTCCAAGTATCAATCGTCGACACCGGCACCTCAAGCGCCGACAACCCATTTGAGTACTTGTCAGAATCAACAGAAGCGATCGAGGAAGAGATAGTCGAGTAACACAAATAAATAAAACCACCTCGAGTTAATCGGGGTGGTTTTTTAATCTTTTTCTTTTCTGCCCCTCGACAAGCTCGGGATATTCGCTGCGTTACTACTGACGGATCGGCATTACTATGTAGATGAACTTTTCTGCGTTTTCTCCGTGTGGGGCAAGGACGAATGGGCTGGCGGGGTCGATCATTTTTATCTCGACTTCGTCTGAATTCATTGCGTTTAGTCCGTCGAGAACATATCGATAGTTAAGTGCCATTGTGTTTTCTTTTCCTTCTATTTCACATTTGAGATCAACATCGTTCTTTCCGCGTGTTGCGTCTTGTGCGAATAATGTAAGTGCTCCGTCTGGCTTTGCGCTCATCTTAATATCATAAAGCCCTTGTTTGGCAAACAAACTAACGCTTTTAATAGCTTGGATGAGGTCGCGACGTCCAACAACGACCTTGGTTTCGTGCTTGTCTGGAATAATTTGGCGGTAGTCTGGGTACACTCCTTCGATAGTTCTGGATATTAACTCAACAGACGCGTAACGGAAGACTACTTGATTGTTCGCAAGCTCCATTGTAACGCTCTGTGAGGCCTCCACGTCGTCTTTAAACACAGAGAAGACCCTACTTAGCTCAGAGAGTGTTCTCTGCGGCACAATGACTTCATACTCCTGTTCTCTCGATGGTGTTTTAATCTCAACTTCTGACAATCTGTAACTATCCGTTGCTGCCATTATCAGCTTCTCGTCCTTGAACTTCATGTAAACTCCGGTGAGTTCTGGGCGCGCCTCGTTCATCGCGGTTGCAAATAAAGTTTGTGCTAGCGCTTTCTTAAAATCAGATACGTTAACTTCAAACTTAACTTCTCCCTCTACTGGTGGAATAAGCGGAAACTCTGCTGGTGAGATTCCGTTAATCGTTGTCTTTGCCTTAGCGCAAGAAACAAACAAACCATCATCGTGAAGATCCATATTAACAACATCGTCTGGCAGTAAACTTACAAACTCATAAAAGAGTTTTGATGGAACTGTGTATTCACCTTGTTGTTCTAGTTTCCCCCGAACAGAACAAGTAAGTGCAATCTCAAGATTTGTTGATATTAATTTAAGTCCTCCTTGGTCAGCCTTAAGTAGAACATTGTTAAGTATTGGCAAGTTAACATTCTTCGTACTTATATGGCTTGTTATTGAGAGCCCCTGAGAAAGGTTCTCTTTTGTGCATGATAGTTTCATGGGACTTATTATTATATTATTAAGTTAAATATATTTATATAAATAATAGTAGTAATAGGGGGTGTGGACAGTGTGTAAAACTCCAGTTTATGTTTTACATTGGTGGCGTTTACTTGTGTACGAACAGGGATCTACTGTGAGGGAACCGGTGAGTTTATTGTGGATTACTTTTCGTGATTTTTTCAGCCTGTTGTTGTGCACATATTGTACTCAGGCTCGCTCACAGGAAAACACATAGTTGTTCACGTGCGGTGCACAGTCTACCCACAGAATTTTACCCCGAGTACATCTTCTGCTTGATGAGGTCTAAGTCACGCTTTAGTTGGTCGTCTTCCTTTAGAACTCTTTGGATCTTTGTGTAAGCGTGCATGGCTGTGGTGTGGTCTCGCCCACCAAGCTCTTGTCCGATTGAAGGGTATGAAATACTCATCTCCTCTCGGAGTAGGAACATGATGATTTGTCTTGGGAAGGCTAGGCGCTTTTCACGACTTTTTCCTAGAACGTCCGAGATGTCGATGTCAAAGTACTCTGCAACTGTTTGAATAATGTGTTTTGGTGAAACAGTTTTCTTAATCGTGTTGAGATCAAATCCATCAACGATTGGTGTTACGGTTTCAAGGGTCGCATCCAAGTTCTTGAACTGGTGATAGGCAACAATTTTGTTGAGTGCACCTTCGAGCTCTCGGACGTTCGATGAGATGTTAGAAGCAACGTAGTGAAGAATGTCTCGCGTAAGCTCGATCCCTCGCTTTTGACACTTGATTTGCAGGATCGCAATTCGGGTTTCAAGGTCCGGAGCCCCAATATCTACTAACATTCCCCATTCAAGACGAGAGAGAAGTCTTTTTTCAAGGGCGGCAATTGCCTTCGGGGGCCTGTCAGACGATATAACAATCTGTTTATTCTCTTGATGCAGGGCATTAAAGGTGTGGAAGAACTCCTCCTGAGTACCTTCTTTACCGGTAATGAACTGAATATCATCAATTAGGAGCAAATCAACTGTTCTATATCTATCTTTAAATTCCTTTGCTCTTCCTGAGCGAACAGCTTGAATGAAATCGTTAGTGAAGTGCTCACAGCTCGCATAAAGGACGTTTGCGTTGGGGTTCTGCTTCTTTATGTGGTGACCGACAGCTTGCAAAAGGTGGGTTTTTCCTAGTCCTACGTCACCATAAACAAAGACAGGGTTGTATATGCCTCCTGGGTGCGCCGCTACGGCCTGGGCCGCTGCGTAGGCTAGTTCGTTCTGTTTTCCTACAACGAATGAGTTGAAAGTATAGTTTTTGTTAAGCGATGATGGCTTTGTTCCACCTGACGCTTGATCTGCAGTTGTAAATCCTAGGCTTTCTGCAACCTCGTATGCTTGTTGCGGCTCTGGTGCGATGGCGGCCTGCTTTTCGCTTTCAAAAACAATAGCCTTTGGTTCAACTGGGCGTGTTTCAACTTGATAACCCAGTCCTTTCAAAGGCTGTTCTGTAATGTTTTGAAGCGCGTTTAAAATATCCTTGTGATATTTCTTCTCGAGCCATGCTTTTGTGAATGTATTTGGAACGCCCACAACCACTTGGTGGTTTTCATAGTCAACAATAAAGGTATTGCGAAACCATGTTGTAAAGTGAGCCTTACTTAGCTTGAGCTCAAGTTCGCCAAGGGTGGCCTGCCATAGTTCGTGGGTGTTCATAAAGCAATGGGGGTAAGAACGGATCTTTACAAAATTCGTGACCTGTTGATTTATGAGTCCCATATACCAACACCTCATCGAATTTTAGAAAGATCAGATTTTATATCTCTCAGTCGACGCTGTGAATAATATATCAGATATCCACAGGTAGCAAGTACCAATAAAATCGTATAAATGTGCAAAAGTTGTGGATATGGTGTGTGGAACTGTACCTTTATCCCCGATTCTTGACAAAATACCGTATAGTTAGTATAGTTTCGACACTTTGACTAATATGTTGTTGATCAAATCAATGACAGTAATAACTAAGTTATGCCGAAGAGGACATACCAACCAAAAAAGCGGCGCCGTGCTCGAAAACACGGATTTCGAAAGCGAATGCTCACGAAGACCGGACGCGCAGTACTAAAACGCCGACGAGCCAGAGGACGAAAGCGACTTACAGTTGCAGCCCGAATGGCTTAAAAGAAAAGCGACTCAGCAA
Organism: Candidatus Uhrbacteria bacterium; assembly: GCA_018673485.1. Classification (GTDB taxonomy): domain Bacteria; phylum Patescibacteriota; class Patescibacteriia; order UBA9934; family UBA9934; genus UBA9934. Next base: position 51,836 of record JABHCP010000007.1, read on the forward strand.
TGAGCCGTTTTTTCTTTTAGTAGATCCCCTGCCTACCGGCAGGCAGGCTCGACTCCCTTCGGTCGCTCAGGATGACAACATTGTATATTTACTGTTGTCACTTTATACTGACACCGTATGTTTAAACAAAAGAATAGACTTAAGAAAAAGTTGGAGGTTCAGGGCACTGTAAAAAAGGGAAAGAGTGTTTTTGATCCGGTTTGTGGGATTAAGTTTTTAAAAAATGATTTGGATGAGTCGCGGTTTGCGGTTGTTGTTGGGCTTAAGGTTCATAAAAGCGCCGTAAAGCGTAATCGAGTTAAACGTCAGTATCGAGAGGTTGTTCGATTGCATCTTGATTCGATCAAGCCCGGGTTTGATGTGGTTCTGCTTACGTCGGCTAAAGCGCTTGAACTTACATATGTGCAAAAAGAAGAAAGACTGCTTGCTGTATTTCGTAAAGCTGGATTATGGAAAGACTAATTCGATATTGGCGCACTGTTGCGGCCTGGCCAATCACCGCATATCAAAAAACCCTCTCGTTTGACCATGGTCCGATGAGGGTTTTGTTTCCGCACGGTTATTGTAGGTTTCATCCGTCGTGTTCTGAATATGCCAAGCTCGCGATTTTAAAGTATGGAGTCGTCTGGGGCGGCTTGAAAGGCGGGTATCGAATTTTAAAATGCAATCCTTGGAATAAAGGCGGGGTTGATAGGCCTTGAGAAAAAAACACCCATCTCGAGGAGTCCAAAGACGACGAGAGATCCCGTGCGTAACCGATCGAACGTTGAGATAGCGGTGGGATCCTTCGGCCCGTCGGACGGGCCTCTGGATGGTATGCATTTTCTATGTCTATTTGAGAGCGGATAAGTCTACAGAATCCGGAAGTTTCACATGTTTAACGCGGCTTGAGTGGCCGCGCTTTATCGTTATTAAACTTTTTGCTACGCCAAGTCGCTTTGCTAGGAAATCGATGAGTGCTCGATTGGCTTTACCGTCGACTGCGGGTGCCGCGATGTCAATTTTTACAGTTCCAGAATCAAGCCAGGCCTTCACTTGGTTGTTTTTAGCGTTTGGTTTGATGTGAACTGTAAGGATCATAGCGTTCGGTTCTCCCTCTTCCCACCCTTCGATATAACTCAGGGTGCCCTGAGCTTGTCGAATGGACAAGGGGGAGTTAGCTGTGCCAGTCCGAAGCTCTGCAGAGCGAAGGCTGGAGGGGGTTGTCGTTTGATCGAATTCGATCTAATTAAGTACTAATATGAATCAACCGCGTTGATAATTCGCTTAGCTGCTTTGATGACACGCTCAGGATTTTCGCTGTGAGCAGTTTCGTTGCACAGCATGATAGCCGATGCGCCATCAAGAGCGGCATTTGTAACATCTAGTATATCAGAGCGTTGCGGAATGTTTTGAGTGAGCATAGAAGTGAGTGCTCCGGTTGCAACTATCGAGTACTTCCCTTTTGATCTAGCTCTTGCAACAAGTTGTTTTTGAATAAGGCCAAGATATTCGTACGGAACGGTAAGGGCGAGGTCGCCGCGGGCCACCATGATGCCGTGGGCAAGATCTAGTATCTCATCGATGTTGTCGACTCCCTCTTGAGACTCGATCTTCGCGATTACGCGTGGGTTCCAGTCGGGCGTTGTGTGTCGATCGAGCTTCGAGAGAAGCTGCTCAAGCATAGCGCTGGAGTTCACAAAAGAAAACGCGATCATATCAGGCTTACTTTGTGGTAACTTCTCAAGTATCTCATCGATCATTGGGACAACATGGTCTAATTGATCAAGTGCGCGGGGTATCGTCATGCCAGTGCATTGGACGATCGTGCCCGAGTGGCATGTTTTTGCAATAAATTCGTTGGAACTATGAATAGCTACGACCTCAAAGCTCATTTGCCCATCTTGAATATAGAACTGCTCACCCACTCGAAGATAGTCAGCCAGGTTTTCGGTTTGAAATGTTAGGTAGGCTTGTGGATCTATGGTTTCTGGTCCATGCAGAAATCGAAATTCCTCACCCTCAGCAACTTCGATCTTATTTTGGGGAAACTTTCCTAATCTGAGCTTTGCCTCAGGCAGATCAGCCAGCAACTGCACATCACGATCGCATTGGTCGATTTGCTCACGGGCCTTCACAAGCGCCTCTGAGATTTTATCAGCGCCCCAATGCGAACATTTGATACGCAAAACATCAACGCCGGCCTCAATCATGGCCTGATTGCGATCAAAATAGTAAGGATCTTTCCAAATAGTAGCGATTATTTGCATAGCGTTCAGTCCTCCCCCTTCCCAAGGGGGAGCTAGAGGGGGTTGCCATTGAGTAAATAAAATCAGGAGACATTCCTCCTGTTTCCGATTGCATTGTATCAAGTTATTGCTAGTTTGATCAAAAAGGTTTCACTAAGGTCCCGATCGGCCCTTTAGTGAAACCTTCTTGACGTCGACGGCTTGGCATGAGAATCTGGGCGCATATGCAACCCATTGAAGCGCTAGGAAACTTTTTAACACAAACCCCCGAGATGCTCTCGCAAGTACATAGATGGGGAAATTCTCCTTCTGTGCCTAGGCATGAGCGTGAGTCGGTATTAAAGCACACGTTCCGAGCGGTGGCATTAACTGCCGCCATGGTTGCGATTGAAGAAGAACAAGGAGATTTACCACAGAAGCTCGATGGTGAGCGTCTATTGCTTGCAGCTTTGCTCCACGATATTGGCGAGGGGCGCACAGGTGATATTTTGTATGCGGTAAAGCAAGATGGGCGCGTTAAGCATATGTTGAATGAGATAGAACGCGAGCAGGCGATGTCACTTTTGAAGGATTTGCCATTATCGGTTCGTGATAAATATGAAAGTGCGTATCGATTGGAGTCTGAGGATTCAATCGAAGGTCGATTTTTCAATGCGGTTGAGCGAATGGGGTATATTTATTATTCCATTGAGCAGTATCGAGATCGTGGGCGTAAAGACTTCATCGAGACCTTCCAAATGCAGCATGAAAAGATTTTGGTTCTTGAAGAGGAGTTTGTGAGCCTGAAGGTTTTGTACGGTGAGTTTAAGGAATATATTGAAAAGGAGCTTGAGCTTGAACAGAAGGCTCGCGCTTTTCGTGAAACGACGGGAATAGGATCAAAATAATAAATAAAGTCTAATTTAAAAAAACAGCCAATTTTAGTTAAAAAAGCACGCTTTTATATTGACAAGAGCGTGTTTTTGTGTTATATTTTGCAGTCCTGCTGAGTCTACGGACCAGCTGACAACCTTCCTTGGGCCTACCACACAATTCGTGAGGGGGCAGCAAAGAAGGATCCTTTTTCAGGACCTACTTCGTGAAAGCGGAGGGGTTGCTGGAGAAATCATGAACGATAAAGCAGACGTGATCATGTGCGCCCACCAAGGCACCTTCATGGTGTACCCTCACCCCGAAGGGCGCCTGGCACACCTCTACGAGGAAGTCACGGTCAATATCAGAGGGAACGACTTTGTGAAGCCAAAGGTCTGGATCCTTGGTGCGTCCTGGGCCGACACGATTCTCGGAACGCACGGGACTCGTCAGGAGGTGGATACCCTCAAGCGCTTGATGCGTAGTGAGGGCATCGTATACCAGGTCACGCAAGACGAGATGGTCCCATGCTGCCAGCCTGCCCGTAAGAACAACGAGTGGGTCTGGTACGACTCTGACCGTGCCCAGCTGCGAACTGACTCGCCTTTGGCGATCTTCTTTAGCGGCTAGACTTAACAGCTTTTTTCTTCCCCCTCTCTCAACCCCCATCAAACCTGAAGGACTCCCATGTCCAACTCACGGTTTGTGGGGGGTTCTTCTTTTATAGAAAAAATAGACAACTTACCGCTTAGATGGCCCTGTGTTTTTTTTCTATCCATTCGATGTTCGATCGGACATTTTATGAATTTATCAAAATTGCTTTTGAGGCTGATTTAAAGACTGCGTTTAGAGATATCAATTTTCATAATACGTTCGATCGAACGTATTATGAAAATAAAGCATCAACGCCCCACTCGTTGTACGAGTTGGGGCGTAGTTGATTGCGCACGAGGGCGCTAGCGGGATCCTCGAGCTGATCCCCACGTTCCTTCTTTGCGTGAACTGCCGAAGATGTATTCGGGTTGGGTCTCTTCGGATATGTCTTGGATGACGACTTGGTGCCCGTCGCCTTGAAGGACCGAGCTCGCTCCAACTGGCATGATGAACTGTTGGTCGACGTCGCGGGTGATGATCATGCCCTGCGGTTCGAGCAGCGGGCTGTTCTGGTGGTTGTCCCAGATCAGCATGTCGTTGATCGTGTAGGTCTGGTCAGGTTCGAACCGACCAGAAACCTCCTCGATGATCAGCGTGCCGCCGTCGCGTTCGAAGACGCCAGTCGTGAAGCCCGTGAATGGGTGGTCGTTGTTCGCATCCTTGAAGATCGAGTTGACCCCAAAGAGCTTGGGCTGGGTCATGCCACGAAGGTGAGCACTTGAGTCACCGACATAGACTACCACCTTGTGGGCCTGTGGTGTCACAAAGAGCATGAAGTTCGGATCCTCGCAATCGGCTGAGGTGCTGGAGAGCTCTTGCTCCAGACAGGTCTCGATCGTGGCGAGAAGTTCTGCCTTTCCTGTGTCACGACCACCGTACAATGTAGCCAGGTTGACGCCGCACATGAGAAGAGCTGCGATAACGAGTAACACCGTTAGATCAGAGACCTTCAAGGTGATTTCTTTGGAGAAGAATTTGTTTGCCATGATTGCTCCCGATCGAGGTCGGATCCAGTGTTCGCGCTTACATTAGCTTAGAAGTATTCTGCGGTCAAGATTCGACGGCAACCCCCTGGCGTCCCCCTTGGGAAGGGGGACATTTAATTAAAACAAAAGAACCACCTGAGGTGGTTCTTCCTGTGCACTGCGAACTGAGCACTGCGTACTATATTCTACTTCACCATCTTGTCTCGTAGAATGTCTAGTGTTTTCTTATTCTTCATCTGCATTTCTACGTAGTCGCGATATTGTGGTGATTGGATGTACTTCTTCTGGTCTTCTTTCTCGTACTTCTCTGCTACTTTTACGATCTCAGCATCCAATTCCTTTGCTTCAACCTTTACGTCTTCGAGCTTTGCAATTTCCTTTAGCAGCAATGCTACTTTTACTCGAGTGAGTGCGTTGGTTGCGAAGTCGAGTTTCATGTCAGCGAAAGTTTTTCCAATTGATGTTAGGTATTCTTCAAACTCTACACCGCGTTGGGCTACAGCTTGCTTCATTTCATTGATCATCTTATCAACTTCTTGATTCACTAGCAGGTCTGGGATGTCATCAAAGTTTGATTTACCGGAAAGCAATTCAAGCATTTCCTTTTCTTGTCGTCGATCCTCTTCAACCTGATTTTCCTTTGTAAGATTCTCGATTAGTTTACCCTCAAGGTCTTTAACGTCCTTCATTCCCAAGTTCTTAGCAAAAGCGTCGTCAAACTTTGGAGTGTCAAGATTGAATATTTCCTTAACCTCAACTGTGAACTCGATCTCAGCTCCAGCCATGTGCTTTTGGTAGTGATCCTTTGGGAACGTTAGAGTGAAAGTTTTTACATCTCCTTCTTTTGATCCTAATATTTGATCGATGAAGCCATCAACGTAGTAGCTCTCTGATGTGTAGATGCCGTGGTCTTGTCCTTCCCCACCTTCAACTACAACACCATCCTTTTTCATTGTCAGATTAACTACAACCTTGTCGCCTTGTTTGAGCTCAGTTCCTGACTTGGCTCGAACTTCTTTTGTCTGCATGCCAACTAAGTCCTTCTTTGCTTGATCAATAAGCTCTTGCTTTGGAGCAGAGTCCTGCTTTTTTATTGATAGCTTGCTGTAGTCAGCGAGCTTTTGGATCGAGGGCATAAGTGAGACCTCAGCAGTGAATTCCATATCGTTTCCTGGAGCCATTTTGTTCATGTTGAAGTATGGCTGGCCAACAGAGTCGATCTTCTCTTCCAAAAGTGCTTTCATAAAAGCTGTGCGAACAAGCCCTTCAGTTGCTTCCTCAAGAATCTTCATTTCACCAACACGCTTCTCGATGGTCGCGTAGTCAGCTTTTCCTGGTCGAAATCCTGCGATCTCCGTATTTTCACCAATCCGCGTTGCAGCTTCCTTCATCGCTTCTTTAACCTGCTCAGCTGGAATTGTAATAGTGAAAGTGACCTTATTCTTCTCTGTTTTTACTGTGTGTGACATAAAATTTATTCTCAAAGTGATTTGATTTACGAGCGGAGTATGTCGAATTTAGAGGATTTTGTCAATGATTTGATCAGAACACAGACGTAAGACTTTAGACTCCAGAGCAAGGTCCGGTATTCTCAAGGTTGAACCTTTAAAGGTTCAACCTTGGCGGTAAACCATTGATATTATTGAGTATTTGTGATTACATGCACTTGTCGAAATCAATCGGCGAGTTTCTGGCGAGTACGTCAGATTGGGGTGAGTAATGAGTGTTCCAATGATCGGTGATAGCGGTGTGCTCCTGCAGGTTTCAACGATGAGGGCCAATGCTGTCATGCGACTTCTGAGTATGGAGTGCTTCCGTGTAGTGCCCTTCCTGATCGATGCTCGTGAGGAGTTCCGTCCCAGCGACTGGTTTAGGACCATCGGTGAGTTCCATGAGTGGGTCATGCAGAGTTCAGAGACGCAGTTTGCTGACAAGCTCCGTGCGGCATGGGGACAGATCGAAGCGGATCTATATGCCAGAAATATCCCAGCTAACCTTGAAGTTGTGGCCAACCGCATTCGAGCGTTCAAGCTGCCTAAGGGTACGGAGCGGATTGAATGGTCCCGGGATGGCAAGAACATTGTCATTGAAATCAACGACTGGCATGACGAATTCGATAGCTTGGAACGCTTCCTGGAACTTCTTGCAAAAGATGCTTGGCGATCGAACGATGACGTACATGCGCATAGCGTCATCCGGCTCGCTCAAGAACTCCTCGCGCTCGACAACTTCCCGATCCGTAGACCTACCGACTAGGTAGGCTGAGTTCGATCGAACTCAGCGTCCCCGCGCCCACTCGGCGCGGGGTTCTTGTTTTTTAAAACGAAAGAGCCGACTCGCGCCGGCCCTTTTTTATCTGTGTACTGTGAACTGCGTACTGTGCACTTCATTAAATAATCAATGCCACGATAAGCAGTGCAATGATGTTTACGATCTTGATCATTGGGTTGATCGCAGGTCCGGCTGTGTCCTTGTAAGGATCTCCAACAGTATCTCCTGTGATTGATGCTTCGTGTGCTAGTGATTTCTTTCCACCGTAGTTTCCAATCTCGATGTACTTCTTTGCATTGTCCCAAGCACCACCACCTGTGGTCATAGAGATTGCTAGGAAGAGTCCAGTTACGATTGATCCGATTAGCAATCCACCGAGCGCCTCAGGCCCTAGGAATACACCAACGAGAATTGTAGCGACAATTGGAATAAGTGCCGGAACGATCATCTGACCAAGCGCCGCCTTTGTAACAATGTCAACGCAGGCGCCGTATTCTGGTTTTCCAGTTCCGTCCATGATTCCTTTAATCTCTTTAAACTGACGTCGAACTTCTTCAACGACTTTTGCTGCAGCGACTCCAACAGCCTCCATGGCAAACGCTGCAAACATATACGGAAGTAGCCCACCAATTAGTAGTCCAGCTATAACGTATGGATTTGAAAGTGAGAATGTAAATGCATGACCAGCAGCTAAGAGCTCTTCAGTGTAGGTTGCAAATAATACAGTTGCAGCGAGCCCTGCTGACGCGATTGCGTATCCTTTTGTAACTGCTTTTGTTGTATTTCCAACAGCGTCTAGTTTGTCTGTTGTTTCTCGCACTTCAGCTGAGAGTCCTGCCATTTCAGCAATTCCTCCAGCGTTATCTGTAACTGGTCCGTAAGCGTCGAGTGTCACGATTAGTCCTGCAAGGGATAGCATAGACATAACAGCCATCGCTGCTCCGTAGATGTCAGCAAGCGCGTATGAGGTCAAAAGCCCAGCAACGATTACGAGTACTGGCAATGCAGTAGATCGCATTGAAAGCGCCAATCCTGAGATTACGTTTGTTCCGTGTCCAGTCTGTGAGGCCTCGGCAACCTTACGTACAGGCTTGTAGTCAGTAGATGTGTAGTACTCAGTGATTACAACCATTAGTGCAGTCACAACTAGTCCAACTATTAATGACCAGAAAATGCTATTTGCATCGATGCCTTCAACTCCACCTAACAACCAGTGTGTTAGTGGGTAGAAAGCTGCGGCAGATAGTAGTCCGCTAACAATTAGTCCTTTGTAAAGTGCAGTCATGATTCCCTGCTTTGATCCAAGTCGGATAAAGTAGATTCCGATAATTGTTGCAATAATTGCCACTGCTCCAACAGCGAGTGGGAATGTAATGATGGCCTCAACGTCTCCAAAGATTAGAAGACCAACAAGCATAGCTGCCATTGTTGAAACCACGTAGGTTTCATAGAGGTCAGCTGCCATTCCAGCGCAATCTCCAACGTTGTCTCCAACATTGTCAGCAATCACTGCTGGGTTACGTGGATCATCTTCTGGAATTCCGGCTTCAACTTTCCCAACAAGGTCAGCTCCAACGTCGGCTGCCTTTGTAAAGATTCCACCACCTAGTCGTGCAAAGACGGAGATTAATGAACCTCCAAATCCAAGCCCGATTAGAGCATGTACGTCGTGTGTGAAGTAGTAAAAACCAGCTGATCCTAGGAGTCCAAGTGTTACCACGAAGAGTCCAGTAACAGCACCTGACTTAACTGCAACGTTAAGTGCTGGCGCGAGCCCATCTTTTGCTGCAACTGTTGTGCGTACGTTTGCGCGAACAGATACAAGCATTCCAATGTAGCCTGCGATTCCAGACAAGATTGCACCGAGCGCGAATCCTGCTGCTGTGGTCCAGTTTAGGAAGAACCCGAGAAGTAGAAATACTACAACTCCGATAAGTCCAATCACGCGATACTGTCGCGCAAGGTAGGCGTTTGCTCCTTCTTGAATTGCAAGAGCAATACCTTTCATTTTTCCTTCACCTGAAGGAAGCTTCATGATCCATGAGATCAAAAAGACGGTATAAATGATCGCTGCGATCGAGATCAACATCGCTATAAGCGTTATATCCATAGAAAGATCTAGGTAATAAGTAATTTATAAGCGGTGTAATGATACGAATCGTGAGCGGTATTGTCAACGCATTGAGTTTATAAGCCCCACCACCTTGCCTATAGAAAGGTCACCAGTGTTAGTTAAAAAATAGCTGATTTTGATTGACTTTTGGGTCATCTTTTGCTATGGTTATCTATGTTCTAAACATTACCCCATTGGTATAAAAGAGCGATTTAAACAATTCATTGTCGCACATACGCTCAAGGCTGTTCGTATCCTTATTAGGATCAAGCCTGTTTTTTTGCGTGCACTCAATTCTATATCTGCACCACTAAAGGCTGTTGCGAAAGTTTTGGTATTTGTTCTTGTGCCAGTTTATCAATTGCTATTTTCAATTAAAAGACATTTGGTTGCGGTTTATAAGCCTGCAAAAAACAAGATGATGTTCTTGATAGCTAATCGGTATACGGTTCACGGTGTGATCATTGCTATGGTGCTTGTGGTGGGTGTATTGAATTTACAAACCAGTATAGTTCGCGCTGAGGGGTTTGGTGAACGTAGTCTGATGTATGCGCTTGTTGCAGAAGATGCTGGGCGGATCGTTCAGGAGTATGCAAGCGATGACAGCGCGTTAAGTGTTTCGGCGGTTGAATATCGAGAACGTACCGGAGTATCCATGGCCCTTACTCAAATGAGCGCGGTTTTAGAAGAAGGCACAGTTGTACCTGAGGATGGATTATATGGTGGAGGCGCGCTTGTCGCAGCACCCCTATCAGACACGCAAGAAGTATCTTTCGTCGCAACTGACAGGTCAGACATTGAGTCCTATGCAGTTGCAGGTGGTGACACTTTGTCATCAATTGCAAATAAATATGATCTTTCAATTAATACTTTGCTTTGGGCAAACAATTTAAGTGTAACCTCGGTGCTGCAACCCGGAGACACACTCACAATCTTGCCACTCGACGGCGTAGTGCACACAGTTTCAAGCGGAGATACCATTGCGCAGATTTCATATGATTACGATATCGATCAGCAAACAATCCTTGATTATAACGGAATGAGTAGCGGTTCGGTTCTATCAATCGGTAATGAGCTTGTTGTGCCAGGTGGTGAAAAGCAAGCTTCAACTCGATCAACAAGCAGCGCTATAAGTTCATTGTTTACCGCGCCATCAACAGCCAGCGCGCCGACCACCATCTCTTCTGGTCAAGCGACTGGTTCTGGCTATCTTGTGTGGCCAACAGACTTGCGTGTTATCACACAATATTACAACTGGCGTCACACCGGCCTTGATGTTGACTGTTATTATGATAACTATAACTACGCATCAGACGCTGGATACGTTACTTTCTCTGGATGGAATGGCGGCTACGGATATGTAATTGACGTTGATCATGGAAATGGAATTGTAACTCGTTACGCACATAACGCGGCATTATACGTGTCAGCTGGTCAGTACGTGTCAGCCGGAGAAGCAATTGGACTTTGTGGTACCACCGGATATTCAACAGGAACACATCTGCATTACGAGGTGATTGTAAACGGAGTAAAGAAAAACCCACTGGAATACATTCGATAATAAATTTTAAAAACACCTTGCTTCACGCAGGGTGTTTTTTTACTTGGTAAAAATGATTGTTATTTTCATGATAGGTTCGATCGAACCTATCATGAAAATTATATTTCTGAAGCATGGAATATTTTCACCCAATCCGAGTTTTTAAATTTTATGCTAAAAAGCCTAGAAAGGTCGTCGCTTACATTCTTTTTGGTAGTCCAAACACTTCGGTGCATTTGCTTGAATCCGATTCGTTTTAATAGGTGTCTAATTTGTCTTCGAATTAGCTTTTGACTTTCAGGTATATCAAAAGATACAACACACAATTGGTTTGAGGGCAGATAGTTGGCGTTCATACTTTTTAATCTAAGGTATTCTTCAATCCCTTTTTCTGTAAGCGATATATAGTATTGATCAGCGATTTTGTTTTCTAAAATAAATTTCTTTTGACGCAATTTTTTCAGTGTTTGTTTTCGGCTCCATTTTTCTTTGTTGTGCAAATACTTTCTTGCTCCGTTTATCCCAAACCTAACCACAAGACCTGGCCTAGCTAGGCCGAAGTGGAGATCGGATATTGAATTACCAATTTCAACAAGAAGATTTGATGTTCTAGAGTTAGTTATTAGTGGATATTTGTTTTCACGATGTGTTCGATCGGACATATCTTGATTATTATTTATTGCGAGCTAGAACCTTGTACATCGATATCTTAGCGCCTCGGCGAGGTGGTTGATTTCTATATTTTCAGATGCGCATAGGTCTGCGATTGTTCTGGCAACTTTTAGTGTGCGTGTATAAGCGCGAGCTGATAGTTGATACTGATCGATCGCTTTTTTTAAAATCACAATACTAGAATCATCAAGTTTGCAGAATTTCCCTAAAAGCCTGGTCGTTAGTTGATCATTAGTTGCGATAGGTAACTTTTTGTATCTAGACAGTTGTATTTGTCGGGCCTTGGTTATTCTTTTTTTGATGTTTTTTGAGGATTCGCTGACTTGGTTTGATGTTAGTTTGTCGAATTCAACTCTAGGCACATTAATTGTAATATCAATCCGGTCCAATATCGGACCTGATAGTTTTCTTTTGTATTTTTGGATTTGTCCTGGGGTGCATTCGCATGGTCTCTTTGGGTCGTGCAGAAAACCACACGAGCAAGGGTTCATCGCCGCAACTAGCATGAAGTTTGAGGGAAAGGTGATTGTTCCAGATGCGCGTGCGATAGTGACACACTTGTCTTCGAGTGGTTGCCGTAGATTCTCGATTGTCTTGCGAGTAAATTCAGCAAACTCATCCATAAATAGTATTCCATTGTGCGCGAGTGAGACTTCACCCGGCCTGGGCCACGTTCCCCCACCGATTAGTGCAGTGCTCGAACTTGTGTGATGTGGATGTCTAAAAGGCCTCTCGGTTAGTAGATAGGTTTCATCAAGAAGTCCAGAGATAGAATATATCTTTGTAGTTTCAAGTGATTCATCAAATTGCAAAGATGGTAGTATCGATGGAATTGCTCTGGCCAGCATGGTTTTTCCAGATCCTGGTGGCCCAACCATTAGCATATTGTGATTTCCAGCAGCGGCGATTTCCAGGGCGCGTTTAACATGATCCTGCCCCCGAACGTCTGAAAAGTCGATTAGGTTTTTAGGAGTTGGTTTTTTGGAGGGCTTGTGAGCGTGACAGTCGAGCTCTGAGTTCTCTCGTAGCTTGCTGACAAGCTCCTGGAGCGTGTTTGCGGTGCATGTACTAACATCCTTCACGATTGATGCTTCATGGGCGTTGTCGGGTGCTACTACCACGCGATCAAGTTTTCGATCTTTGCACATTGTGGCAGCCAAGAGCGCACCTTGCACTGGTCTGATCTCGCCGTCGAGCGATAGCTCTCCTAAGAAGACTGATGTTTTTGTTATGTTCGTCTGTGATATCGCGCCAGAGGCGATTAATATGCTCAAAGCAATGGGTAGGTCATACATTGGTCCTTGTTTTTTGAGGTTTGCCGGTGCGAGGTTGACTGTGACTCGCGTTCTAGGAAAGGTTAGCCCACTATTTTTAATAGCAGCGCGAATACGTTCGCGCGATTCGGAAATTGCCGCATCTGGCAATCCTACTATGGTAAACCTTGGTAAGCCTGAAGAAATGTCAGCCTCCACTCGCACTGGGACGCTTTTGAGCCCAACGTGGGCTGAAGAATAAATAAAAGAAGATCCCATACACCAAAAGTGTTGGGAATGTTGAATTAGTAGCGCCTACTATTAACGCTTCTTCATGTCCGTACTAAAACTATACCACAGGGTGATGAAAACTCCAGAGACGATGAGGATATCTGCTAGGTTGATTGCGGAAAGATTGAAAAATATTAGATAATCCGTCGTAAATCCATTTATGATTCTGTCGATAAAATTGTTGAGAGCGCCCGCAAGGATGAGTATCGTGGGTGCTGCGTATACTGATGTCTCCTTATAGAACTTGATCGCTAGGTAGAAGATTGAAACGATAATGATTCCTGAGACGACCAACGTTGCCCATATAGGAATCGGTATGCTAAATGCGATACCGTAGTTTCTGTGCGTGAAAAGGCAGAAGATTGAATCCAAACAACCTTCCTGGAAAAAAGAAGGCTGTTTTATTGCTACATATTTGAATGCCCCGTCGATTATAGTTATCGCGATGGCGATGGATAGGGCGAGCGCGTTACGTTTCATTACAATTCTTGCGTTAGAGTCTTTTTACATGCAACACATGATGTCGATGTTGGTCGAGCGCGCAATCTATCTTCTGTAATATCAGTTTCGCAGTATTTACACACTCCGTATGCTGATTTTTCGATTCGATCTATTGCGTTTTTAATATCTCTGACTTCTTTTTCCAATTTGTCCTCTAGTGCCAGGTTGTTGCTATAAGTTGCTACTTCTCCAGCATTTTCATCCTCGTCATCACCATACTCTGGAAATTTGGATACAAAATCAGCACGCGTTGCCTTTGGGTCTTGTTTGGCAAAGCCAGATAGGTCTTTGATTATTTGTGATAGTTCTTTTTCGAGACGTTCTTTCATCTCAAGAACAAATTGTTCATTCATACGTAACTGATTATCTCATTATTTATCAAAATTATCCAGCAACTTCATGAAAAGTGTCTTTCGATCATAAAATAAAAATGAGAAAAAGAAAAGAGCGCGTGCTCTACGGACTGTATTTATATAAATATTCCGGAGCTCGCGCCCACGAATGGGTGTAGGGACACCGTTGTGGGCGTGGGGTTCTGCTCAGATTAGTACATCTGTTCAAAACTCCACGTCCATCGGCGTCTAGACCTATATATCCCATTAAAGGACAACTGCCCTGCCATGTACTGGCTGGACCGGTAAGACGGTTTTGCCACGTTCGATCCGCTTGTTCCCCAAGAATGCAAGCGAACTAACACCGCAGCGCAGTAGGGCTGTTCCCCGAAAGTGGGTTCGGGAAACTTCCCCTGACGTCGTCAGGTGTTGTAGAAAGAGCTATGTTCTATATATATTGTATTCAGTTGAACACATATTGTCAAACGTGCAATACCCTGTGTTAACAGGGTATTCTTGCTATGTGGATAAAATATTTACACATTACTTATGCATGCCTGTGGATAAGTTGGGGTTTATCACAGGTTTATCCACAGGCTGTGTATTACCAGCAAAGATAGATGGAACGGTTGTTTATAGCGATTGTATCGAGCTTACTGAGTACCGATGAACCTAAAGTGTTGTCAGTTACGCTCTCAATTATTACGAAGGTATGTGCATTTGGCTTGCACTGACTAGTTACCTGAATATTATCCAAGCTTGGCGAAGTATTGTGGTTTGTTGTAAGTAAATATGAGGGAGTTTGTGTCATGTGCAACTCTGTATCGCCTGAGGAAAGGTGAAGAAAGTGAGTGTCTTGTTCTGTGGCTATAGATATCTCGGGCTCATATACTGATCTGATCTCAGAGACGGTTGATTTATCATCTAATGTCAACGCTATGGTAGACAAACTGGATATTGAGTTGAGATTTCTTGCAATCTCAGCAAGTACATCGATCTCAAAGTTTTCTTCTATTAACAATGAATAGAATATATTTTTATCAGTATCCTGCGTTACCACAAGCTTCCAAGGACTCGATAGACTGTTGATTATTTCACTCATCGGCTCTGATAGATAGCTCGACAATGTATTTGTCGTTTCTTGTTCTTTCTCTGTTGATGTGATTTGAGCAATAACGTCAGTTTGTTCTGGAATCTGCAATTCAGTTTTTATTTGCGCCTTTGCTCCAAGTCCGTGCAATGTTAGCCCTTTACTATGAACTGATAGCCAGCCATTTTGATCAATAGATCGAATTTTACCGTCAAAGAATGGATTTAAGGCATGAAAGGTGAGTCGCGTGTTTGGATTCTGGTTGTTCTCGATCGTATCTGTACTAATTAGCGTTCTACCATTGATTTCGATCGAACTCAGCCCTATCTGATCGAATTGAGCCAGTTTATGCTCGCCAAGCTCGTTATCAATAGATATTTCGCTTATTTGACCCAGATTATTGAAATGCAGAGCGAATTCCCTGTTTGATAGTTCAATTGCGTCATCTAATGTCAAAGGCCCCAAAATTGCTGCAGCTCCAAGGTTTTGACTTAGCAATTCAGTGCTTCCAACGTTTTTAAACACCTGAATCGAAATATTGGTCTCATCGGAATGAAAATTACTTACCGTATCGCGCGTAATCCAAAGTCGAAACACCACGAGCGCCAATAAAACAACACACCCAGCATAGATGTACGTTTTAACATTCGACCGCAGATGCCTTTTAGGCACCTGAGCGTGCATTGAAATATTCAAGTCCTGCATGCTTAGCATTCTATCGCAGTTAAGAGATCTTAAAAAGCGAAAGAGCTTCTATATCGTATTTCGTTTGTTGTCCGATCGGACATCAAGTGAACTCACACATAGTCGCTTTTGAGTTGATTCTAAAGACCATATTTATGAACGCCAATGTTCGCGTTAGGTTCGATCGAACCTAACGCGAACAGAAGATGCTCGCATTGGAATTTAAAAGAACCGCATTTACGCGGTTCTTTTTTGCTATCCATTAATCCTTTTTTGGATGTGCTGGTGGGGTTGGGCGTGGGGGTCGGGGGCTGTCGTGTTCGCGACGTGGTGATCGTGGCCCGCTTGGGCGTCCACCTCCGTGTCGTGGCCCTCTGTCGCCTCCTGGGCGTCCACCTCCGGCTCCAGGCTTTTGAGCCTTCGCCTTCATTTCCTCAGTGTAGACGTTGCCCTCAGCCTGCTTCATAGAAAGACTTGTCTTTCCTGATGGGTCTACCTCAATAACCTTGATTTTCACTTTGTCACCAAGCTTTACGATGTCTCCTACTTTATCAACTCGCCATGGTGCAAGTTCTGAAACGTGCACAAGTCCGTCGCGACCTGGTAGGTAGCTAACGATGGCACCAAAGTCCATTAGGCGATCAACTGTTCCTTCAAATTCTTCGCCAGCCTGCACTTCTCGTACGATGTCTTCGACAATCTTTTGAGCTTTATCTGCTGACTCACCGTCTGGCGCTGTGATAAATAGTAGTCCGTCATCTTCAATGTCGATAGCACTTACTCCAGTGTCAGCAATGATTCCATTGATAACTTTTCCACCTGAACCAATAACTTCTCGAATTTTATCAGGATCAATTTGCATCTTAGTAATTCTTGGAGCGTACTTTGAAAGTTCTGCTCTAGGCTCTGCTATTGCGCTTTCGATTGCGTCGAGCACTTCCATTCTAGCCGTGTATGACTGCGTTAGTGCCTGTTTGATGATGTCGATTGTAAGACCATTGGTCTTTGTATCCATCTGGATTGCCGTAATTCCATCACGAGATCCTGTAATTTTGAAGTCCATCCCACCTAGACCGTCTTCGATGTCTTGCAGGTCGGTAAGAACTTTCCAGTCTGTTCCGTTTGATGCAAGCCCCATCGCGATTCCAGCAACTGGTGCCTTAATTGGTACCCCAGCGTCCATAAGAGCGAGCGTTGAACCACAGGTGCTGGCCATTGAGCTTGATCCATTGGAATCCAGTGTCTCTGACACAACTCGAATTGTGTAAGGGAAGTCTTCCTTTAAAGGAATCATCGGGTCGAGTGCTTTCTCTGCAAGCGCACCGTGACCAATATCTCGTCGACTAGCGCCTCGCAATGGCTTTGCTTCACCAACAGAGTATGGAGGGAAGTTGTAGTGGTGCATGTATCGCTTTTGTCCACTGATTTCCATTCCGTCGAGTGTCTGCTCGTCACCTGGAGAACCAAGCGTACAAATTGAAAGTGACTGTGTTGTTCCACGCATGAAGTGTCCTGTTCCGTGCACGCGTGGTAGAAGTGCGACCTCAGATACAAGATTTCGAATTTCTGTAAGCTTACGTCCATCGATTCGTTTGTCTTGCTCCAAAATCATTCGTGATGCTTCGTCTTGTGTGAAGTTATAGATCAAGTCTTTTGCGAATTTGATCTCATCAGCCTCGTGACCTTCTGATTCGAGGTATTTCTCTAGTTGTTTTGCAAGTTCACTTTTCGCTTCATTGATTTGAGTCTTGTTGGTCAGTGACTCAGATAGGATCATCTTTTCAAAGATCGGTCGCATGAAGTCTTTTGACTTTTGTGCTAGTGGCGCACGTTTTTCCAAAGTCTCAAGTTCCTTTTCAGTGTTCAGTGCTTCGAATGTAAGTTTTTCTTTTCCGACGGTAGATCGAACCTTTTCAATAAGGTCGATAATCGGTTGAATGCTTTGCATTCCAAACTCAAATGCTTTACTTATATCTTCTTCAACTGCTTCGTTGGCTCGAGCCTCAATCATGATTACCTTTTCCGATGTTCCTGCAACGTCCAGATCGAAATCAGTTTCCTCACGCTCAGCGTATGTTGGGTTTAGAATAAACCCTTCATCTTTTTGAGATACTCGAAGCGCACCGATCGGTCCATTCCAAGGGATGTCACTTATGTGAAGCGCACACGATGCACCAATAAGTCCCAAGATGTCTGGGTCATTCTCTCCGTCAAACGATAGAACTGTAACGATTACTTGAATATCGTTTCGAATTCGATCATCAAAGAGTGGTCGAAGAGATCGGTCAATAAATCGACCAATAAGCACAGCGTCGTCTGTTGGACGACCTTCACGCTTGATGAATCGAGATCCTTTGATTCGACCAGCAGCGTAGAGCTTTTCTTCATAGTCGACCATTAGTGGAAAGAACGGAAGTCCTTCACGTTTGGTCTTAGACATTACAGCGGTAGCAAGAACAACTGTCTCACCAAGCTGAATAAGGCAGCTAGCGTTTGCTGACTGCGCGAACTTTCCCGTTTTAATTGTCAGCTCTTTGCCGCCAATGTCACAGGAGAACACTTTCTGTTCCATATGTATTGTTGGGGATTTCCCAGTCGGCGCATCGCGGTGTCGAAATTTCCGCTCTTTGCTCGCCGTACATAACAGTACGTCTCGCAGAGTGCTCAATTTCTCCTAGCGCTGCATCCAGCTGGAAAAATCCCTGAGTTATCGCTCGGTTTGAAGCTGAAGGTTTCAAAGAAATGAATCTTTGACGACCTTGTGGTCTCAAACCGAAGCGTTAAGTAAGTTATCGAACGAGTAGAGAAGATCGAGTGCTCGGTCTGCTCTACCCGTTTGAAAACGGGTCTTAGTGACCTCCCCCTGCCCCTCCTTCGTAAGGAGGGGAGATTCGATCGAGATCCTCCCCCTTACGAAGGGGGAGATAGAGGGGGTCTTCGAAGCTCACTTTTTCTTTACCGGAGCTTTTCGTTTCTTTACAGGTGGCTTTCGTTTTGAAATCTCTGGCATTAGAAACTTTTCTGGTTCAGCTGATAGGTTTGTGTAAAAATCTGTAACTTCTAAAAGTTCTGAAGAAGTTGATTCGCGGAATGACGCTACGTGAAACAGGCGCCCTTTGCCACGTACGTAATCTGCAAGTGGAGCGAAGTCACCGTCACCGGACACCATTACTACAACGTCGAGCATATCAAGCATGCGTACAACATCGATCGCCATACCAACATCCCAGTTTGCTTTTTTGTGACCTGAATCGTATTCGACCAAGTCTTTTGCTATTACTTCGATATTATTTTTCTCCAGCGCCTCCAAGAATGGACTTTCGTCCCCTGCCTCGGTTGTTACCGCATAGGCAAGTGCACGAACTAGCTGTCCGTTGCCAGTAGTTTCTTCGACGATCTTGGGATAGTTCACTTTACGATTAAATACATTGCGCGCGCTGTAGTACATGTTTTGCACATCGATGAAAACGCCAACTCGGCGATTTGGGGTCTCTAACATAAAAAGGGGGTAAAGGATTTAAAAATGGGTCGTTATTAAAAAGACTCAAGCCCGGCCGAATTATCGAGCCGGGCTTAATATAAATTAATCATTCAAAGGTCGGATCTTGAGGTCTGTGATCAACGTTTCGTATGCTGCCTTGTCTTCACGTCGTAGGTATCGCATAAGACGTCGTCGCTCTGTAACTTTTTTTACAAGTCCACGTCGAGAGCTGAAATCCTTTTTGTGAGTACGCAAGTGCTTTGTCAGCTCTTTTACTTCCTCAGTTAGGATCGCGATCTGTACTTGTGGGGAACCTGTATCTTTATTATGAGTTTTGAACTTCTCAATGATCTTTTGCTTTTTCTTCTTGTCGAGCATATTTTTGCTTTATGCCAATGATCGGAGTAAAGCGTCGCTCGCGTGTCGCTAAACCTCGGTCAAAGGTCTGATTTATGTGCTTATACTAGCTGGATTGTTGATTTGTGTCAAGAAAAGACGGATGCCGGGGTGGATGGCGTATCCACCCCGGCATAAGCAGCGCTCAAGTCACGATTGGGTCTACTGCGAGCACCAACCCGCATCCCAAACAGAGCCTTGAATTGCTTTTGGGCCTCTCTTTTGTGGGGGGGCGCAAGTTATGGATGAGTACCGGCTGGTTCTCACTTGCTCTAAGAGTGGTCCCAGCGGCAACGCCAGGTGCTTCTGCTTTCACTTTTGGCTGGCGCAAGCAGTTGCAGGTACATACTGACACGCCTCGACAATTAGGTCAAAAGGTAGCAATCAAGCTTTTGAAGTGCATTATTAATTCTTGTGTCGTATAATGTAGACATATGGAAAAGAAAAGTGTACTACAGAAATATATTAGGCAGTTCTTGGAGTATCTTGAAATTGAACGCGGTCGGTCGGAGCGAACCGTACGCAACTATGATTTTTATTTACAACGATTTGCTAACTGGGCTAAGCACCCACAGCCAAATAAGATAACTCAAGAGATGGTTCGAAAGTACCGGCTGTACCTAAATCGATCAGTCGAGGGCCGCGATGACGTCACTCTTAAAAAGTCCACTCAGAATTACCACCTAATAGCCCTTCGATCATTTTTGAAGTATTTATCAAAGCGCGATATCAAGACAATGTCAGCAGACAAGATCGAGCTGGCGAAAACCGGAGACAGAAAGATTGAGTTTTTAGAAGAGGATGAATTGCGTCGAATGTTGAATGCCACAAAGGATACAGGTGGCCTCATTGGACGACGTGATCGAGCGATTCTGGAAATGCTTTTCTCAACTGGCCTACGCGTTTCTGAGCTTGCACAACTGCTCATCAAAGAAGTGAATATCAAACGTGGTGAGTTTAGCGTTAATGGAAAAGGTAGCAAGCACCGAGTTGTGTTCTTATCAGACGATTCCCGTGATTCAATTAAAGAGTACCTCGATGTTCGCAAAGACATGTCTCCTTACTTGTTCGTGAGTCATGATCGTGCCAAGCACAGAAGAGATTCTTTACCGATCTCTCCACGTACCATCCAAAGAATAGTCGAGCGCTACGCAACGGCCGCGGGAATTACAAAAAAGATCACACCACACACTCTAAGACACACATTCGCGACTGATCTACTCAGAAACGGTGCAGACATCCGATCAGTCCAGGCAATGCTCGGCCACGAGTCAATAACAACAACTCAGATTTACACCCACGTGACTGACAAGCAACTTAAAAAGATTCACAAAAAGTTCCATGGGGCGAAATAATTCACTTCTGTCATCCCGGCCGTAGAGCCGGGATCCATCGAGATGCAGAATTCGATCGAACTGAATCGAGCTTGATGTAACGATGGGTTCCTGCTTTCGACCCGTCTGACGGGTTTCGCAGGAATGACAAGTGCTCAAAAAGCGAGCAACCCCGGGTCGTGAGACTCGGGGTTCGAGGTATGCGGGGTAGAGCAACTACTTTGCGCTGCCAAGTTGCTTGGCTGCGATGTGGCTTCCATGCGAGGCCTTATGCTCTAGTTCGCTTTGTGAGCTTGGATCGCCTTGAGTGCCAATGATCGCGAAGCCTACCATGATGGCCAAGATGGCGATCAAGATGAGAAAGTCGGGCCCCGCCTGACCGTCTTCTTCTCTTTCACCAATAGCACGGTTGAGTTTGGTGTTAGTAGTCCCGAGCATATTCACTTCCTCCAGATGAGTAGCTCACCGTTGTGTGCTGTCAGGAGCTGGGCAGGGCCGATGCAGTTGGGCTGCTCAGCGCAGACTTCAACTACGTGGCCAAAGTTGGCGTCGACCCAGAAGTTGAGTATCTGAGTAGCGAATTCGACTTCTTCACAGGTCATGATTGGCGTATTGCGCTTTTCCTTGAGGTCTGGAATTCCGCGGCATCCCATCTTGGCCCCGGTATCGATGCTTTCATCGAGCGGGTCATCGAGATATCCGCAGAGCAGCATCATGTCGAGTGCTCTTGCGTGGCCGTTGCTGAACTCCATGTAGGCTAGGTGGACGTCACACTCCTCGACAGGTTCGACCTGGTCGCTCTGTTTTGAAGCTGATGTCTTCGTACTCCATTTTTCGATAAAGCCTGGCACTACGAGTGCGGCGAGGATACCGAGAAGTGCGGCGATGATTGCAACGTTGAGCAGTGTTTGATTGACCGGTGTCTCGCTGGGGTTTGTGGGTTGCATGATCTTGCATCCTTTTGAGGTTGTGGGGACTGAAAGAGCAAGGAAGTAAGATTAGCGGGATTTGGTGAGACTGTCAATTGCTAGTAGATCTCTCCTAGGCGTCGAGATGGGAAGATGGAAGACCTGAGAAGGGGGAGGATTTAGTTGCTCAAATGAAGAATCAGGACTACTATGAATTTATAATCATAACCCTTATTCATATGGTGTATGGTCCAGTTTTGATAATTGTTCTTGTTCTGCTTGTTGCTACTGTGCGGCAGGTGAATCAGGGGCATATTGGCGTGAAATATCGCCTTGGTAAGTATGTTGGAATGCGTGAGCCGGGTTGGCGAATTGTTGTTCCGATATTTGAGTCTATGCGTAAGGTTGATATCCGTGTTAAGGCGGTTGATGTGCCTGATCAGGAGGCGATTACAAAAGATAATATCAGTGCGCGGATTAATGCTGTTATCTATTATCGAGTTGTGGATGCCGACAAGGCAGTGAACGAAGTTGAAGATTTTCGTTACGCTGTTAGTCAGTTAGCACAAACTACAATGCGAAATGTTGTTGGTGAGTTGGAGCTTGATCAACTTCTCTCAGAACGTGAGTCAGCAAGCTCTCGTATTCGCGAGATCGTTGATAAGCTAACTGATCCATGGGGAATTAAGGTCGAGAATGTCGAGCTTAAGGACGTTACGCTTCCAGAGGAGATGAAACGCGTAATCGGAAAGCAAGCCGAAGCTGAACGTGAACGTCGATCTGTAGTGATTAAGGCCCAAGGTGAAGTAGAGGCGGCAGAGAACCTTAGCCAAGCAGCGGGTATGCTCTCAGCAAACCCAGGAGCGCTTCACTTACGAACCCTAAGTACACTAAATGATTTGTCATCTGACCAATCAAACACAGTAATCTTCGCAATCCCAGTAGAAATCCTCCGCGCATTCGAAGCGTTCGGAAGAAAAGACAATTAGAGTTCGTAGGTATCAAAAATTAGAAAACCAAAAAACCTCCCGTTAAGGGAGATTTTTTGATGGGGCGGCTAACGGGAATCGAGATATTGCCGCACACAGAAATATCTTCTGCTAAGTAATTGATGGTCAAATTATTTTGCCGATCTCCAAAGTTCTTCGAAGAATCGTTTGTAGGTATCGGCTATTTTTTGATTCTTGATCTGAATGATCGTAGGCTCCTCGTCGAATATTTGTGTTATCACTGTGTCGCCGCACACGTTGTAGTTAGCAGGATTTTGAACATCTTCGGGCATCTTTCTGAACTGATTATATTTTGGGTAGTCTTTCATAAGGCGTAGGTCTATTTCCCCTTGTTCATACATGACCATTTTCCATGTAATACCCTTTTTTAGACGCGTCTCCTCATATTGTTCGTAGAAGTCGCCCATTGGTGCATACCAACGATCGCCTACGGCGCCGGCAATATATATTGTGCTTCCGCAAGGTAGTCTGCGCATCAATCCCAGATGGTATGCCTGGTATTGTTCTTTGCCTCGGAACACTTCAATTTCCTCATCCTTTTTTGCAATATCTAGTATGAATGATTTAATTTCAGGGTCCTCCTGAGCGAAGAAGAACTCGGCTGATGCCCTGTCTTGAATGACTCGACCATCTTTAAGAAACATTATCCGATCAGCTATCGATAGAGCAAATGACATGTGATGCGTTGAAATTACCATCGTGTACCCATCTTTTGATAGAGCTCTAATCAGATCTAAGACGCTCTTTGTCAGTTCTGGATCCAATGCTGATGTAATTTCATCTAGCAACAAGACTTTAGACTTGTTCATGACAGCTCGCAGGATCGCCACACGTTGACGCTGACCGCCAGACAGTTCTTGAACAGGGGTCTGGGCGTATTCAACTAAATCAAATCGCTCCAAAAGCCTTAGGGCCTCTTGTTGCACTTTCTTTTTGTGCGCTCCGCGGACAGTTGGGGCAAGCGTTAGGTTGTCTAGGACATTCAGGTGAGGCCAAAGCGTATATTCTTGAGCAACATAACCTACGTGCCCTTCATCATTTGTATATGTTATCGAACCTTCATTGATTTCTTCTATCCTTGCCAATGTTTTCAGAAGGGTACTTTTACCCGAACCGCTTTTTCCAAGAAGACATATGATTTCACCTTCCCCAACCTTAAATGATATGTTGAAAATACCCTTCGTCTCACAGTATCGTTTTGTTACATTTACTACATTAAGCATAGATCATTTTATATCGTGATTGTAGAAAGGAGATCAGAACATGAAACGGTGCTAGAAGAATGAAGAAGAATATGACAAGCAGAGAATAGACTGCGACTGGGTCGTATACCATTGAGTTAATAGTTTGCGCGACACGAAATAACTCAGGGACTGAAATTAGACTCGCAAAAAGGGTGTACTCAAGCATGGTGGCTTGATGAAGCCCGATGGTGGGTGCAATGCGACGAAGAAGAATAGGTAGCTCAATATTTTGAACGATTTGTTTCTTAGATAAGCCAAGCGTTTTTCCTGCGTCACGATAACTTCGTGGGAGTAGCTCTAGCTCTGATTGAACAATGAAGGCTGTGGCGATCATGTTAATGCCTCCGAGAGCTATAACAGTAGTCCAGAATGGGTCGATTACAATATGCAGAAGAGCTTGCAATGGATAGTGGAGCCAGAACAAAAGTACTAAAACAGGAGTCACCTTCGTGAGAAACTTTAGGCCACGAACACATTTGGCTATTGATCGGGAGTATCTACCACCCAAGATTCCCAGGAGCGTGCCAAAAGGCACGCCCACAAGAATAATGGCGAGAATCAACTCCAGAGTTGTTAGAAACCCCTGAAGAAATAAAAATTTATATTCTACAATTATTTCTAACATACTCATTTAATTTATGATGTAGTGTGAGAGAGCTCCGTAAGTATTAAGAATCTCAGAAATTTCCCCTGAATCTACAAGCGAATGAATTCCTTCATTCCACTTTTCGAATAGGGCTTGATCGGTCTTATCGAAAGCAAAGCTATTTCCAAATGAACGAACAGGGGTGTCTCCAAGGCGCTCAATTGTGCCAGGATGGGACTTTAAGAAGTCTTCAGCCACGGACGGTTCGATAAATGTAATATCTGCCTTACCTTGCAAGATATTTAAGAACACCTCTGCAAATGAAGATAGTTGTGGAAGAGCATATGTATCCGCATTGGGATAATCCTCAGCGGCGATGAATGATGTCATTTCGCCATCAAGAACACTAATCGTAAACTCGCTTGAGTTAATGGCCTCAAGATCATCAGCGGAAAAGCGATCGTCTCCAGCTACAATATATGGATACATTGCGCTATTCATGGGTGCGTCTGAAAACAATGCAACTTCTCGTCGCGCATCATTTGGCCACATTTCTGTCCCTAGGATGTCATAACGATTCGTATTCAATCCCTCCAGAGCTGTTCCCCAACCAACTTCTTCAACCCACTGGGTTTCATAACCTAAATCGGTGGCAACACGTTCAACAATGTCGTAAGAGATACCTGATAGTTCTCCGGTGTTCGAGTCCTGCATTAATAGAGGCGGGTAGATGATGTAGCCAACGCGTAGAACATCTTCGTTTGTTGGAGTGCCCGTTGGAGTCGATTGGTTCTGAAGGCTAAATGCGCCTACAATGGCGAAGGCGATTACAATGGTTCCTATTGCAAATATCTTTTTCATATTCATAGATGTTTAATAATGAATGATCGAAGGGTATCACATTTTCCGTGTTTTGTCAACAGTTTCATTGCCAATTTTAGCCAAAAAAAACAAAGTGTTGACGAAGTGCCAACAACATGTTATTTTAGCCTTATGAAAAAGGAATTAAGAGCTTATCTGCAGGAATTGGGTCTCTCAAACAAAGAGATCGATATTTACATAGCAGTATTGGGATATGGGAAAATTTCAGCTACCCATCTCTCTAAACTTACTAATATTCATCGAACAACCATTTATAGTTCCATTCAGAACCTGATAAATATGGGATTCATAATTGAGGAGTTAGGTGGATCTAAGCGATATTTTCTCCCTAATTCTCCTGAGTCGCTCTCAAATATCTATAAAGTTGAGCAAGAGTCCTTACAGAAAAAGAAAACAACTGTAAACGCGGTAATTCAAGCTGCTAAGGACCTACTAAATGATGCTATCTATTCGCCGCCAAAAATTCGATTTATTCCAGAAGAGCAAGTTGAGAAGTTCTTATATGAGCAAACTCCAGTCTGGATTGAGTCAATTGTAAAGACAAATAGAGCGTGGTGGGGCTTTCAAGACCACATATTTGCTGAGCTATTTGAGCCATGGATTGATTGGTTCTGGGAGCAAGCTCCTGAACGTCTTGGTCTCAAGTTACTAAGTAACAAGTCTGATATTGAGGAAAGTATAAGGGATAAGCCTTTCCCGCGGCGCCAGATACGCTATTGGGATGGTGACGATTTCACGGCCACAGTTTGGGTGATCGGTGAGTACATTGTAACTTTGTCCCTACAAGAACACCCGTATCACATTGTGCAGACGTATGACCCTGTTCTAGCAGAAAATTTTGCAAATGTTTTCAAGCGCTTGTGGTCGACGAACCAATAAATCACAACTAAACAAACCAAAAAACCTCCCGTTAAGGGAGATTTTTTGATGGGGCGGCTAACGGGAATCGAACCCGTAATACAGGCACCACAAGCCCGTGTGATAACCGTTTCACCATAGCCGCCGTGGTTATTGCACAGAGAATAATAGCGTATTTTTGACAAAAAAGCAAGGGTAACAAAAAGCCCTCAATTATTGAGAGATTTTTGTGGTACCCCCGGTAGGAATCGAACCTACATCTTGGCCTTAGAAGAGCCTTGCTTTATCCATTAAGCTACAGGGGCTTATTTTTTCTTCCCCCAATATCCTAGTTGAAGATATGTTTTTCGTCTATGACAATTTGAACATCGAATATCGCACTTATCTATTTCCTTCATAATTCTTTTCCATGAATAGTGCCCGGATAACATTCTAGAGATGCCTTTGAACTTAGATTTTCCACATCTATGATCAAAATCGAGAACAATTGGATCGCTTTCACCGCAATCTATGCAGCTCCTATCACTTAGGTATTCTAAGAGGAGTTTACGAATCTTTTCACGATGACGCTTTTGAGCTCTGTATAGGTCCTCTCGATTTTTATATGGCATATAAGGATTATATCACATTGTTCTAACCCTTATCGTCATCGCGTTGCGCTTGAGAATATACATCATTTTACAGAAAAAATCAAGGGGTAAGTAACCATAACAAAAACCAGCCGCATCACGAGGGATACGGCTGGAGGGGTAGCAAGGTCGATTTCTTTGGTAGGGCCCCGGACCAGTTGGTCCGGGGTTACGAGCATATGTGGTTTTACATCCTCCCCTTACGCTTATAGTAGGGAGTGGGCGCTTCGGCAATGCCTTTACGAAATTCGGTCAGGGAGAACTCGGGCCTGGGCGGACTGGCGACTTCGCGGATCAGTCCACCTCGAAGGAGGGCCTTGAGCCACTTGGCCGGATGCCAAGCCGTGATAGCCTCGTAGCCGTCGTACTCATCCTCGAGCAAGTCCAGGGCTGTGATTTCGCACCCTGGTTCGAGCTCTTGGATCCGTTCCATGATGTAGTCGATGGCCCCGTCGGCGAATGGTGCTTGTGGGATGACGAGGATCTTTTTGATGTCGTGTTCGGCGCCACTCTCTCTCCTCCATAGGAGGAGCTCGTCTCTAACTGAGTTGAAGGCGAACAAGTGAGAGTGTGTGTGATCAACTCTGATGATCAGATCGAAGTTCACGGTGAACTGAAAGCCTGGCGCGTACGGAATTGCGAAGCAATCTTCAATTCCTTGCTTTTGGTAGTTTTCACGCCGGCCGACATCCCTTTGGTAGAGCATGCTGGTCAAGGTGTGGAGAGCGGTAAGCGCGGTCTGCATGATTGCGAGGAAGTCTGCGGGGTTGAGGATCATGATTTCTCCGTTGAGTTTTGAATGAACGATTGTTTTTCGGTCAAAGGATTCGATGATTCGAATTCTTTGGTAGGGCCCCGAGAGAGTTCTCTCAGGGCGAGTGTGTTTGGGTTACCAGGGGAAGAGATCTTCCTTGATCCTGATCATCCCCATGTTTTCGAGCCAGGGCATCACGATATGGGCGAAGAGGTTGTCACAGAGATCGGGCGTACGTGCCGGCAGAATCAGTTCGATCCCCTTGGGGCAGTTGGCCTTGATAGCCGCGAGGATTTCGCTGCTGTACTGGTTACAGCATCCGGGCATTACCAGGGCGGTTGTGCCAGTCTCGAGGTTCTCCAGCAGGCTGAGGATCTCCGCCTCGTGGTTGCGGTTGTCCTTGCTCGAGCAGCCGCCGAAGACGAGTTCGATGTCCCGAAGGACCTCGACGTTCTCGACTGGGTAGGCGGGGTGGGAAGCGAAGCGAGCGGTGATTTCGGAAACGAGCATGGTAGCTCCTTGGGCCAGTGACCCAGGTTTTTTGGCCTTATGGCCATGAACGAACGATGGAAAGAAATAGCCCGATTCTCTATGGAATTAGAGAGCCGGGCGTTTCTTATCACCAAATGCTGGTGACGGTGCTTCTTTAACCCAGAAGCTGGGGCTCTCTCAAATTGTAATGTGCGTGTGAGGCGTTCCTTTGCCTCCCTGACCTTGTAGCAACACTATAACAAAAAAACGCTTCCTTGTCAATCGTGGATATAGCATATTTATATACTAAATATGCATATTATTGCTATTATTATCTAAATATGATATAGTTTTGATTGACACCACTATCTTATGACTATCGCACAACAACTCAAGGAGCTCTCATTAACAAAATCAGAGATCAAAATCTACCTGTATCTTCTAGAGCAGGGCATGACCTCTCCGCCAAAAATAGCCAAGGGAACAGGTATTGCGCGAACTAATTGCTATAATGTGCTCACTTCTTTAAAGGATCAGGGGCTAATCTTGGAGCAAAAGCAGGGAGAGCGTAAGGCTTATCTGGCAAGCGATCCTGAATCGTTATTGAGGAACGTGCAGAAAAAAGAAGAGATAATAACGCAGTTATTGCCTGATTTGCGGGCACTTCATGCAACGCAGAAGAATAAACCCAAGATTCAGTTCTATGATGGGTTTGAGCAGGTGAAGGAGATATATTTTAGGGCCGCAAAGACTGAAAAGCTTTTAGCGCTTGGGTCAACGAAAACGATAGCTGAGAAGGATCCAAAGTTTTTTCTTGAATTTGAGAATAAACTAAAAGAAAACGGGACATTTTTACAGGACTTGATTACAGACGCTTCCGAGAAGGTCGGGGCAAGGGAAACGAGGGAGATAATGAAGGGCTTATACGATTTCCAAACATTGCCAAAGAAATACTCTGACTTCCCTACTGACATTCTCATCTGGGACAATTACATTGCATTAATCACGTTAGATGATCCGATATTTGGTACGGTTATAACGAATCCACTACTCGCAAAAACTTTTCGCTATATATTCGAAATGATTTGGGACGGGCAGATGAATGCCAGATAGTTCGTTTATGAAATTGTAAGTACAATATGAATATGAAATATACGAATGCAAAAGAGTATCTAAACAGTGCGGTTAAGGTGCAGATGGATCGGCAGCTTGGGTCGAAGCACCCAAAGTATGATTGGAGCTACCCAGTGAATTATGGGTTTGTGCCAGATACATTGTCGCCAGATGGCGAGGAGCTTGATGCCTACGTGCTTGGAGTCGACGAACCTCTTGAGAGTTTCGAGGGTATTTGCGTTGCTATCGTTCACCGAACAAATAATAATGATGACAAGCTCATTGTTGTACCCGAGGGCGTTGAGCTGAGTGATGATGAGATTCGAGATGCTACTCATTTTCAAGAGCAATATTTTGAATCAGAGATAATTAAATAGTATGAAAAAAGGTGTGGATTATACGGGAGTTTGTGTGATTTTTTACTGCCATGATGGGCAGGGGAATGTTTTGATGCATAAGAGATCAAGTAAATGTCGTGACGAGCATGGGTGTTGGGATATTGGCGGTGGCGGGTTAAGACATTTAAATAAGGTTGAAGATGATATAAAGCGTGAGATTCAGGAGGAGTTTTGTACTGATGTTTTAGATATTGAGTTCCTTGGCTTCCGCGATGTTCACCGAGAGCACGAAGGCGAGCGAACTCATTGGATAGCACTTGATCACAAGGTTTTAATCGATCGAAATAAGGTCGCAAATGGTGAGCCTCACAAAATCGAAGAGCTAACCTGGTTTAAATCAGATGCTTTGCCAGATCCGTTGCACTCACAGCTCGGATTATTCTTAGAAGACTATAAAGATAGACTGTAATATGCCAAGAAAATATAAAACGTTAATTTCATGGAATGTTAATGGAGTGCGAGCGGCAGTTAGAAAAGGATTTTTGGAATGGCTCGAAGACACTAAGCCGGACATTGTTTGTATTCAGGAGACTAAGGCGCAGGTTGATCAGTTGGCGCACGAGACACTTCATCCGAATGGTTACATGGGGGTTTGGAATAGTGCCGAGAAGAAAGGTTATAGCGGAGTGGCGACGTTTATGAGAAAGAAGCCATTAATGCAGGTATCGCATTTTGGAATAAAGATGTTGGATGAGGAGGGGCGTGTGATCATGACAGAGCATGAAGATTTCTTTCTGTTTAATGTTTACTTCCCTAATGGTCGACGTGATCAGGAGCGGTTAGACTTCAAGATTGATTTCTACAGGAAGCTTTATTCGGTGATGGGCAAGTATCAAAAACAAAAACCGGTTATTCTGTGTGGAGATTTGAATACCGCTCACCATGAGATTGATATTGCGAGACCAAAGCCAAACGAAAAGCACTCTGGATTTTTGCCAATGGAGCGCAAGTGGCTCGACAAGCTCGAGACCAAAGGATATATCGACACATTCCGTCATAAGTATCCAGAAAAGCGAGACATGTATTCATGGTGGGATGTAATTACGCGTGCACGAGAGCGCAATGTTGGTTGGCGCATAGACTACTTCTGGGCCGACAAACGTCTTGAGTCAAAAATTAAAGACGCAATGATCATGACAGACGTATATGGATCAGACCATTGTCCGGTGGCTATTAAAATTGATGCGAGGATTTAATAAGTTAAAGAGGTAAAGATAGGTAAAATTCAAATTTATTACACATGTGAGTCGATCGACTCACATGTGTAATAATATATATAACACCCATCCAGAGCGGAGCGAAGGATCCCGTGTGTAACGATCGAACGTTGACGTAAACAATGGGATTCCTCGCAGGGCTCGGAATGGGTGTTGTTTTATTTTGCTATTTTTTTGAAAAGAGATTATCAAACAGGAGTTTTTGAAGTTCTGAGAATTCTGTGTCGTGGACAATGAAGCCGAAGGTTGTGCTGGTAAACCCCAATACAGCCACTTTGTCATCATAAATGTACACTTCATTCTTAAATGGTTTCAATTCCTTGAGAATTTTTGTTTCGCGTAGTTCACGCTTATCGTATCGTTTGAGTAAGCTGGCGCCTTTTGTATCGGCCGCCAAGACGAAAGCTTTAATGCCCTTTTTTAGTCGCGTACTGATAAAGTTGTCGTGCTCATTTGCTGAAAATACTTTTCTTTCCGCATTTTGATTTGTAATGATGCGTACCTCGGAAGTATTACTAGAAAGAATATCTTGCGTGATGCGTGGTAGAGAGCTGCGTCCAGAAAATGATTGCAGTGCCACGTCCTTATTGTTTGTGCGGTAGTCGATGAGGAGTGACCCTAGGTTCTTATCTATATTGTCTGCCAGTTTGGTAAATTGTTTAGAGTGTTTTTCCAAAACGGCTTCCAATACTTCGGGGTGGTATGCCCAGACGTGTTTTTTTCCATCAATGACATCTTCTGCGATAAGGCCCTTATCGGCTAGTTGTTCGACCGCTAAGTAAGTGGATGAGCGGTCCATTAATAATTGTTTAGCAAGTTCGCCTATTGTTGCTCTTCCAGTCTTAAAATTGTGCAAATACACTTTTTGAGCGTTATCAGAAAGGCCTAGTTGTTGAAGCGCATGTATAATGTGTTCCATAGAAATATTTTCTACATTTTTCTGTGTTATCCTATTTTTTTAATGTTTAGTGTATTTTTCTGTAGAAGTATATTCTACAACAAAATGCCATCTTTTTGCAATTAAATCTTCGGTGGGCTAGATTGCGTACGTGCTCACAAAGAGCGCATAGGAGGTGTGTGTGGACTATCAGCTATTGAGGCGTGAAGCCTCGAACCCATTGTACGATTGCGTGCGGGAATATCCGTACGAGCTCCTCGTCCCTTTTCATAATGACCC
>JABHCP010000018.1 GCA_018673485.1 Candidatus Uhrbacteria bacterium
GGTCCATGCGTGCACCGCCGAGATTCGAGCTACCGAAGTTCGTGCCGTGGCAGATGCAATCGGTAAGGATCGCTCCGCTCAGGTCACGGTGACCCAGATGCATACCAGAGAGGTCCAGGCCGCTGAGGTTGATGCCTCGCAGGTCTTCTTCTTCGATGCCCTTGCTCCCGAAGCTGATTTCGCAGTCGGGGTTAAGGCGCCGGAAGGTGTTGAACCACTCAGCTCCATGCTTCTCGATCATCTTGGAGAAGTTGGGGACGTTCTTGCGGTACCGTGCCTTCGCAGGGTCTGGTGACACATAGCGGTCTTGTTTTTCACGCTTCATTTTCACTCCCTTCCAGTTGAAAACTGGTAGTTATAGTTGTGTTCTCGTAAAGCGTAACGAGCTATGAACCTATCATTAAAAAACCCTTTTGTCAATACTCCACACGAGGCCAGACCTCCCAAGGCCAGACCTCGAGACTTATCCACAGTAAGCTCCTCCTCTAGGAGCTCAACTCTCGGGAGTTCGATTTCGGATCGTCTTAGATAAAATGGCCTCCTGTGGATAACAGTTAAACTGCTGTCCACAGGTTTAGATTCTACTTTCTACTTTCTACATTCTGCGCTAAACTATACCCACTATGCCTTCTTGGTGGATATATCCAGTATTACTTAGCTTTTTGATCTCACTCGTGTTGTGCGATGCGGGGCGGGCTTTGGGTCGCAAGTGGGGATATATTGATGAACCGCGTGTTAGTCGAAAAAAGCAGAAGGGTGGGGTATCAACTTTGGGTGGTGTTGCGATATTTATCGCAGTGTCGATTAGTTTGATTGGTGTTTTGCTTTTCTCGGACGCTCTGACTATGGGCACGATGATTAACTTCCACTTTGTTGGATATTTACTTGGTGGTTTAGTTTTGGTTGTTGGTGGGTTAGTTGA
Organism: Candidatus Uhrbacteria bacterium; assembly: GCA_018673485.1. Lineage (GTDB taxonomy): Bacteria > Patescibacteriota > Patescibacteriia > UBA9934 > UBA9934 > UBA9934. Next base: position 923 of record JABHCP010000018.1, read on the forward strand.
TGATAAGTTCAGCCTCCGTGCGCGATACTCGATTCTGTTTCCACTTGCCGCTGCATTAATTGCTGCGAGCTTTGGGATCGGGGTATCAAAAATAACAAATCCATTAGGCGGGTTCTTTGAAGTTGGTGAATTGATATCATTTGCTGTTACATTCGCATGGCTTTTGGGTATGACATACGTAACAAAGTTGCTTGACGGGCTCGACGGGCTTGCGTCGGGCGTTAGCTCAATAGCAGGGCTCATGATGGGCTTCCTGGCGCTCTCTGTTGCGTTTTATCAGCCTGATGCTGCCTTGCTATCATTTTTAATCGTAGCTGCCTTCCTGGGCTTTTTGGTATGGAATTGGAGTCCGGCCAGCATCTATCACGGTGAGGCAGGAAGCACGTTCGTTGGGTACTCAATTGGAATTTTGGCCGTGATTGGGGGAGGGAAATTTGCTACAGCTTTGCTGGTTGTTGCAATTCCACTTTTTGATATTTTATTTGTTCTTTGGGATCGGTACAGATGTGGTGTGCCACTTTTTGCAGGTGATCGCCGGCACCTACATTTTCGACTGCGTGACCTTGGATTGAGCGTTAGGTCGATCGTACTAATCTACTATGCTGTTGCCTTAATCTTCGGACTATCGAGTTTGATTTTTGAAAGCTGGCAAAAGCTGATTGTGCTCGGTTTGTTATTTATTGGAATGCTCGCTGCTATTTATTACATTCAAAAATGTCAAAAGAAAAACTAGTTAGAATTGGTTGGGTTGTTCTCGGTGCGATTATTGGAATATCGGTCGCGTATTTTTTCATTTTAGATCACGGCATGACTCGATCGACAATCTCGATCAACGATCAAGAAATGGAGGTCTACGTTGCCAAAACCACAGACGAACACAGACAGGGACTATCAAACATCAAACTTGAAGAATTCGACGTCGCTGGAATGCTATTTATATTTGAAGATTTTCAACAGCGAACTTTTTGGATGAAAGACATGCACTTTGCAATCGATATAGCCTGGATGCACGATGACCTTATCGTCAAAACACAACAGAACATCCCGATACCTGATGACAGCGGAACGACCTACATGGATTCCAAACCGTTTGAGATAGACGCTGTGCTCGAGCTTCCGGCGGGTGGTGTGGATGAGTATGGCCTAACGGTCGACCAAACAATTGAATATTAAGCACGAAAGCCACCTCTAGGGTGGCTTTAAGGTTGGTGGCTGTCGAGTTCGACTAGCCAGGGGGTGACGAAGAGATGAAGATGCTGATCGCGCTAATTGCACAAAGTATGAGGCCAAAGAGCATGATTCCTGCACCGCCGAGCCTTTCTTCTTTGTAGCGTTTTCGGATAGTGTCCATCCTGGCTTTGTAGCAAAGAGAGCCGCGTTGAGCCCTGGCCTGGCCATAAGAGCTCATCTCAGGATTTCCCGCGAACATGAGTATGACCGTGAGTCCTACAATGATGAAGGGAATGCCACCTAAGAAGAGTAGGTTGCAGAAAACTAGCATTGACCACCTCTTAGTGTGTTGGGCTGTAGAAGATCTCGTGGAGGATCGGGCCGGTGAGGAAGATGGCGGCACCGATTGCGCCAAACATCACGCTAGTCTGGAACCTCTTCCATCCAGCTGCCCTCCCTGCCATGTCGTCACCGCTCATGTACATTTTGATCCCACCAGTGAGTGCCACCAGAAGGCTGATACATGCGAGAGGCAGGCCGATGTAGAGTGGCATGATGACCGAGAAGAAACTTTCGAACTTGAGGCCAAAAGCTAGGAGTGTCAGTGATAGGCCTAGGATCGTGATGATCCCCTGGCACCACAGAGGGAACTTCGAGCTTTTTGGTGGTTGAGCACTTATCGCTCTCAGTGTTGCAAGGAAGAAGGCAAAGCCAACTATCGTGCAAACAAAGCCAGCCGCAAAGATGATGGTGAGTGCGCCAGGTTCCATGAGGACCTCATTTGGTTTGAAGATGGTACTAAAAACGCATATCGAGCTTATCATTATTGCCGAATTTTGGCCACGAATGAAGAAATGTTTCACATTTGTCCCGATCGGGACAAATGTGAAACATTGGTAAGCATTTTTAGCTAGTCTTATTGAAAAATTTCAAAAATGATACACATTCCTGACGATCGTCAGGAATGTGTGAGTGAGTATCAAATCATTGACTTATTTTAGCGATTTTGTTACTATTCTCGCGTTAAATAAGAAAGGCATGTGCTCGGCAAAAACACATCGACGGCAACCCCCTCCAGCTCCCCCTTGCCCATTCGACTTCGCTCAGGGCACCCTGAGTTATATCGATGGGTGGGAAGTGGGAGAGACTAGCAGATCGATGGGCCACTCGCAGCCGTAAAAAAATTTATATGTTCGCAATTATTCAAACTGGCGGGAAGCAGTATCTCGTTGAAGAAGGACAGACCCTGAAGGTCGAAAAGCTTGAAAAAGCAGATGGTGAAAAGATTGAGTTCGAGGCTTTACTCGTTTCAGACGATGAAGGTAAAGATACAAAGGTAGGAACTCCATTTGTACCAAACGCAAAGGTTGCAGCTTCAGTGGTTGAAACTGCAAAAGGACCAAAGATTACAATTATCAAGTACAAGCCAAAGTCAAAGTACCGTCGAAAGACTGGTCACCGACAGCCATACACGGCTATCAAGATCGAAAAGATCACAGCATAAAATAATCCAGTAGACAGTATGCAGTAGGCAGTTCGAATTTTAAATAAAAACACCCGCTCGAGAAATCGAACGGGTGTTTTGTTGAATGGAAGTAAGATTGCAAGTACAATACATTCATATGGGTAAAATACTACAGTTTCCAAAAAGAGAATCAATGTTAGGGCCAGGGCAAGAATCAGCGCTTGCTGAGGACCGCGTAAACGCACAATCTCCAGAACCTGGAGAGGATAAAGGGGGCGAAGTGGTGCATTTAGATGATTATAGAAAGTCATTAGAGGAAGGCGACGTGCGTTATGATGCAGGACCGGTAGCGCAGAGCAAGCAGGACGTAGCCTCAGAGGATATGGATAAATTTAGTTCAAATTGGGCAGAGAGAGATGAGATTGTGAAAAAGCTGGCTTCACTGCAAAAAGGCTCAAAGTCTCAGAAGAAGCGCAATGTCGCTATGCAGAGAAAAGGGATGAAGAATGGAGATACTGAGCATCTCATTAACTCATTTGCGAATAGCTCACAGGAAGACTGGGTCAGTAAACCGATATATTTTCAGGCACTCATCGAAGAGCTGGAAGAACGTGGATATCAGGGATAATTAAAAAAATACCCGCTCGAGAAATCGAGTGGGTGTTTTTAGATTAGCAGATCTCTCCTGGGCGTCGAGATGGGGACTGGAACTCACCATTTCGACCCATGAGAGAAATCTTCTTACATCTCTGATCTTCCCAGAAGTGCGTCACCGAGGGTTACTTCGTCTGTATATTCTAAGTCAGCGCCGATTGGGAGGCCACGAGCTAAGCGCGTCGCGCGTCGATCTAGTTCTTTGATCTTTCTCGCTAAGAACATCATTGTTGTTTCGCCGTGAACGTCTGGTGAGAACGCTAAGATCACTTCTGTGATATCGAGGTTTGCTTCGAGCTTATCGACAAGCTCCTTCACTTTGAGAGTCTCAGGCGTCATGCCGTCAATTGGGTTTAGAACTCCGCCCAAGACGAGGTATTTACCGTTAAATGCATTTGCAGCTTCAATGGTTGAGATGTCGCGAGATTCCGAGACAACGCAGAGTATGTCCTCTGATCGTTTGGTATCAGTGCAAATTGAGCAGATTGGATTTTCGGCATGCGCAAAACACACTGAACAAGTTTGCACATGTTGCAAATTAACAATGGCGCGAGCTAGTTGCTCGCGCTCATCTTGTCGCATTCTTAGAAGTGTAAAGGCGTACCGTAGAGCTGTCTTTGGTCCAACGCCTGGAAATCTAGTAAGCCCAGCAACAACATTGTGAATTGGTGCAGGAAATTTACGCATGAGAATTAATTACATCAAGTCCTTAAGTGCATCGAGTCCACCCATGTCTTTCATCTTTGCTGCCATCTCTGACTGCAATTTTTTAGATGCATCGTTAAACGCTTCCTGAACGCCTTTCTCTATTTTCTCGCGCTCAAGTTCTGTGTCGATTTTAACACCTTGAACTTTTTGGTTTCCATCAACTGTGATCATGACTTTGCCACTCATAGCTTTTCCAACAACCATAACCTCGGCAAGAGCTGCCTGCATAGTTTTGGCCTGTGAGCGCATGTCTTTAATTTGCTTGATTTTATTGAACATATTTTTGATAGTAGTTAGTAGTAAGTAGGTAGTAGGAGTATACGATGAGTGATCGTTGATATCAAGTTTGCCCACAGCACCCATCTAGAGGAGCCTAAAGGCGACGAAGGATCCCGTGCGTAGCCGATTGAACGTCGACGTGAACAGCGGGACTTCTCGCTACGCTCGAAGTGGGAGTGTGATCCTTACTTCTGCGGCATCTCTGCTCCCTTTGGTGGTACTCCTGGAGGTAAGCCTACGTTTGCCGGGTTAGATTCTAGTTGCTGAGCTTGCGGGGAAGGTGCAATGTGTTTTGTTTCAAGATTTTTGAAACTAGCGCGTTTTGCGTCCCAGAAGAGCTTTACCATTCCAGTTGGTCCGTTACGATGCTTTGCGATGTGAAGCTCTGCTGTATTTTTTTCCTCAGGTGTTAGCTCCTCAAGCGAGTAGTTTCTATCCGACGCTTTTCTGTACAAGAACATTACAACATCAGCGTCTTGCTCGATTGATCCAGATTCACGCAAGTGAGAGAGCTTTGGAATTGCAGGTTTGCTTTGCTCTACCGCACGAGAAAGCTGCGCAAGTGCGATGACTGGAATTTTAAGCTCACGACCAATTTGCTTGAGACCTCGAGAGATTTCTGCAACTTCATTAACACGGTTATCACTTTTATTCGTTCGACCTTCCATGAGCTGCAGGTAATCGATTACTAGCATTGAAAGTCCGTATTCAGCTTTAAGCCGACGAGCTTTTGCTCGAATGTTCATAATGTTCGCTGCTGGTGTGTCATCAATGTAGATTGGAGCGTCGGAGAGTTTTGCTAGTGCATCACCAATTCGAGGGAAGTCATCATCACGATCGGATAGACGGCCGGTACGGAGTTTCCAAAGGTCGATGTCTCCCTCGGCACAAATTAAACGATCGCAAAGCTGCTCTTTGGCCATCTCAAGTGAGAAGAATCCAACTGGTTCCTTTGCTCGAACTGCGCAGTTACGTACGAAATCAAGTGCAAGTGAAGTTTTACCAACAGAAGGACGCGCGGCAAGAATGATAAGGTCAGATTTTTGAAATCCTGCAATTAGATTATCAAGTCCGGTAAACCCTGACGGGATACCACGCAATTTGCCTTTATCTTTGTGTAAACGATCGATTCGATCAAACGCGTCAGTTAGAATGTTTCTAATCGGCGTGAAGGCTTTTTGAATGAAGTTTGAAGAAACATCGAAAAGACTCTGTTCAGCTTGATCAATGATTGCATCGATCTCATCGGTTTCGTTGTATCCAAGTTCGGTAATCTTTGATGCCGCGCTAAGCAAACGCCGTAGAGTTGCTTTCTTCTGAATGATTTTTCCGTAGTTTGCAACGTGCGCCGAGGTTGTTACGCGGTTTGTTATTTCGACCAAGGCAGTGCGCCCACCAATTCTGCTTAATTGTTTTTTTTCCTCTAGTCTGTTTCCGACCGTAAGCACATCAATTGGTTCGTGCTTCTCGAACAAGTCAAGCATTACCTCGAAGATGATTCGATGAGACTCTTTGTAAAAGTCGTCCTCATTGACCACGTCCATAACTTTAGCCAAGGATTCTTGGTCAACAAAGATGCTACCCAAAAGAGATTCTTCGGCTTCTAAGTTATGCGGTGGAATTTTTGATATTATATCGCCCATGTACATGCATCTTACCGAAGATCGGGGGTTAATCAAGGGTAGGCTGTGCATGTGCTGAGGATAGCATGTGGGTAGTTGATTTACAGAACCCAGACTACAGACTTCAGACTACAGTCAAGATGCTCACCTGGCTATTGGTTACTGTCGTCTGGGTTCTGATGTCTGTCTTCTGTGTTATAATTAAGTCACTTATGACTTCAAAAACGAAGATTTTCATCACGAGCACCCAGTCGCTCATAGGAGCAATTATTGGAGTCGGGATTTTTGGACTTCCTTATATATTTTCCCAAGCTGGTTACCCAATCGGCTTAGCGCATTTGTTGGTTGTGGGTGCTGTAGCGCTTATTTTGGTTTTGGCATATGCCGAGATTGTCTTGCACGCCAATGGCCATCATCGATTAAGTGGAAATGTAGAACAGCACTTGGGTCGTTTTTGGGGAAGTATAACCAGTATTGCATTGTTTGCATCCAACTGGGGCGCGATGCTTGCATACATAATTTTGGGCGGTGAATTTTTGCACGCCCTCACCGCATGGCTCTTTGGTGGGAGTACGCTCTTATATCAATTTGTGTTTTTTGCAATCTGTGCTGCGGTTTTAATTGGAGGACTCGGATTTGTATCACGAACTGAATCAATTTTCGTTTTTGCACTCCTGGCACTTTTAGTTATCATCATCGGCGGATCAGCGCCATACGTTGATGTTTCAAATTTGTTGGTGATCGAACCGGCGCTTGCATTCGCGCCATTTGGAGTTGTGTTCTTTGCCTTTGGTGGAATCGCCACAGTGCCAGAGATGAAAGCTATTTTAGGTAGATATAAAAAATCATTAAAGCGCAGTATTATTGTTGGATTTGCAGTCATCACAACTGTTTACGTATTGTTCACTGCAGCAGTCGTGAGTGTATCAGGGGGTGATACAACCGAGGAGGCAATATTGGGGCTTGGTAGCTACATTGGCGATTGGGCAGTACTTATTGGTTCCTTGATAGGACTATTTGCAGTATTTACAAGCTTTTTGATTCTTGGCGTGCAAGTAATGGATACTGCAATTTACGACCACAAAGCAAAGTACATGACTGGTTGGGCCTGGGCGATCACTGCGCCATTTATTTTGTTTATAGCTGGCGCCCGTGATTTCATTGGCGTGATCGGTTTTACCGGCGGAGTGTTTGGAGTTGTAATTGGCTTGCTTGTCATCTCGATGTACAAAAAAGCAAAAAGGAGCGCGCAAATCGCCAAACGCGGACTAACGATCCCAAATTGGTTACTGAATATAATGGCATTGGTTTTGATACTAGGAATGATTACAACGGTGGTTAGTGTTTTTCAATAGTGATATATGAATGTTTCTCTGATTATTCTTGCGATTCTTTTTTGCGCCCTGTGTGCGGTGAGACCATTTAAAATAGGGAAGTTCGAAATGAACTTAGCAACCGGGTCTTTGGTTGCGCTTTTTGTTTTACTTGCCTTGCAGGTTGTGGGAGTGGGAACAATCGTATCCGGAATAATTGGTAACGGTCAGTTGGTGCCATGGGAGATTATTGTTATTTTCTTCTCTGCACTGTACGTGAGTGTTAGCACAGACGTGACAGGAATTTTTGATTTTCTTGCATACACAATCACACATCGCGCAAATGGGAATGGATACAAGTTATTTCTATTACTCTACGCATTTACATGTACAATCACAGTCTTCACGTCTAACGACATTGATATTCTGACATTGACCCCGATAATTTTCTATCTTGGAAAGCACGCGAGGCTAAACGTTGTTCCATTACTTTTTGCACAGTTTCTTGCGACGAATATCGTCAGCATGTTCTTTTACACTGGGAATCCGACTAACATCATCGTTGCAAACGCGCTCGATCTAGGATTTTTAGAATACGCGTCAGTGATGTGGTTGCCAACATTAATCGCGCTATTTGTAAACCTTGTATTGCTATTTGTTTACTTCAGAAAAAGCATTACAAAGAAGTTTACAGTCAAAAAGAGCTCTCATTATAAAGTCAGGAATTGGACCGATGCACTTATTAGTTCCGGTTTACTTGCACTGATGTTGATAATGCTAGGCTTTTCAGAATATCTAGATGTGCCTATCTGGGTAATCACTCTTGTATTTGCGGTTCTATTTGTTGTCGAAGATATTCTGTTTAGTGCGTATTATTATTTCAAGTCAGCATCTTTGTCTAAAGTTCAGCTAAGTAAGCGAAAAGATATTTACGATATACCCAAGGAGAAGAATGAATTTTGGATTGCTATAAAACGCATACCATGGAAGATCTTACCCTTTGTCGTCGTGCTATTTATTTTAGTCGAAGGGCTTAATGAGTATGGAGTAATTGATAGTTTGGCAACTTTTGCGGCCAGTGCGTCAGATTCATTGTGGCAGGGCATATGGTTCAATGGAATCGCCGGTGTAGTACTTGCGAACTTGATCAATAACCAACCGATGACGATTTTGTATAGTAATATTTTGGTAAGTGATTCATTCGTTGTTTCAGACATTGCTTTCCAAGGGGCAGCTTATTCGGTTGTTATTGCTAGCAACATTGCAGCAAGCTTCACAATCATGGGTGCGCTCGCGGGCTTGATGTGGAAAAAGATATTGTCAGTTAAAGGTCTCGAAATTTCATATCTTGATTTTCTAAAAGTAGGCATCACAATTACACCAATCGTTTTCGCATCAGCGCTCATCGCCTTATATGTAAGATTACTTTTTTAAAGGTTATAGATTCTTTATTTTGATTATTAAGGTTTTGTAAAATATGCTTGCTAACGAATTATATAAAAAGCTTGAGAGCGATTTCATAACTTCGGATATGAGTGATGAGTGGGCAATTCATATGGAATCCGTTGCTGATTACTTGTCAGATAATTTTAAGGAGAGGTCCATGGGGTTGGTTTGTGATTTTGCGCAAGAAGTTAATAAGGTTTATACGGCAGTTTTTCCATCAAAATTGGTAATGCAGAAGATTCTTGATGATGGAGCTGAGGATTCTGTGCTTTTCGTGCACCACCCATCTATTTGGGATATTAGAAAAGCGCCAAATGTTTTTTATCAAATGGACCGTGATTTACTCGAGAGATTCAAAGACAATCGTATTTCTATTTTCAATCTCCACGTTCCTCTTGATGCTTTTGGCCAATATTCAACTAGTGTAACTTTAGCTAATGCAATTGGTTTGGAGATCGTGGAACCCTTTGCTCCTTACCACGGAGTACTGTGTGGTGTTATTTGTAAGTCAAATTTCAAATCAATCGATGAGCTCGAGTCTGCTTACAGCAATGCAGTCGGACACAGTGTGAATTTATATCAAAATGGTGACTCAAACATTGAGGGGCTAAAAATAGCAGTTGTAGCAGGGGGTGGTTTGGATGAGGAAATTGATTCAGCTGTTGAGCTTGGGGCAAAAGTATTTGTTACAGGAATAACTGCAAATAATGATCATCATATGCGCGCTCATGGGGTTGCGAAAGATGGTCATGTGCATGTTTTGGGTGGTACGCATTATTCAACGGAAAAGTTTGCCTGTATGGCCATGGTTGAGTATTTTAAGAAATTGGGACTAGATTCTGAATTCATTAAAGATAATCCAGTCATGGAGGATATGTAATTTGTATTTATTGGAACCCAGCCTTGACGCGAGGCTGGTTTTTTGGTTTCATTTGATGGCATTCAGCGCGTTCATGATGGGCGCGTGAAGTTTCCGTGGAGAGAATATGTCTGAGATGAATCCGTTCAAGATCTTGTCCTTTAAAGGCTTTGTTGCTCTTGGTGAGTTCTTAGTACTTGCAGGCCTTTGCCTCGATCAGGTCCAGGTACTGTCGAAGCAGGTTGGGGGAAATCAGACCTACCAAGGAAGTAAAAATTGGAGTTTTAGTTATTACTCCGTCTACGAGCTTGTCTATGATGAGCGAGATGTCGCTCAGGAGCGTAGGCCTAAGATCGATCAGTGGCTCGCTCAGCGGCTCGCTGAGCGTCGCAGGCGTTAATCACGCATACTCGTTTGTACCGCCTCAACTGGGGCGGTTCTCGTTTTATCAAAATAAACACCCAGCTCGATTGAGCTGGGTGTTTGGTGTCCTACTTGTCAACAATTACTATTGACGGCAGTCTTCCGACCTGCTGTAATGGAAGTATCAAGTAGGATTATCCTAATTCTTGGTGTCAATAAGATCTCTCCATTACAACTGGGGAGATTTTATTTTGGTTGAATGGGCCCATGAGGGTAAATGGCAACCCTACTTGAGTCGACACCAAGAGTTGCGGGTTCAAGCCCCGCTGGGTCCACCACGCTGATCCTTATTATTGGTCAGTAATTAAGCCGGCCAAAACCCGGGTCTTTCGATCCGGGTGTTTGGTTTTAATATGAATGTAGATTATTTCTGCAACTGCGCCGCCTCTGTTACATTCTTTAAAAGATATGCGACTGTGAGGGGGCCGACGCCGCCGGGGACGGGGCTGATGAATCCGACTATCCCATTTACGTCAGGCGAAACGTCGCCCACGTTCTTTCCGTCTTTTTTATTTGTTCCCACGTCAATTACGATCGCGCCTTCTTTTACCATGTCAGCTTTGATGAAGTCAGCTTCACCAACTGCTACTATGATTATGTCAGCTCCGCGAGTTTTACTCGCAAGTGCTGATTCATCTTTACCAAAACGCTCTGACTCGATTCCGTTTTCGCGTAATAGTACTTGAATCGGCTCTGCGAAAATTTCACTGTTTGCGATAACTGCTGCGTGTTTACCCTCAAGTGGTTGGTGACTTGCTTTAATCAGTTTTTCGATCGCGAGGGCCACTGGCGGGAAGATGGCCTCATCTTCCTTACCCCATCGCATTTTGTTGTTCTCATGAAATCCATCGATGTCCTTTTTTGGATCAAGTGCTGCGATAACTTTATTTTCATCTTGATTTGGTAGAGGGAACTGAACTAGAATGCCATGAATATCATCACGTTCATTGAGTTCCTTGATTTGATCAATCAGCTTCTTGTTACTGACCTTTTTATCAAATTCAAAACGCTCAAAGTACATTCCAACTTCCTTCGCTGCTTTTTCCTTGAGCGAAACGTAGAGCTTAGACGCCGGATTGTTGCCAACCAAAATTGCAGCCAGTCCTAATGGCTTGCCATGTTTTGTTATTTCCTTTGCAACTTTATCGCGAATTGTCTGCGCTAGTTGTTTTCCTTGTAAAATTTCGGACATAGTTAGATTGTCTCAGAATGTAGAATATAGAAAGTAGAATGTAGGGTGATTTGAAGTGAGTATCTTATCCGTATTTTGATACTACCTTCTACATTCTACTTTCTACTTTCTTTTTTGTTAGTATTTAAGATCTGGATAAAGAGGGAACTTGTCTGTTAGCTCTTTAACGCTAGCGCGAATACTAGCAAGTTTTTGTGGATCTTGCCAGTTTATGATCGCTTCGTCTATCCATTGTGCGATTTGCTTCATTTCCCCTTCCTTCATACCACGAGTGGTAATAGCAGGTGTTCCAAGACGAATTCCAGAAGGATCCATTGGAGATCGTGGGTCGTCAGGAATCATATTTTTGTTAACAGTAATCCCAGCTTCGTCGAGTGCATGCTCAGCTTGAGCGCCAGATAAGTTTTTATTCGAGACGTCAATTAACAGCAGGTGATTGTCAGTTCCGCCAAACATCAGTTTGTAGTCACGTGATGAAAGTTCGATCTCGAGCGTTTTAGCATTCTTTCGGATCTGAGCCGCGTATTCCTTGAAGCTAGGATCCAATACTTCTTTAAACGCGACAGCTTTTGCGACTATCGCATTCTCGTGTGGCCCACCTTGCAGTCCCGGGAACACTGCCTTGTTAACTGCCTTGGCATGCTTTTTTTTGCACATAATCATTCCACCGCGTGGTCCGCGTAGAGTCTTGTGCGTTGTGGTCGTGACAATGTCAAAGATCGGAACAGGATTGTTCATCTCACCTCCCGCAATCAGCCCCGCAATGTGCGCGATGTCTGCCATGGTGTAGGCGCCAACTTCATCGGCGATTTCTTGAATCTTTGCGTATTCAATCTCACGTGAGTATGCAGAATAACCAACAAGTATTAACTTTGGTTTGTGCTCAAGTGCCATCTCGCGCAAGTTGTCTAGGTCGATGAGACCTTCTGCGTTTGTTTTGTAGCGTACAAAGTTGTAAATCTTTGATGATTGGGTTACGGGGTGGCCGTGCGTTAAATGCCCGCCGTGGGATAGGTCCATTCCTAAAACTGTATCACCGTGCTCTAAGATCGCTTCGTACGCTGCGATGTTTGCCGGTGCGCCGGAGTGGGGTTGTACATTTACGTGTTCGGCTCCAAATATTTCTTTAGCTCGATCGATCGCCAGCGACTCAAGTGTATCGATGTGTACGCAACCGCCGTAGTATCTTTTTCCAGGATACCCTTCGGCATATTTATTTGTAGCAACAGATCCGAGTGCTTCAAGCACCGCCTCACTTACAAAGTTTTCAGATGGAATCATTTCTAAACTTTCACGTTGACGTTTTAATTCAGCTTCAAGCGCGTCTGCGGTTTCAATATCGTAATCTCTAAGATTCATAATTGGTTATTAAAAATAAAAGTAGCGCATTTAATCTACTACAGGCTACATTTTATATCGTCGGATCTCTTTGCATAATGCACTTATTGTACATGCCAAATCGCTTTAAACCAACTGTGTTTAACATCCGATGTTGGACAATCTTTAAATCTGATACAATATAGTTAATATGATGAATGCAAAAACTGTTCATATTGTTGGTTTGGGAGGTATTGGCACTTCAGCGATTGCGCGTTTGTTTTTGGCAAATGGTGCGACGGTTAGCGGATCAGACGTTCACTCAAGCTCGATTATTGATGATTTGAAGAATGAGGGAATTGAATTTAGATTAGGTCATTTTGCGGAAAATGTACCAAGAGATTGTGATTTGATGATTTATTCTCGTGCTGTGCCGGCAGACAACGTTGAACGTCAGATTGCATCTGAGCGCAGCATCGTTGAACTTTCTTATCCTGAGTTTTTGGGAGAGTTAGCAAAGACCAAGAAAACTATCGCCGTTAGTGGAACTAACGGAAAGAGTACAACAACGGCAATGATCGCATCCATATTAATCGAGGCCGGACTAGACCCAACGGTAATCGTAGGAACGCAGGTTCCTGGTTGGGAGCGTCATAATCTTAGAATTGGTGAGTCAGAGTGGCTGGTGGTCGAGGCCTGTGAGCACATGGCTAGCATGCTTAACATTGCACCTGACGTTGCAGTGATAACGAACATCACTGAGGATCATCTTGATTTTTACAGTGGCATTGATGAGATCGTGGAGACATTCCAGAAGTGGGTATCAAGTATCAAATCGGGAGGCGCTTGTGTTATTAACGCGCAAGATGATGAGTCAGCAAAAATTGAGTTTAGTAAAATTGAAAAGTTCGAAGTTGAGGGGCGTCACATCGATGGTGAGAACCAATCGTTTATGGTTGATGGTGATCCTTATCGACTGATGATTCCGGGGGACTTTAATGCACAAAACGCAGCTGCGGCTATTGTGGCAGCTAAGCACGTAGGAGTCTCGGCTGGGGGATGCGCACAGGCGTTGGAGAAATTCAAAGGAACGTGGCGCCGCTTTGAGCATTTAGGAGTTTGGAAAAGTGCTGATATATATTCAGACTATGCGCATCATCCAGATGCAATAAAAGGATCAATCAGCGCATTTAAAGAAGCAAAGCCAGATCGGCGTATCGTTTTAGTCTTTGAGCCACACCAGCATTCACGCACAAAAGAATTATTCGATGACTTCACCACATGCTTTTATGGAGTTGATGAATTGATTTTGGCAGAGATTTACGGAGTAGAGGGTCGAGCCGAGGATGAGGCGATATCGGCAAAAGTCTTGGCAGACAGCGTAAAGGGCACGGGTTCGATCGATGATGTTCATTTTGCTAAAGATCATGATAACGCTGAAAGTATATTGCGCGATGTCGTGAAACCAAACGATGTCGTGATTATAATGGGCGCGGGCTCGATCGATAACTTAGCTCGTAAGTTAGTTATTTAATTGAATATAAGTTCCATCTCGACCTCCAGGAGAGATCTTCTAGAATTCAATCGAAGCTAGAAGACTTCTCCGATGCGTCGAAGCGGAGAATACGTATGACTGAAAAACTTAAAGAAATATTTGGTGATCGGATCAAGGAAAATGAGTTGTTGTCAAAGCATTTGGTTTTTCGTGTTGGTGGTCCGGCGAAGTGGTTTGCAACGGCACAGAGCGCGGATGAGATAAAAGCCGCGATAGAGTTGTGCCATGAGAGCAAGATTGAATATGTGGTGCTTGGCGGAGGTTCAAATATAATAGCTAGCGATCAAGGTTATGAGGGGTTGGTTTTAAAAATTGGAATCATGGATTCGAATATCGAGGGAACAAATGTGACGGTCGGTGCTGGTGTGCCATCAGTAGCACTGGCTAGACAAATGGCCGATGCTGGACTGTCCGGACTCGAGTGGATGGTGTCATTACCTGGAACGGTAGGTGGGGCAATACGCGGAAATGCAGGGTGCTTTGGTGGAGAAGTTAAGGATTGTTTGAAGAAGGTGACTGCTCTAAGGTCAGGTGAGATTGTTGAGATAGATAATAAGGATCTAAGATTTAGTTATCGAGATTCGGCATTTAAAGATGGTGATAATCACGATGTTATTTTAATGGCGACTTTTGAACTAGAAAAAGATGAGCCCTTGATGATTAAGGAGCGCATGCATGTTATTTTAGATAAGCGCAAGATTGCTCAGCCGCTTGCTTCAGGAACAGCGGGTTGCACTTTTAAAAACTTTGAACTCCCGAGTGATAAGGAAAAGATGCGCTTAGAGGATGAGACAGAGATTCCTACTCAGATGCTTGAGGCAAATTGTATTAGCGCAGGGTGGTTGATCGATCAGCTTAATTTGAAAGGCACGAAGATTGGAGGAGCACAGATTAGTGAAGGGCATGCTAATTTTATACTTAACGATGGTACTGCGACTGCTGACGATATCTTGCAACTCATCTCACTCATCAAAACCAAGGTACGAAATGCATACAGCATTCAGCTCAACGAAGAGATTCAATGTATTGGATTTTAGATAATCACGGCAACCACCCCCAGCCCCTCCTTGGGAAGGAGGGGAGATTCGATCGAATTCGATCGGAGTCCTCCCCCTTCCCAAGGGGGAGATAGAGGGGGTTGCCATTGAGCGAACAATTTAAACATCTTAAACACTTAAACCATCTTCATATGCGTATTACACAAATTAATGGAACAAATCTTGAGCTTACACAGGCGATTAAGGATTACGTTGAAAAGCGTGTTGCAAAACTTGAAAAGTTTTCTTCAGGCTTTGAGCCCTGCGACGTTGCAGTGGACGTTGGTAAAACAACGACTGGTCAGCAAAAAGGTCGCATATTCCGCGCTGAGTTTAATTTGAATATTCCAGGCACGTTGTTAAGAGCTGAGGAGGTCGAAGAGGATTTGTATGCGGCGATCGACAAAGCAGTTGACGCACTCGCGCGTCAGATTAAAGATTATAAGGAGAAGATTAAATAATACAGTTTTGATAAGGACCAGTCGCGAGGCTGGTCTTTTGACTTTGTTGTAAATTATTGGTGAAATGGTTGTGAACACATCACCGTAGGAGGTATCGATGTCGTTTAGTCCCCGAGCAATTTTGGGAGCTACGTGTCAGTCATGCGGCGGAGACATCGTTGCGTTTGTTGAACAAGGGGTTCTCAAGGCTGTTGTTTGCAGGATTTGTCAGGCCGTATTCTTGGATCCAAGGCTTGGGCGTAGCCTATTCGCGTCAGGCTGTGTCCTTGGCATTATCGAGGAGCAGTTCTTTGACTGCGATGATGCGGATTTTCCTTCGTCACCGACGGCGCTTTGCGCTTACTGCAGCAGCGATTCAGTCAGTGGGCCACGAGATGGTCCTACTGATAGTTCTGTCAGAAGATATCGTTACACGCATTGTCACGCGTGCCTTACCGTCAATTCGGTGGTAGAGCTCGACATTTGATGCATTTTGGCGTCACACTACTCTTACACTCCCGTCCTCGCGCGGGGGTTTTGTGCGTTTATTCTTCAAACCTTGAAAAAATACGTTAAATAAGGCAGAATGGGCTCATTATGAACAAAGTTTTAACAAAGATTTTTGGCGATCCGAATGTAAAGATCCTCAAAACTCTAAAAGCAGACGTAGAAAAGGTAAATGTACTTGAAGAGGGTATTACAAAGTTAAGTGACGACGAGCTCAGGGCAAAGACTGTGGAGTTTAAGTCTAAGCTCGAAGCTGGAGCAAACCTTGAAGAAATCCAGTATGAGGCTTTTGCGGTTGTCCGAGCTGCAGCGCAGCGAACTATCAAGCAACGTCATTACGATGTTCAGATTATTGGTGGAATGGCAATGCACCGTGGAATGATCGCTGAGATGAGGACTGGTGAAGGTAAGACCCTTACTTCCACTGCTGCAATTTATTTGAATGCACTTGAAGGAAAAGGCGTGCACGTTATTACGGTTAACGATTATCTTGCAAAACGTGACACGGTTTGGATGGGACAGATTTTTGCGTTCCTCGGACTTTCCATCGGTTGTATTCAGCAAGAGGGTGGGTATATATATGACGAAGAATTTACAGCGGACGCTCAAGAGGAAGAGGCACTCGACGAAGAGCGTGACACGACGGGGTCATTTAAAGTTCAAATGGATTACTTGCGTCCTGCAGAACGCGATGAGGCGTATAACGCTGACGTAACTTACGGCACAAATAACCAATTTGGATTTGATTATTTGCGCGACAACATGGCGATGGATCTTAAGAAAAAGGTTCAGCGTGATTTACACTTTGCGATTATCGATGAGGTCGACTCTATTTTGATCGATGAGGCACGTACTCCGCTTATTATTTCAGCGCCAGCTGAGGAGTCAGCTGATCTGTATTATAAGTTCTCGCACATTGTATTGGGACTTAAGGAAAATACTGATTACAACTTGGATGAAAAGATGCGCGTTGCAACTTTCTCAGAGGAAGGATTTAAAAAAGTTGAGCAACGACTTGGAATTGAGAATTTGTATGCCGAAGGTTTGCAGATGATTCACCACGCTGAGCAGGCACTAAAGGCAGAGGTACTTTTTAAAAAGGACAAGCATTACGTTGTAGCCGACGGTGAGGTGAAAATTGTTGATGAATTTACTGGACGGATCTTGGAGGGTCGACGCTACAGCGAGGGTCTTCATCAGGCGATTGAAGCTAAAGAGAAGGTTGAGATTAAAAAAGAAAGTCGAACACTGGCAACGATTACATTCCAGAACTATTTCCGGATGTACAGAAAGTTGGCGGGAATGACAGGTACTGCGGAGACCGAGGCGGAGGAGTTGGCTAAGATTTATAATTTGGAAGTTGCTGTTATTCCAACAAATAAGCCAATCAAGCGTGACGACTCTGTGGATAAGATTTTTAAGACTGAAAAAGGTAAGTTTTTGGCAGTTGTGGAAGAGGTTAAAAGATTGCGCGAGACTGGTCAGCCTGTTTTGGTTGGTACTGCGTCAATTGAGAAGAACGAACTTCTAGATCAATTACTCACTCAGGCTGGAGTTCCACACGCAGCGTTGAATGCTAAGAACCACGAAGGTGAGGCTCAGATTATCGCTCAGGCTGGTAAAAAGGGTTCTGTTACATTGGCTACAAACATGGCTGGTCGTGGAGTAGACATTATTCTTGGAGGAAATCCATCAACTAAAGATGAGCAGACCGCGATCAAGGATTTTGGTGGTTTGCATGTTCTGGGAACAGAGCGACACGAGTCGCGACGAATTGATAATCAGTTGCGAGGTCGTGCTGGTCGTCAGGGTGATCCTGGAAGCACGCAGTTCTTTGTTTCACTTGAGGATGACCTAATGCGAATTTTTGCATCAGACCGCGTGAAGAAAATGATGGATACTTTTCAGATTGACGAGAAGACCCCAATTGAAAGTAAGATGATCACCAAGTCTATCGAGAAGGCGCAGGAGCGAGTGGAGGGGCAACACTTTGATACTCGTAAGCATGTGCTTGAGTATGATGATGTATTGAACCGTCACCGCATGCATGTGTATAACTGGCACGATCGAGTGCTTGAGCATGCGCAAGGTTCGGAGGATGCGATTTTGGAAATGATCGAGGAAGAGGTTGAGCGGATAGTTTATTTCCATACTGAACCAAAAACAAAGGCAGATGTACCTGATCAATTTAAGGAAGCGGGGCAGGAAGAGAAAAAGGTTGCTGACTGGGATCCAAATGAAATTGTCGAAAGTCTAGTTACGATTTTGCCTGTGGATAAGCAGTTTAAGGATCTGGTGAATAGTGAATTTGCAGTGCGCGAAAAAGATCAGCAAGTTTTAGCTGGAAGACGCACGAAAGTTATCGAAGCATTCATGAAGCTTGCTAAGGCTCGTTTGAGTGAGCTTAAGGAGAGCATTGAGGAAGAGGAGAAGTACCATCGACTATTGTGTAACTTGATGTTGCGCGCAAATGATAACTTGTGGGTTCAGCACTTGGATACCATGACTTACTTGCGACGATCAATCGGTTTGCAGGGTTATGGTCAGCGCGATCCTCTTGTGGAGTACAAGCGCGAGGCATTCGGAATGTTCCAGGACTACCAGGCAGAGGTCGCCCGCGAAGTTGTTTACAATATATTTAAAGTTTTGGAGCAGTCATTGGCTGTGGAGAAAATGATCCAAGCAGCACCAAGCATTTTAGAAAAAGCTGGACTAACATTCTCTGGAGCGCAAAAGACAATGGTAAAGAAATCAGTCGAAGCGCTACTCAAGGGTGCTGCCCAGAGTGCAAAACGAAAAATGCCAAAAGTAGGTCGTAATGACGCATGTCCGTGCGGATCAGGGAAGAAGTATAAGAAGTGTCATGGGGCGTAAGTTGTCCACGCGTACTATTGACCGCGAGGTTTTAAAATGAGGTAATAAAAGTACAAACACTCTCGACGCTAAGCGCTGGGAGTGTTTTGGTTTAAATATTAAGACCGGTAGGACCGGTATGACGAGTATGAATATGACAATAAGAGCAAAGGCTGGTGGTTATCGAAGGCTTGAATCTTTTAAGGCCACGACAATCATTTATGATTTCACGGTGGAGTTTTGTAAAAAGTACGTTAATGAATATCGGATGTGTGATCAGATGGTGCAGGCTGCAAGATCAGGAAGGCAGAATATTGCAGAAGGTTCACAGGCTTCGTCTACTTCCAAAAAGTTCGAGATAAAGCTAACAAATGTAGCACGTGCCAGTTTGGAGGAGTTATTGTTGGATTACGAAGATTATTTGCGCCAGCATGGTTTACCAATGTGGAACAAAGACTCGGCAGAGGCCCGCAAAGTGCGTAACTTAGTTTATATTAAAAATAGGTCCTACTCGTCCTACCGGCCCTACATGTCACACTCTCAAAGCGCAGCAAACACGGCAATTTGCATTATTCACCAAGCAACTTATTTGCTAAACAGACAGTTAGATACTTTAGAGCAACAGTTTTTAGAAACTGGTGGGTTCACCGAAAGGCTTTATCATGCGAGAATGAATGCGAAATAAATTATTACAATATGTTAGTTAATGGTTTTCTACTTTGTCACTATTGACAGAGTAGTTTTTTTATGTTAGATTATTTTGTCGATGTCGAGAGTATTGCTCGATATTCGTTAGAAACTCCTATTGGAGCCATAGGGCTCCCAGGGAATGGCGTGGGAACAACCCATATGGAGCTGGAGCGGCTTCAAGAACAAATGCTCAGCCCCGATCGCGCGGTGGCCATGAGGGCTTTCAAGTTCCTCGTGGAGCTTGCCTTCGATGAGGACTATGATGACCCAAGCTGGTTGTCAGAGCTCTGGGCCCGCTTGCAGGATGCGCCTGGCGCAGCTTTGCTGGCAACCCACGAGGATGCCTACTGGGCGTACGAGTATGTGAGGCGCAGGCTCATGCACGGCTCTTTCATCGAGCCCATGATCGTCACGGAATGCCGTGATCACAGCACTGAGGAGCCTTGGGCTCCAGATGATGATCCCGACGGCGAGTGGTCTTAGACGCACACCGTGAGTGGATATACTTGGTCGGCTCCACGGAGTCGGCTTTTTCGCATGAGTAAAATGAATTTTGTGATATTGACAAAAAGCCCGAAATGGGCTATTTTGTGTTGTCGGAAGCGACGCAAACCTCAGAACCTAGCACCCGGGCAAATGGGTGCAAACGGTGTTTCATGTGTGATTCCAGAGGCGCGGTGCTTAACAACGCACTGCAAGGTGCCGTGGCGGTGAAGGAGAGGATCGTGAACCGCGGTATAGCACTGCGTGCGTTCATGCTCGCTGTGGAGCGTGGCTCCACAGAGGACATCGTGAACATGTGGGAAACCATCTGCGACCTCGAGGAAGCCCGCAAGAACGTTGTGGTGTTGCGAAGTCGCGAGAGCGCGATCTCCTGCTACCGTGCGCTCTTGGGCAGGCTCGATCGCGAGAGCATCAGGCTCCCACTTATCCTCTCGCAGGAGGACGCCGATGCGATCGATCCCCCCCGCGAAGATCCCTACGCAGAGGATGCGGTCGATCTGCTTGACGATATCCGGAGCGGACGGCCGTTTGAGGACTTCGACGAGGACGGCGATGTGATCGATCCCTTCGATGAGCCCCCGATCTCTGACGCGTCACTGCCAGATGATGGTCCTGAAGATGGACCGCACTGGCTCGATGACGCACTGCGGTCGCGCCCGGGTCAGTAGACATTTGCGTTTTCTCAACGACAGCTAGGCTGGCTCCACTGGAGTCAGCCGTTTTGTTTAGATAATGAATCTTGTACATTGACAAAAAGCCTATTAGGGGCTATTTTGAATTGTCGTATAATGCGACGTGATTTATCGACCGCAAGGTCGGAAGGAGACGATCTATGTCAGTAGATGACCAGATCAGAGAGATGGGCATGGAACAGCTTATTGCAGTTGCCGCTGCTGAGCACGGTAGCCCGTGGGGCCCGTACGCTAGAAGCGCTTTCTGGCGAATTGTTTCCCTCATTGAAACTGAGGAGGAGATGCTTGATGTTTGGCGAAGGGTCAAGGCAATTTATCCTACAGAAAAGGAGTACTGGGCAAAGAGCTCACTCGGTCATGGTGGCATCGACATTATCCAGAGGAGTTTTCCTGGACTGTTGATCACGTCGCCAAAATCGAAGAGCTTTATTCCAAGAGGGGGCAGGGCGGCCAAGTACCACAAGGCACTATATAGGGAGTCCACGGATCAAGGCGATCCTAAAGATCTACTCGAGTTGCTCGAGGGTAACGAACCTCCTTATCAACTTGACGATGATGGGGATTACCGCTAGCTCTCGGCTAGCGCTACGACCGCTTGGCTGGCTCAACGGAGCCGGCTTTTTTGCTTGATAAAATTATACAAAAAGACAACCGCCCGTGGAAGTTCCATCGGGCGGGGCGCATCGCGTTAAAGCAGGATCGGGGTGGCACAAGGTCTTAGTGCTGATCGGGCTTGTAGCGACAAGTACGGTGCGGAGGCTTGTTGCGAGTTAGGCTGCATTTCTGTTCCGCGCGAACATAGTGGAGCTTTGCTCTGTATCGATGTACCAGTGGTACGTAGACGCTGTACGCTTTGGGACTTCGATAGAAAAAGTATACGAGTTGATTTAGGTTTGTGCAATGAGTTTATCCACAGATGCGCGAAGACCCGCCGAGAGGGCGGGTCTGAGTTGAGAACGAGACGACTAGTCGCATGTATGTAGGCCTGCAATGACTTCGTCCATGATCGGACGCATGTTGGGTATTCCCAGGCCTTGAGTGCCACAGCCAGACACCATGCTAACAGCCTTACTCGTCGGACGTTGCTGCTCGTCCATATGGCATCGAACGCCTCGTCCTTTGGGGACGAGAAAGATGATGCTGGCGCCGCGGGGCAGTTGTGCGAGAAGGTAAAATAGGTGTGCGGCAGGATCATCTTGGGTGCTGTCGTCAGCGATGATGATTGTGCAGCTCATCGGCTTGTTGATCGCCATATTTTCAATTCTGGCATGAGGGCCAGTAAGGTAGTGCACGTATTGCGCTTCTGTGCCTTCGCGATCTTTTACGACCACCATTTCGTAGTGTTTTTCATCCTCACTCGTATCGAGGCTGAGAACAAAAATTTGGTCATCTTGCGAGCGGTCGATGATTGAACGCAAGATGCGTAGAGGCTCCGGAGGTGAATACATGTAGTCTCCGTATAGGAAGGGGCCGGTCTTTATACATTTTTTTTGTGATTATGTCAATGGGATGCACGAAGACCCGCCGAGAGGGCGGGTCTGAGCTAGCAGCGCGAGGGTTGCTAGGTAGCGGCGGGGGTGGGGTCGAAGACCTTGATGACGGGATACCCGCGCACCGAGGTACCAGGCGTTTCGTGGACAGTGATCTCACCATCTTTCATTGTCAGAACGCACCCGACGATCTCGTTGTGGTACTTGGTATCGCTCGGATCGCGCGGGTCGAAGCACATGAGCAGTCGCGAGGCCACGTTCTGGCACTCGGTACACCCATCGGGGTGACACTCGCCAGTCGAACTTGCAGCGAGTTGTGCGAGGAACGTATCGATCTTTTCATTGTCGTGGATCCATCCGGCCATGTGAACCTCCAGGTTGGTGGCTTGGATTGCATGCAAGATTAGCTTTAATCTCGGCCCTTGTCAAGTGGTTGTACAAGATGACCACATCGTAGACAAGTCCTTGGTGGTTTGAGCGAATTGTAGTGGAGTTAGATAATTCAGGGATTCGTGGGGTCGAATAGCATTGTATTCAACAAGCCAATCTGTA
>JABHCP010000011.1 GCA_018673485.1 Candidatus Uhrbacteria bacterium
CCCGAGGTATTTAACAAACGACTTACAGATTGGCTTGTTGAATACAATGCTATTCGACCCCACGAATCCCTGAATTATCTAACTCCACTACAATTCGCTCAAACCACCAAGGACTTGTCTACGATGTGGTCATCTTGTACATATCCTTGACAATAGTGTAAAAATAGGTTAAGGTACGTCGTCACCCAATCCCTGGAGGGAATCATGAAACTGACAACTATCGTCGCGTGGTTGCGGCGTCTGGTCAACTCTGAGGAGCGGATCATGCATCACATGCTCGAGATCGAGAACCTCGAAGGCTCGACGGGCGAGCAGGAGCTGTCTGAGCTTCTGCCGCATGCCAGGCTTCAGCCTGAGGATGTCGAGGTCGTTGATGGTGGTATCGATGACGATGTGCGTCTTCGGGGTCTCGAGTCCAGCGAGGAGCGGAATGCGCGCAGAGCGCATCTGACTCTGGCGTGGACCAACCGTCAAGGTAGCCGGAAGGCTAGCTGAGTGGGATCTTCTACTCAAAACAATTTTCGTTTCAGCGGCCCACCCGGGGTCGCTGTTGTGCTTTATAGATAGCCAATGTTAGTGCTGTATTTATCAACAGTTATTGACAAAACGCCTTTTTTGTGCTATATTTTCAGTGTTAATAAATACTTAAATATATATTTATGGGATTTACAGACAGTGGACCAAAGGGTACACCAAGGCCAGAAAGTGCATTTGTAGATAAGATGAAAGCTGGACGCACTGAAGCAGAAGCTGACGCGCTAGAGAATGCGCCAGAACTTACTGAAGCTGAAGTAGAAGCGATAGCAGTTAAGAACCAAGAGGAAATGGCTGCTGCGCGTGAAGCTGCAGGTAAGACAGAGGCTCCAGCAGATGACGCTCAGGAGGTTGCATAAACCAACTTTTGAAAACAAGCCCCTCGTGGGCTTGTTTTGTTTTATATAGTATACTTTCATGAATTAATATTTAAGAAAATTATATGCTAGGAGTCGAGTTTTATAAAGATCCAAATGCTGATGAGGTACGAAAAAGGGCTTCTGCATTACGTGCTGAAAAAGGTGTTGGAGCTCAACCACGTGATCTGCGTGGAGAGCGCTCTGAGGAGCAGGTAGCAAAAGAAGCTCAAGAAGATGTGGAGGATAGGGTAGCTGATCTTGATTTGAAAACAGCTGAGGTGATCAAGAGCTTTGATTTGGATGGTACTGAGTTTGCTGACGATAAGCCAGCAGAGGAAAAAGCTGCTTAACATAGATTTTAAAAACAAGCCCCTCGTGGGCTTGTTTTGTTTTTCATGTTATTCTTTTTGTGTATGAAAAAAAGTAAGATATTAGTTGGAATGAGTGGTGGGGTGGACTCTAGTGTCGCCGCATTGCTACTGCAAAAACAAGGGCACCATGTTATTGGTGGTTTTATGAAAAATTGGAGTGACGAGGTTTGTGACTATCAGGCAACCTCCCCTAACCCCTCCTTGGGAAGGAGGGGGATTTCAGAATGCACTTGGCGTACGGAGCGGCGTGATGCTATGCGCGTTGCGGCAAAGCTTGGTATTGAATTTCATACATATGATTTTGAAAAGGAATACAGAGAACAGGTTTATGAGTACATGCTTGCCGAGTATAAGGCAGGCCGCACTCCCAATCCGGATGTTTTGTGTAATAAATATATGAAGTTTGGATTGTTCGCAGCTAAAGCTAAAGAGCTGGGTTGTGAGTATGTTGCGACTGGTCATTATGCTCGAGTTACGCATTCCAAGTCAGGGTCGAGGTTATTTGCGGGAAAGGATCAAAACAAAGACCAATCATATTTTTTAGCAAGACTAACTCAGGATCAACTCAAGTACACGTTGTTTCCGATCGGAAGATTGAGGAAAGCTAAGGTTCGTAAGCTTGCCAAAAAACATGATCTTCATGTTGCTGGTAAAAAAGACAGTCAAGGAATCTGCTTTGTTGGTCAAGTGGCGCTTGATGATTTTCTTGGCAAGCGCATAAAAGCCCAAGAAGGAAATATCGTTAACACCGACAGTGAGATCCTAGGGCAGCACAAGGGACACATGTTCTTCACTATCGGACAAAGACACGGCTTAAATCTTGGTGGAGTTGACCCATTCTTTGTTGTGGAGCGAAGGGCAGACTCAAACGAGCTTGTTGTAGCGCACGAAGGTGACCCGGCACTTTACCAATCCGAGCTTGTGGCGATCAACATCAGCGAAACCATAGAAGGTAGAGTTTCCGACTTTATCGGCAAGAAGTTAAAAGCACGAATTAGATATCGACAGGAATTACAGGACTGCACAATAACAAGCATTGAAAAAGGCAAGGCCCATGTTGAATTTGCCTTACCACAGCGCGCTATAGCTCCAGGTCAGTTCATTGCCTGGTATAAAGGCAAGGAGTTATTAGGCTCAGGTATAATCCAATAATTCATTGGTACTTTTTAAATTTATTTCATATGTGAGTCGATCGACTCACATATGAAATAATCTTGATATAATCACCATTTTTAGGTACTATATGGCTGATTTATGATCCCACAAGATAGAATTAGAAATTTTTGTATTATTGCACACATTGATCACGGCAAGTCGACACTTGCTGATCGTTTGCTTGAAAAAACGGGCACTGTGGATAAACGGGAGATGCAAGAGCAAGTGCTCGATCAAATGGACCTTGAGCGCGAGCGCGGAATTACAATTAAGCTCGCTCCGGTGCGCATGAAGTATGTTAAAGACGGTAAGGAGTACACTTTGAATCTTATCGATACTCCCGGTCATGTTGATTTCAGTTACGAAGTTTCGCGATCACTCGCCGCAGTTGAAGGTGCGGTTTTATTGGTTGACGCAACTCAAGGAGTTCAGGCCCAGACGCTTGCAAATTTATATTTAGCGCTAGATCAGGATCTAGAGATCATTCCAGTTTTAAATAAAATCGATCTTCCAAACGCGGACATTGTTGCAAGAAAAAAGGAACTGATGGCATTGATTGGTTGCAAGGATGAGGATGTTATTTCGGTATCGGCAAAAACGGGTGAGAACGTAGAGGAGTTACTCGACAGGGTCGTTAATAAAGTACCAGCACCTGAGGGGCGCGACGTCGAGGCTACTCGAGCGCTTGTGTTTGACTCCTATTATGATGATTACAAAGGTGTTGTAGCTTATGTGCGTGTGATCGATGGAGCCCTGCGGAAGCGCAATCAGATGAAAATGATGGCTTCAAAAACTACAGCTGAGGTTCTGGATGTTGGAGCTTTAACTCCAGGATTTTCTAGTACTGATGTTTTGGGTACAGGGCAAATTGGATATGTTGTCACAGGACTCAAAGATATTAAAGGTTGTCGAGTTGGAGACACGATGACACTGTCATCATCGGGCGATATCAAAGCGCTCGAAGGTTACAAAGAGGTAAAGCCAATGGTTTATGCAGGAATTTTTCCACAAGAAGGAGATGACTATAGTGCATTGCGTGATGCGATGGATAGGCTCAAATTAAACGATGCTTCTTTAAATTATGAACCAGAGCAGTCGCCTGCATTGGGATTTGGGTTTAGAGCTGGATTTTTGGGGATGTTGCATCTTGAGATTTTAAAAGAAAGACTTGAACGTGAGTTTGGTTTGTTCTTGGTGGTTACTGTGCCTTCTGTTGCATATAATGTTTATGCACGTGGATCTGATGATCCGATACTTGTTAAGAGTCCGTTGGATTTACCTGACGCGGGGCACATTGATAGAATCGAAGAACCTTGGGCTAAGCTCGATATTATTACTCCAGTTGAATATATTGGTGGCGTGATGACTTTTACTCAGGAGCGGCACGGAGTTTATAAAAATACTGAGTATCTTTCTGAGGGCCGTGCGATTTTGAAATATGAAATTCCACTTTCATCATTGATCGTTGATTTTTACGATAAGCTCAAAAGTACAAGTAGTGGATTTGCTTCAATGAACTACGAGGTTTTTGAGTATAGAACAGCGGACATCGTAAGATTGGATATTGTTGTTGCTGAGGACCCGATCGAAGCATTGGCAACG
This sequence comes from Candidatus Uhrbacteria bacterium, assembly GCA_018673485.1. GTDB lineage: Bacteria > Patescibacteriota > Patescibacteriia > UBA9934 > UBA9934 > UBA9934. The sequence goes on from JABHCP010000011.1 coordinate 4,022, forward strand.
TTTACTTATAGTGATGAGGCGCATCAGGCTGGTAAGCGAATACTAAAGACGTTGAAGGAATCAATTCCAAGACAACAGTTTGTGATTAAGCTACAAGCCGCAGTTGGTGGTAAAATAGTAGCAGGTGATAGGTTGTCGGCTTTGCGTAAAGACGTTACAGCAAAACTTTATGGCGGTGATGTTTCCCGAAAACGCAAGTTGCTTGATAAGCAGAAAAAAGGAAAGAAGCGAATGATGGCGATGGGTAAAGGAAAAGTACAGATTCCAAGTGAGGCATATTTGAATGTTCTAAAACGATAATATGAAAAGAAAGTCAAAAAAATTGCAACGATTGTTGGGCGTTGTGGCGCTCATTGCGATGGTATCAATGACATTCGCGTCACTCGCATACACAATGTTCTAGAAGATTTCTCCGGTGCGTCGAAATGGAAAATTATTTTCCCCATCTCGACGTCCAGTCGTTAGATCCTGAGCTTGTCGAGGGGGAGAGATCTTCTGATCAACTGAGTTATGGAGGAGGTGTGAAGGTGGTTTTTGAAAGTTTCGAAAATCACATTTAAATCGAACTCTTTTAAATGAAATATACTTGGAAGCTCCAGGAAAAAGCTGGAGATAGTCTTATTGATCAGTTGCTTTTCAATAGAGATATTGATGATGAGCACAAAGAGGCTTTTCTAAACCCTGATTGGGATCGAGACATTCACGATCCATTTTTATTTACAAAAATGCAGCAAGCGGTTGAACGTGCGTTTACAGCAATCGAGAAAGGCCAGAAGATTGTTATTCACGGAGACTATGATGCTGATGGCATTTGTGGTTCATCGATAATATTTGATGTGTTGCAAGTTCTGTCAGTTGCGATGGGGGCCGTGCTTAACGTCGAGGCCTTTCTGCCACATCGGGAACGAGACGGATACGGAGTTGCCATGCATACCATCGAGAGGCTTGATGAGCAGGATGTGGAGCTGTTGATAACAGTCGATTGTGGGATCGCGAACGCGAAAGAGTTGAATCGAGCAGATGAAGCTGGGATCGATGTGATTATTTGTGATCATCACCAACTTGCAAGCGAGATTCCAGAAAAAGCTTTAATCATTCATCCGTTGGCACCAGGTGAGACATATCCGAATAAAAAGCTCGCTGGATCAGGTGTGGCATTTAAGTTTGCCTGCGCATTGCTTGTTGAAGCGCGCAAGCGTGGGCTTGCTGTTCCGCAGGGGCATGAGAAGTGGCTTTTAGATTTAGTGGCGATCGCTACAGTCACGGATGTTGTGCCACTAACTGGAGAGAATAGAGTTTTGGAAAAGTTCGGACTTGTGGTTCTTAATAAAACTAGAAGACCGGGGCTTTTGAAGATTATCGAAAACGCAAAGCTTGAATTAGGATCGATAAATACGACAGATATTGGTTACCGGATTGGGCCAAGAATTAATGCGTCAGGAAGAATACGAGAGGCAAAGATCGCTTTCGACGCGATAAATGCAATGGATGCTAATGAGGCGACAAAGTTTGCGCTCGAGCTTGAGATGATAAATAGAGAGCGACAGAGATTATCCGACGCAGCGTATAAGGAAGCTCGAGTATTGATCGATTTGGATAGGCATGTGCATGTTATTTGGGATCAAACATGGGCACCGGGAATCGTCGGACTCGTAGCAGGCAAGATCGCGCACGAGACTAACACGTCGACATTTGCTCTAACAATCTCTGGAGATCAGTATGTTGGTTCAGGTCGCTCTGCGCGTGGACTTCATTTGGTCGAGGCCATGCACTCATGCGGTGATATTTTTGTAAAAGCAGGCGGGCATCCGGAAGCATGTGGACTAACATTCGAGAGCCTCGAGATGGTTGAGCTGTTTAAAATTAAAGTTAATGAATTCGCTAAGGATCGATTGGCGTTAGCTGAGGAAATGCAGGAGCTACTGATCGACTCAGAGGTCAGCTTTGAGGATATCGATTGGGCGCTCCATGAGCAGGTAGAGAAGTTCGCTCCTTTCGGCAAGGGTAACAGCGAGCCAATTTTTTCCTTGATGAACGTAAGAGTCGCCTCGGTTAAAGTAATTGGGCAAACCGGAAAACATCTTAAGTTACGAGTTGGTTCTGAAGCCCGATCAATCGACTGCATCGGATTTGGTTTCGGAGATTTAGGAACATCACTCAAGATCGGATCAAACATCGACCTCGCCTTTAAGATAGGAGTCAATGAATGGAACGGACAACGTAATCTGCAGTTAATAATTGAGGATATTGTGATAAAATAGGCGCATATGCATGTACGATTATATTCTGATGGTGGAGCGAGAGGGAATCCAGGGCCGGCTGGGGCGGGTTATATTATTTATGCAGTTGATGAGGATGGGAATCAAACGGATAGGCTTTTCGAAGGCAATGAGTACATGGGCGTGGCTACAAATAACCAGGCTGAATATCACGCTATTGTGATTGGGCTCGAGAAGGCTCTTGAGCTTAACGCGACGAGCGTTGATTCGGTGCTTGATTCTGAGCTTTGCGTGAAGCAGTTGAATCGCGAGTATAAGGTTAAGAATGAAATTTTAGCGAAAAAATTTATTGAGGTTTATAACCTGCAGACTAAGTTTGAAAAAGTTACGTTCAGACATGTCCGGCGTGAGTATAATAAGGAGGCGGACGCTCAAGTTAATATCGCAATTGATGAAGCACTAAAGTAGCGTCGAATTTTACTGCAATCTTTGCTATAATCGAGGTGCAACGAAACTCTATTTTTATTATGAAATTTTTTTCAAAAAAGGATCAGGCAGGCGCGGGCATGATGGGTGTTGATATTGGCGCTGGCGGAATTAAGATAGTTGAAATTTTACCGCAGAAAGGTAGAGCAAAGCTTTCAACCTATGGTCATGCACAACGTAAGACTCATACAGATGGTGCATTGATCGATCAACCACAAAAGGCTGCTAAGTTAATCAGCGCGGTTGTCAAAAAAGCTGGAATGAAATCCGGGCGAGTTAACGCTGCACTTCCGTCGCAGGCTGTTTTTCATGCCATAGTTACAATTCCGCAACCAAAAAGTAAAAAGGATGATTTGAAGCCATTAATTGAGGCTCAGGTGACAAAACTCTTACCAAGACCAATCGGCGAGATGATTCTTGATTCGACTGTGATAGACAAGCATTTGCTACCAAAGGATGAATCGGTTAAAGCTAAGAAATCAAAAGATAAAAAAGACGATAAAAAGTCTGAAGAGATTTTAAAGGCAAAAGAGCGCAAACATATACGAGTTTTGGTGTCAGGTGCTCCGAAAGTTTTGGTACAAAAATACGTCGATATATTCAAAGTCGCAAAATTGGAATTGGCGTCTCTGGAGACTGAGGCGTTTGCACTAATCAGATCGTTGGTTGGAAAGGATATGTCTAAAATAATGATTGTAGACATTGGTTACGAACGAACTAACATAACCATTGTGAGTCATGGTATTCCATTTTTGCATCGATCAATTAAAGCCGGAGGAATAAATGTAACACAGGCAATCGCAAAACAAATGGGAATATCGCCAGCACAAGCCGAGCAGGTTAAATTTGATTTGGCAATTGGTGCGCAGAAGGAGCAGAAGATGCCAAATATTATCCGTGAATCTGTGATGCCAATATTGCACGAGGTGAAATATGCGCTTGAGCTATACGATCAGCAGGATTTTCATGAGCACTCAGTAGTCGATAAAATAATTCTCACCGGTGGGTCTGCACACTTACCATTTCTGGATCCATTCTTGACAGAGGCACTCAATATTAATGTTTACTTGGGTAATCCATGGGCAAGAATCGCAACTCCGGAAGGTTCACAGGAGGTATTGAGTGAGATTGGCCCAAGAATGGCAGTTGCTGCCGGTTTAGCCATGAAAGTATCAAAGAATTCATAATATGCGTTCGATCTTAATCATTGCGTGCGATTTTTACCTGGCCGGTATATACGGCCGAAAGTTTGAGCACGATGGTTGGGATGTCGAGATTGCTGAGTCGATAGCTGACGGTAAGACGATGATCGCAAAAATGCAGCCGGACGTTGTATTGCTTGAGAAGGATTGCACAAAAGATATTGTTGATTTGGTGCGAGAACTCAAGGGCTTGCCAACGATGCAATCTGCTAAGCTAGTTATTTTAGCCAAAGAATCAGATCGTGATGAAATTCAAAAAGCACGAAACGCGGGTGCCGATCAATACCTTCTTCTGGGACACTTCGTTCCACATGAGGCAGTTGAAAAAATAAGACAACTTGTATCGTGATATAATCACAACATATGTATAAAAGCGGATTTACAAAAATTGAGATTCTAATTATTGCGACCATTGTTGGTGTGCTAGGGCTGAGTGCTGTTTTTGCAGTAACGACTGCCAGATCACGAACTCGTGACGCTGTGAGGATGTCCGATGTACGACAAGTGCAAGCGGGCCTTGAGGTTTACTTTATAGGCAACAATGCCTATCCGGAGTCGTTGGATTATATGGCGCTAGGAACAGCTACAACTAAATGCCTTACTCAAAATGGATTTACATCAAATTGCACGAGCGGTGCATATTTGGAGGCAGTGCCGAGCGCGCCGAGCGCTGGTCTTGCCGGGCTTTCATCTTGCTTAGGGGTATCTGACGCTTATTGCTATTTAGCTCAAAATGGAGACTATAGAATTCAATTTGAACTTGAACACAATAATAGTTTAGTAGGACTTCAAAAAGGAGCAAATTGCGCAACTCAAGATGGATTAAAATCTGGCGAGTGTAGTGCTTTGCCAATTGGTGGATCTAATTAGAGATTATGACTGAGATCATTTGGACAATATTAGTTAGCTTGGGTGGAATCTGCATTGGATCACTTTTAAACACAGTTGTATTTAGGGTGCAGAAAAACATCCCCATCAAAGAACGTTCAAAATGCATGAAGTGCTTGAAGCCGATTCACTGGGTAGACAAGGTGCCGATTGTAAGCTTCTTCAATCTAAAAGGACGATGTAGAAATTGTTCAGATGTTATTTCATGGCAGTACCCAATCATCGAGATGACGACTGGAATACTCATCGGCCTGCTCTTTGTACGTGCACTATTCGGATTCGGATTTTTCGGCTTCGAGGATCACACCGAGTGGCTGATCGTATTTGCTCGTGATGCAATAATCGCATGTCTTCTACTTATCATATTTATATATGATTATAAGTATTCGATAATCTTGGATCGATTTTCTGTGCCAGCGATTGGTGTCGCGATTGTCTTTAACGTCATTCTTGGCGCAAGTTCGATGGAAATGTTACTTTCTGGTCTTTTGATCGGTGCATTCTTCGCATTTCAGTTCTTAGTATCACGTGGAAGATGGGTTGGCTCGGGCGACATTCGTATGGGACTTTTGATCGGGGTCTTATTCGGTGCAAAGCTTGGAATAGTGGCCTTGCTTCTTTCGTACATTCTGGGTGCATTCGCGGGAGTCTTCTTGATAGTATTCAAGAAAAGAAAACTGGAAAGCCATGTACCATTTGGTACATTCATGACTTTGGCAATGATACTAACGTTATTCTTCGGAGAGATGCTGGTAGACTGGTACTTGGGAATGTTATAAAATATTTGATAACTAAAAAACCACCGCTTACACTGTCCCATCCAGAACGAATGTGAGGGATCTTCTTAGCTCGATCGAAACGAGAAGATTTCTCCCCCTCGACAAGCTCAGGATCTAACGACTGGACGTCGAAATGGAAGTGTGAGTGGTGGTTTTTTATTATCAATGTAAATATCTTCTTTTCATCATATGTTCGTTCGAACATATGATGAAAATTTGTATTTCGACAAAAGTCCTTAAAATTAACATCAAAGCAGTTTTTTATATTCAACATATGTCCGATCGGACATATGTTGAATATAAAAAAATGATCCCTACTAATTGTAAGGATCACCTTATATCACTCAGGTTATTTTATTTTTAAAAATCATCAGCTGAAAGTGTTGGTACGGACTCAAGTTCTTTGTATAGATTAGCTTTTGCTTTTTCTAAATCTTTTGCATCTAATTTTTTGTATTCCGTTTCAATGTACGTATCGACCTTGGCAGCCATTTCCTTTGCGCGTTCAAGCTCGAGTTCAAGCTCCTGACCTTCAGTTTCAAGTGGCCCATAATTAAGTTCCATGTTTAGCTTAGAGTCTGCGGTGACAATTGTTCCAAGATCGATCGAGTGCCGTCTTACATTGCTTAAATCGCTGGTCGCAGCTCCGATTCGCTGTCGCAGTCCTTTGGATCCATTATGCAATCTAAGAATCGCATCTTTGTGACCAATATCAAATTGATCAGCGAGTGTTCCATTTTGAGCTAATTCAGAAAGTTGCTCTAAGCTCATCTTTACGTCACCACCACCAATATTGAACTGATCAGTAATGTTGCTTAGCGAAGCGATTTCTCGTTTTGCATCCGCAAGGTCTAGTTTTAAATCCTGCATTAGATCTTTACCTTGCTCAAGAGAAGTTTTTTCAACTTGAGCCGCTTTGGGTGCAATATCAACGATTGGAGTGGCAGTATCAACAGTCGTAGTATCAACATCAGTGCTCGAAGTTCCACCGTCTAAAACCATATAAAATTTGTTACTTATTACAAGATTATTGTAGCAGTTTTATCAATTAGTGCGAGTTTTATCCACAGGAAGCTTACCCCCTGAGAGTCCAACTCCCGAGAGTTCGACTCTGGTTTTGTTGAGCTATGACTATATCCATAGAATGATAAACCCCCACGTCACGATGACGCGGGGGCGAGGTGCGGCGCTAGGTGTTGTCCTGGCTGCGGAACGGGGCGGTCAGCTCGATCTCCAAGCGGCCCTTACGGGTCTTGGAGTTGCAGAAACACGGTGTATATTTGGTTCTTAACATAAAAAATATATCCCTGCGTTCGGTGACGTAGGGATATATTTTGGATTTTGATGTTCTTATTTTGCGCTTAGCTCAGCTTCTTTTCTTGCTGCATAATCTTCGATCTTCTTCATTTCAGCAAGGAATGCCTTTGCTTGCTCTATGCTTGCTAAGACTTCTTCAAGATACGGTCGTTCGACGCTTAAGTCTTCTTCAAGATACGGTTGTTCCGTGTTGGTCTTTTCCGAATCTTTAATAGCTTGTGCGTATCTCTCTGCTGCTTCTAGTGAATTAATAATCTCTTCTGCATCACTGAGCTGTGCCTCCATTTGTCCTTTTGCGTAATCAAGAAATTGATTCATTGCATCTACATAGCCACGTGCAGGCTGCTTGATGTCCTCAGCGGCACTATCAATCATGTCCATGGCAAGCTCGAAGGCGACTTTGTATCCCCCAATTCCTTCAGGTACAGAGTGACGTTTATTCCCTGGATTTAAATCTCGAATATTGAAACGATATCTTTCATTTTTTTTTAAGGCTTCGTATGTGGCATCTGCATGTCCAAGTGCGCCAGTAAGTCGATTGTTTGCGGCTACTTCGTCGTCATATACCTGTCTCTCAGCATCATTGTCCAAGGTTCGTTTCTGACTAATTTTTTCCAGCTCAGGTTTTGTGTCCATAATTGAATGTGTGTTAATTATAGTTCAATATTAACATATTTTCCCCTGCAAAAAAGTCTTATCCACACCATTATAACCAAGGGTAAAAGCGTATTATTTTTTTGGATATAGATACACACAGACTTCGTTTCGTAGATGAGGTGAGATTTGATAAAATGGAGCGGTGGAAAGATCCCAAGCGAAAAAGCGGATAAATAAGTTAAAAGAGGTGATTGCTTACCATCGTCACCTTTATCATGTTTTGGATACTCAAGAAATATCAGATGCGGCACTTGATTCTTTAAAACATGAGTTAAAAGGCTTGGAAGATGAATATCCAGCTCTGGTGACTAAGGATTCGCCAACTCAGCGTGTTGGAGGCTTTGCACTTGAAAAATATACAAAGGTCAAGCACAGGGAGAGAATGCTTTCGATGGAGGATGTGTTCTCACAAGATGAGTTCGCGAAGTGGGTTGATAGATTAAAGAAGGAATCAGGAAAGTCGAAAATTGATTTTTATTTGATGACAAAAATCGATGGTCTTGCCGTGTCATTGATTTATGAAGATGGCGTACTGGTTCAGGCGGCAACGCGTGGTGACGGAAAGATCGGAGAAGATGTAACGCAGAATGTAAAGACCATTGAGTCTATTCCATTAAAATTAAGAACTCCTAATGCTCGTGAAACTAAGCAGTTGGTTAAGGAGTTCAAGAGTTCCCAAGGGTTATTGGATCAGCTTGAGGGACTCTCAGGTCGCATTGAAGTGCGTGGTGAGGTTTACATTCCAAAAAAGGATTTCGATAAGCTAAATGCTAAGCTTAAGAAAAAGGGTGAAAAGACGTATGCGAATCCACGTAATTTATCAGCTGGATCTATCAGGCAGCTTGACCCTAAGATCGCGGCCAAGCGTCCGCTTAAGTTTAGAGCATGGCACGTGAGTGAAGTTGGGCAGAAAACTCAGTCAGAGGCGATGGCAGCTTTGCAGATGATCGGTTTTAAAATAGCAGAAGGAACTCAATCTGAATCAATCAAAGATGTGCGGTTAGCTTATGATCGGATGATCAGGCAACGTGATAAGTATGCGTATTGGATCGATGGTCTTGTCGCGCGAGTTGATAATATTAAACTTTACAAGGATCTTGGAGTGGTAGGAAAGACTCCGCGAGGTTTGGTTGCATGGAAGTTCCCACCAGAGGAAGCGACTACAAAAGTTGAGGATGTGCAGTGGTTTGTAGGGCGAACTGGAAAATTGACTCCAGTGGCGATTGTGACAGCGGTATTTGTTGCAGGAACAACTGTTACTCACGCTACGCTTCATAATGCTGATGAGATTCGACGCCTTGGAGTGAAGATTGGAGATACAGTAATTCTTACGAAAGCTGGAGATATAATTCCAAAGATCACAAAGGTAATGAAAAAATTGCGTACAGGAAAGGAGAAGGCCATTCGTGTGCCAAGCACTTGTCCGATGTGCGGGTCGGAAGTTGTTCAAAAAAAGAATGCAGTAGATTATACATGTTCGAATAAGAAATGTTTTAGTATGGAGCGCGAGCGGATCTTGCACGCAGCGCGAGCATTTGCGATTGACGGGATTGGTTCAAAAACCATTGAAAGATTTATTCACTTGGGACTTTTGACGTCCCCGGTTGATCTCTTTAGACTAAAGATTGATGATATTTCTGGACTTGAAGGCTTTGGTGAAGTTTCTGCAAAAAAGATTGTAAAAGAAGTTGCAGGAAAGAAGCAAATTGATTTAGCTCATTTTCTTGTGGCGCTCAGCATAGATCATGTTGGCGAAGGTACCGCTGATACATTGGCGAGGCATTTCGGAACTTTGAAAAAAGTAATGCTCGCTTCCCAATCTCAACTCCAAGACGTGAAGGATATCGGTGAAGTTGTTGCTCGATCGGTCTACAAATATCTCCAAGATAGTGATAATCAAAAGTTGATTGAGGATTATCTTGCGCAGGGAATCGATATTACGTCGCGCAAAACACACAAGCAGATTTTTAATGATCAAACATTTGTATTGACTGGGTCGCTTGATAAGATCACGCGCGATCAGGCCAAAGAGACAATCCGAGATTTGGGGGGGAAAGTCAGCTCATCGGTTAGCTCAAAGACTAACTTTGTAGTTGTTGGCGCTGATCCTGGCTCAAAGTTTGAAAAAGCTATAGATTTAGGCGTTAAAACCTTGTCTGAAAAGGAATTTTTAAGTAAGATTCGTGAGAAATAAAATATGCCTAATATAGAATTTGACATAGATCACGTTGCAAAGTTAGCAATGCTCGACATTAATGATGAAGAGCGCGCTATGTTTGCAGAGCAGCTACCGTCCATTCTTGCATACGTAGGTAAACTGGCAGAAGTTGACACTGAAGGAGTTGATTCTTCAGCGTATATTTCTGATCTTCAAGATGTAATGCGTAAGGATGAAGAGGTTAGATCATCTAATGAGCTTCGAGCGAGCCTTATAAAATCATTTCCAAAAGAGTCAGGTGGTGCGCTTGAAGTGCCAGCGGTTTTTGAATAATAGATATGGAATATACAACAGCAGTACAAATTAGAAATGCGATTGAAAATAAGAAGGTGACAGCCATTGAAGTGTTGGAGCACTATTTGGATATTATCGCGCAGAAAGATAAAGAGATCGGTGCGTTTTTAGAAGTGTTTGAAGACGACGCTCGTGCTCAGGCAAAAAAGATAGATGAGATGGTAGCCTCTGGTGAATCATTGCCACGCATGGCCGGAGTGCCAATTGCGGTCAAGGATAATATTTTAGTGAAGGGGCACATTGCGAGCGCTGGCTCTAAGATACTCGAGAATCACGTTGCGACGTATGATGCAACTGCAGTCGCAAATCTTAAAGAAGCTGGAGCGGTCATTATAGGACGAACGAACATGGATGAGTTTGCGATGGGATCTTCTACTGAAACTAGTTTTTGGCAGGTGACAAAAAACCCAGTTGATACAACCAAGGTTCCGGGTGGGTCTTCAGGTGGTTCAGTGGCAGCAGTTGCCGCTGGAATGGTCCCAGTAGCTCTAGGATCAAGCACAGGGGGCTCTATACAACAACCTGCGTCATTGTGTGGAGTTTATGGAATGAAGCCAACATACGGCTTTGTATCGCGTTATGGTTTGATTGCGCTTGGTTCAAGTTTGGATCAAATTGGCGCGATTACTAATGACGCGAAAGATATGGCGCTTGTTTTGGAAGTTATAGAGGGTATTGATGAGCATGATGCAACCAGCGTTGATATTCCTGAGGTTGTAACACATGAGCTTTTGCAAGACAATTTTGAAGGTATGACGTTTGGAGTTCCAAAAGAATACTTCGTTGACGAGATGGATGCTGATGTGAAGAAATTAGTGGAAGAGGCGATCGAGAAGATAAAAAGTGCAGGTGGTACAATTAAAGAAGTTAGCTTACCACTTACTGAGTACGCGCTTCCGGCTTATTACATTATCCAGCCTGCTGAGGCGAGCTCTAACCTGGGACGATTCGATGGAATGCGATATGGAACGCGAGCTCAATCTGACAAGCTTAAGGAAAGTTACTTGATGTCTCGCGGTGGGGGATTTGGAAAAGAGGTAAAAAGACGAATAATGATCGGTACCTATGTTCTCTCAGCCGGTTATTATGACGCGTATTACAAAAAGGCGCTTCAAATCAGGCAGATGATCTCTAAAGACTTCGAGCGTGTTTTTGAGGAAGTTGATGTACTTGTGGGACCAACCTCACCGGTCGTTGCTTGGGGACTTGGGGATAAGTTTGACGACCCAATTGCGATGTATCTGGCTGATATTTTCACAGTTTCGGTTAACATTGCAGGAATTTCTAGTATTTCAGTACCGTGTGGTTTAGCCAAAGGGCTTCCAGTCGGTTTACAGTTTTTGGCAGGAGCCGGACAAGATGGTAAAATTTTGCGTGCAGCAGCAGCCTTTGAGGCGCTGACAAAATAAGCACATGTATGGCTCGATATGAGCTGTACGGGGGAAATTAATAAACTAAATATTTGTTCTATGGAAGAAAAATCAAATGGATTTTTTGACGCAAACCCAAAGATGTTGTTCGTTTTCGGACTTGTCTGTGGTATTGCGGTTACATTAATAATCGGAGGGGCGTGGCCTGACTTTGATTCGCTGGGTGATGATTCCGACGACGACATAGTTGTGGTTGATGCGGGATCAGATCTACCAGATGAGGAGCCTGCAGTTCTCGCAACGGTAACTGAGGATGATCATATTCGAGGAGATATCAATAACGCTAAGGTAGTAATTATCGAGTACTCTGACTTTGAGTGCCCATACTGCAGTAACCATCATCCAACATTGGTTGATGTAAGCGAGACATATGGTGACGATGTTGCGTGGGTGTACCGACACTTCCCACTCTCATTCCACGCAGAGGCAGTGCCATCAGCGCTTGCGTCTGAGTGTGCAGCAGATCAAGACATGTTCTGGGACTACGCTGACGCTCTTTACGAGAATCAGTCTGAGCTAGGAGATGATCTATATGTTGAATTAGCAACTGACTTAGGGCTTGACGTGAGTCAGTTCTCTGATTGCTACGAAAGCGAGAAGTACATGGATGATATCCAAGAAGACTTGGATAGCGGAGCCGCTGCAGGAGTTACTGGAACCCCAGGAAACTTTGTTAACGGAATCGCAGTATCAGGCGCGCAACCTGCCTCAGTATTCGAAGGTTTGATTGATCAAATACTAGCTGAGTAAGTTCAATACAGAATTAAGAAAAACCGCCCTAATCACCATTTCGAAGGCCGTTCGACGGTCGAGAAATCTTCTGACTTCGATCGAACTCAAGAAGATCTCTCACCCCTTCGGGGATTCGAGATGGAAGATCAGTTGGCGGTTTTTTGGTCTAACTTTAGCGCCTTACTATTGACAAAAGTGCTTTTTTGTGTTATATTTGTTTGTTCGAGAAAATCAATCACACCCACCTATAGGAGATGGCAAGCCATGAGTGCTACCCATCAGTACACTGAAAAGAGGCTGGCAGTTCGCTGGTACGACTACTACAGCGACAACACATCTGCTGACCAGTTCCTAGTGAGCATCCACCACTGGGATATCGAAGACTTGGAGCGGGAGCTCGAGGGTAAGAAGGTCCCGGGACCAGATGGAACCTCCCGCACGGTCATGGCCGGTCCGGATCGTCACGGCCGCGTCATGTTCGAGGATGGCTCTGAGGCTTTCCTCCACTGCGAGCACTTTTTCGGGCAAGATACGCTCGAGGGTCGCATTGAAGTGCGACGCCAGGATCGTCAGCTCCGTGAGGAAGCCGGCCTGGTCTGGGACGCATCGAAGTGCGCCCCACGCTCCACCCTGTAACAGCGCCCACGTGTCGCAAGACGCATCTTCTTCACCCGCATCATCCGTGATGTGGGTGATGTTTTTTAAAAAGGCCTTGCGGCCTTTGTTTATTTTGGATTTTTTATGCACCAGTTTACCCAGCCTGTGATTCTCATTAATTCTTTTTCGACAACCGGGGAATCGTATTCAGCATTGTGCATGTGGCCTCCGCCATAGCCTGGTTTTTTTTGGTCGATGTGAAGATCAAAGGTGACTTTATCTGCTGATTTTTTTAGATACAAATGAAACCTTGGGTAGAATCCAGAAGTTAGTCGAAGAATGAAGCTCTCGTTTTTTGTGCGAGGGTCAACAAAAGGCGAATACCCAGCTTTGCGAAGAACTGCTAGAGGGTTAGGAACGTGCAGGGTTTGGAATGACGCTTTCATACGACTTTGGGTGATAAAGATGTTCAACTTTTGATTTTTGGAACTTATCAACTTTTACTTGTTTGAAGTGGCTGTGAATTACATTGATGCATTGTTCGGCAACACCGGTAGGATTCATCTCTGCGTTTATTACGTAGTCTGCATATTGTTTTGTGGGCGCAATGAACTCACGAGCGGCAGGAAGCATGATCGAGTGCAGATAATCATCCTGCACCCATGGCTGACGCATTTTCCGTCGCTTTACCTGACTGTCCTCAGATAGATCGAAATAAAGTTTTAGATCTATTAATTCGCGAAGTTCAGGGTTGACTAAGGTCATGAATCCATCAAACAGCATGACATCGGCTGGAAACACACACTTCTCACCCACGCACCTATCTTCTTTACGTGAGTAGTGCGGAACCATTGCATGTTGACCAGATTTCAAATCCTGCGCCGCCTTAATCATTGGATCCCATTTCAAGCTATCCGGATGATCCCAGTTAACGCAACCATCAATCACTGGCACGTCTTGGATGTCTCTGAAGAAATCATCAAGCTTAAGACGGGAAACATTTGAATACCTTGATTGCAATATACGACAAAACAACGACTTACCACCCCCCGACGGTCCCGCAACTGCAATAAAATAAGGTTTCATAGCATAAACATTATATCATTAAATAAAGCATGTAAGCGACGATCGTCACTTATGTGCTTTATTGTGCCTAGTCCAATTGACGAGCGCGTGACCCTGTTGTGTCTCAGCTCATTAGTTAGCTCAAATAATTACATTTTGATAGAATTCATGTATAAATTATTAGTAATAACTGCAACTATGAAAAGTGCAACTTCGTTTGCTATAAAGGCGAACATTGCGTCCTGGATTTTTTTCTTGCTAATTATGGTGGTGATAACATTTCTTCTTGGAGAAAACACCGTTGTGTTGATGGCGAATAAATTATTCGCTGGTATTCTTAGCGTCGCTGCTATATTTGTTTCACTATATGTTGCCGCAAGGACGTTACTTAAGAATTCAAAGTTAACCGGTAAGAATAAAGCCGCTGCTTTGCAGAGCACGTGGTATACATTCATTATCATAACTTTAGTGTTTCTAGTGTTTGGATTTAAAGATACAGTCACACAATTCGGGTTCCTATATCAGTTGATCGCACTAGTTGCACAAATCGCCGCAGCCTACTTAGCAGTTTGGCTACTAATGGATAAGCCGTCAGCAAAATAAAATCTCAATTAGCCCAGTCTCACAACAGTAAGCTACTTTTGGGGTCAGGTCGTTAATTGTAGCGTTTACTACTTTTACAAGGAGTTATTCATTTTTTCGGTTTTATAAAAAAATTCAACAAAACGATGACGGTTTGTTTTCCCTTTAAAAACATCAAAACGCTACAATTAACGACCTGACCCCACGATGTACTACAATTAACGACCTGACCCCACGATGTAAAATAAATGCTTCACATTCGACGCGATCGTGACACATTTGAAACATTATTCTTGATATTTTTTTGATAAATGCTATCATCGCGACACACGGAGAGGTGGCGGAGTGGTCGAACGCGCTACCTTGGAAAGGTAGTGTACGAGCAATCGTACCGCGGGTTCGAATCCCGCCCTCTCCGCCAAAAACACCTCAGCCTTAGCTGAGGTGTTTTTTGTTATTTGATGAGATTTTTCGATTTTAGCTCATCTACTATTTGGCGGGTTATTCTTTGTTTGCCACGTTGGTAGATTGAGTCTATTAGTTCTTGGGCTTCTTCGTAGTTTGTCCATTTGTGATGGTCAAATTCTGTTTTTTCTATGTCAAGCTCTGTGGTTGAGGATTCAGACGCCAGGACGAAGTAGACTTTGCCTTTCATGAAGATGTCTTGGCCATCATCGGTCTTGAGTGATCGTGATCCTTGTTTTGCTGGTGGGAAGGTGCTCTGATCTTCTAGGATGAAATTCAAGTTTCGATCAAACTTATCAACAAACTCATTACCGAGCTCTTCGCCCATTTCACGCCAAAAGGCCACCTCGAGGCTTTCCCCGTTGTCTATCCCACCCTGTGGAAACATCCAAAGGTCGTATTCTTTGTGGTATACAAAGAGAACCTTACTGTCATTGGTAGTAATACCAATGACTTGCGGTCTGTAGCCGCTTTTTCGAATATCGTTGATTTCACTTTGGGATAGGTCTAGCATATGTTTATATTTGTTATCAAATGATAAACTATATATGCATATGTTTGCAAATCGAAGCTATAGAAAAAGTAATAGAACAAAGAAGGTTCATTTTAAGATATCTGAGCTTGCCTACGGCATTTCGGCAGAAATTCTACAAAGTTCCGAGGTTGATCACAGGCAAAGACTCAGCACTGAGCTTTTGGACGAATTGTGTGACTTAGCACGGATCGATATAGTGAATGTGGAAATCTCAAGCGCTAAACAGCATCATAGAAGATCAAAGGGTAGGGTGTCGATGAGACAATACGGTTACTATAAGCCTGATGTTCGCTATATCTATATTACAAATCACACAGCAGTGCGTGGCCAGCCCTTGGCCGCAAAGACGTTTTTGAATACACTGTTGCATGAGTGGATGCATCACTACGATACTCACAAATTAAAAATTAACTCGATGCACACTAAAGGATTTTATTTACGATTAGGACAACTCGAAAAGAACTTGAGATAATTTATGAAAGATAGCCTTCACAAAGAAATAATGGAAATGACCCAAGCCCTTGTTCGTATACCTTCAAGAACAGAGAAGGAGTCTGAGCAAGTTATAGCTGGTTATGTAAAACGTAAACTTGAAGAGTTTGGATTTTCACCAGAATATATTGGACCCCAAACACAGCCTTCGGTTATGTGTTACATCGAGAAAGATCCAGAAGCTAAAACTATTTGGCTCGAAGCTCCATTGGACACCTCCAGATCATCTGACGCTGGTGCTTGGAAGTATCCGCCTTTTGAAGGGGTGGTCGATGGAGACAAAATGTACGGCTGCGGTGTAGCCAGTTGCAAAATTGCAATCGCGATGTATAGCTTGCTGGCGCGCGAGCTTGCCAACGATCCAGATTTTAAGGGAAACATATTTCTAGCGTTTAATGCCGATGAGCAGTGCGGTAGTTTAACGGGAGCTCGTGAAATAATACATCGCGCACCTAAAGCTGATATTTGTTTACTTGGGTATCAGGGCAACAAAGAGATATCAATTGGTGCTCGTGGGTGGCTCCGAATGCATGTTCAGACTATGGGTAAATCGCATCACACCGGTGCACGCTCTGCTAAGGGAGTTAATGCCATTCATTCAATGTCACGGATTATCAACGCTATTAGCTCACTTAGCTTAAAGTTTAAAAAAGATACGTTCTTTTGGTTCGGTCCATCGATCCATGTAACCACCATTCGTGGGGGCGTTGCTATGAATATTGTTCCAGATTATTGCCGTGTTAATATCGACATTCGACTTGTGCCTGGCCAAGATGACAAGTCAGTGATCAAGCAGGTGGAGCGTGAGCTTGAGAAAATGAAAAAGAGAGATAAAAACTTCGAATACCTACTAGATGTCTTCCAATATCAGAGCGCATATTTAACCGATCCAACACATCCGTTTATTAATATCCTGCAATCAAAAATAAAGGACTCCACTGGGTCAAGAGTTCCGCTTGTTGCTAGTGGGCACGGGAGCGCTGGAAATTTGATTAGTGAGCTTGGAGTGCCGATCATTAACGCCTTCGGAGTTGAGGGTGGGGAAGAACATTCACCTGATGAATGGGTTAGTGTAAAGAGTATTGCACAAACTTTTGATATACTAAGTGCATCACTAAGTGAGTTTACAAAAGAAAAATAAACTATGGAGGTTTTTACAAATATAATATTCCTGCTCGCCGGCTTTTTCATGCTCATTAAGGGAGCGGACTATCTGATCGACGGTGCTAGCTCGATAGCAAAGCGCTTCGGTATTCCGACATTGGTTATCGGGCTTACCGTTGTTGCCTTCGGTACCTCGGCTCCAGAGATTGTTGTTAACTTGGTGGCGGCCATAGGCGGTAATCCAGAAATAGCACTTGGAAACATTAACGGAACTGTAATTGCGAATACACTATTGATCCTTGGAATCGGGGCATTTATTTCAAAAATTCCAGTGAAAAGCAGAACTGTTGTAAAGGAGATTCCATTCATGATTCTGGCTGCTCTTGTGCTTTTGATTTTTACGCTCGATCAATTTATCAACGGAGATGCGCAAGCAGTATTATCAAGAATTGATGGAATCATCATGATATTGATCTTCGGTGTATTTTTGTACTATCTATTTCTTTCAGTTAAGGGCTCGCCATTTGCCAAAGAGAAAACTAAGATGCGCGTTCCAAAAGCAATCGGGCTTACACTTTTTGGATTGTTGGGCCTAATGCTCGGTGCACACCTAACTGTTGACGGAGCGTCGGGGCTCGCTATCGCTGCAGGAGTGTCAGAGTCTTTAGTTGCTCTAACAGTGGTGGCGCTCGGTACGTCACTACCAGAGCTCACGGCGGCAATCATGGCAGCGCGTAAGGGTGAGATGGATTTGGCAGTTGGTTCGGTTGTAGGATCTAACATCTTTGATATTTTGCTTGGGCTTGGGCTCTCAGCTGTAATTGCTCCAATGGTAATCTCGAACTCTACAATAATCGATGTCGCGATTGTTCTTGCCTCACTTACAATATTGCTGATTGCACTTTTCATAACGCGAAGAAATGCAGACGATGGTGAACATCGAGTGCTTGATAGACGTGAAGGTATTATCCTTTTAAGCCTGTACGTGCTCTATATTGTGTATGTTGTAATTAGAGGCTAGAGGCGGTAAAGTAGTAGCATGCTAGACCCAAAAGATGAGATAAAACAAAGGCTCGATGTAGTTGAGATAATTTCGGAATATTTACCGCTCAAACCAGCTGGTTCGAGCGGCTTTAAAGCATGCTGTCCTTTTCATGGCGAAAAGACTCCATCTTTCCACGTATCTCGCGAAAAACAGATTTGGCATTGCTTTGGTTGCAATAAGGGCGGAGATCTTTTTGCTTTTGTGATGGATCTTGAAGGTATGAATTTTCCTAGTGTACTCGAGCTAATGGCTGGAAAAGCTGGAGTCAAGTTACCAGAGCGTACGCAAAGTCAGGCGTCAAAAGAGTCCAAAAAAGAACGTGATGTACTGCTTGACCTGCACATAATTGCGCAAAAGTTTTACACAAAGATTTTGACAGAGCATGAGTACGGCGCCGACGCTCGTAAGTACTTGAAAGATCGAGGCATTACAGATGACTTGATTGAGAAGTTTGGTTTGGGATTTGCATCAGATCAGTGGAGCATGATGGCGAACTATCTTCAAAAAAGGGATTACGACGATGAGCTAATAATCAAGAGTGGTCTCGCGAAAAAGAAATTATCAGGTGACGGTATTATCGACAGGTTTAGAAATCGAATACTTGTTCCCCTTCATGACGCGCGTGGAAGGGTAATTGGATTTACCGGGCGGTCTCTTGTTGAGACTGATAAGAGTGGGCCAAAGTATTTAAACTCGCCTGAAACTGATATTTACAATAAGCGAGCGGTGCTTTATGGTTTGCATTTGGCGAAAACTGCAATAAGACAAAATAAGTCGGTAATTATCGTTGAAGGCAACTTGGACGTAATTGCGTCACACAAAGCAGGAGTTGAAAATATTGTGGCTAGTTCAGGAACAGCGCTTACTGACATTCAACTGCAAACTTTAAAAAAACTTACCAATCATTTAATCTTCTGTTTTGATTCTGACAATGCTGGCTTTGAAGCGGCGCGAAGAGGAATCCGCTTAGCTCAGCAAATGGACTTTGATGTCCACGTTATTTTAATTCCGGATGAAATGGGCAAGGATCCAGATGATGTAGTACAAAACGATCCAGAAAAATGGGTGCAGATCGCAAGTAAGCCAATTCATATAATCAAATATTATTTTAATCGGATTTTTGCAAAGAGCGACATATCAAATATCACACAGAAAAAAGAAGCCACGAAGTTCATGCTTTCAGAGATTGCTCAGTATACCGACGCGGTTGAACGTGAGCATTGGTTAATGCAACTCTCTGATAGGACAATGATTGGAATAGATGTACTGCGCAGTGAGATAAAAAAGCATGCTCAGACTCAAAAAACACCAGAAGCTAAAGCTCCAATCAAGCCGTCTGAGCAAAAAAAGACAAGAAATGATTCAGTGGTGAGCTTTCTTTTAGGAGTCTTGCTTGTTCACCCGCAGTATTTTGATGATATTTCCAATAATCTTAGCCAAGAGACAATTAAAAGCGATCAGCTCAGAGTGGTTTACAAAGATATCAAGTCAGCGTATACTCAAGCCAATACGCCATCAACCACGCAAAAAACTACTTTCTCAATCCTCTCTGCGCTCTATAAGCAGGAACAAAGGACAGACGATGCGAACTGCATTAATGCCTTAACCCTCAAAACTGAGCAAATATTAGATGGATTCCAAGAGAAACAGGTGCGTGAAGAAATTGATAGGCATTTAGAAATTTTAGTCCAAGCTCCGCGCAAGGCGCATCTTTTGGAGCTGGAGAGCAATATTCGCCAGGCAGAAATGGCTGGTGATAAACAGCGCGCTCGTCAACTTACTGATGAGTATTTAGAAGTACTCAAGTCATAAAAAATGACCAAAAATTAGTATGCCCGCAAAAAAGGCAAGCAAAAAAACAATCGTGAAGAAAAAGACAGCTAAAAAGGTAGTTAAAAAGGCAGAGAAAAAACCTGCTAAAAAGGCTACAAAGAAAATAGTGGCTAAAAAGCCAAGAGTAGTTCGAAAAAAGGTTCCAAAAGAAAGATATAAGAAATCAGCGCCACCGACTGAGGAAGTTTTAGATAGAATAATAGAGCGCGGATTTGCAAAAGGTTTCGTAACTGATACGGAGGTGGTATTTGCATTTGGGCAAATTGAAGATCATATTGATATCTTTGAGGAATTTTTGGATCAGCTCGAAATCGATGGTGTTCATTTTGTAGAGATGAAGGAAGGCTTTTTAGGACACGAAAAATCAGCTGAGGAAATTTACGGAAAACTACGCGTTAAAAGTGAGCCAAGAGGAGACGTATCAGAAGCTACTCAAGATTCAATTCAAATGTACTTGCGTGAAATCGGAAAGATTCCATTACTTACCGCAGAGGAAGAAATCGCGCTAGCAAAACGAAAAGAGGTTAATGATAAAGAGGCTGAGCGACGACTCATCGAGGCAAACCTTAGATTGGTTGTATCAATTGCTAAGAAATTCGTTGGAAAGCAACTTTCACTTCTTGATTTGATTCAGGAGGGAAATGTTGGACTTTTCAGAGCTGTTAAAAAATTCGAATACAGAAAAGGATATAAGTTCTCAACGTATGCCACTTGGGGGATTCGTCAGGCAATTACCCGTGCGCTTGCTGATCAGTCCAGAACCATTCGAATTCCTGTGCACATGGTCGAGACCATTAATAAGTTCAAACAAATTCAGCGTCGGTTGATTCAGGATCTTGGACGAGAGCCGCTTCCAGAGGAAATGTCCTCTGAGATGGACTTGCCAGTTGCGAAAGTTCGGCACATCAAAAAGATTTCACAAGAAACTGTATCGCTTGAAACTTCAGTTGGAGACGATGACGAGGATTCAAAGCTTCAGGATTTCATTGAAGACACTAAGACCATCTCGCCTGACAAGGCCGCTGCTCGTGAGTTGCTAAGTGAGTACGTAAAGATCGGAATGAGGGATCTGACTCCAAGAGAGCAAAAGATTCTAGAAATGAGATTTGGACTAACCGACGGTGTTAGTCATACGCTCGAAGAAGTTGGACGAGAGTTTGATGTTACACGTGAGCGTATTCGTCAGATTGAGGCGAAGGCTTTGGAGAAGATTCAACAAAAAGAAATCATTCACAAACTTAGAGATTACTAATATGAAAAAACTAATTTTGGGATTAACGGCATTGACACTTGTTGTGTCAGGGTGCGGTCTAACAGACTCGGCTCCAGTATCTGATGAGGGTTATTGGAAAATTACGTTTACAGCCGATGTTTCAGTTTACAATGATGGATCCATTCCAGAGACTACCGGTGGTGGGCCAGTTGCGTGTTTTGCCGATGGCTACATCGGGTCTGTGCTTTATTTTCCATTCGAAGGTGGGGAAGTCGTAGCGCAAGAATCATTTGTCACCATGAACAATGTTAATTGCATTGAATGCACCAGTGAAATCGCTTCAAACGCAGTCGAGATACCAATCACCCTAAGCTCAGTTCTTGATATCACAAGCGTGGACGTTCAGGAGGAAGGTAGCGAGATGGTATTTACATACGATGACTTTAGAGTTTGGATGGAGAAACCATCGGTATATCCAGTTGATATTCTATACTCATGCCCTGGAGGAACGCCGGGAGTTGCGTCAGACTACGGTGGTTACATTTCTCAAATTGTTTCACCACTGTTGACTCAGGTTTGGTCGTTCGCACCAACATACGGTGAGCTAAACACGTCGACATTCCAAGCATATGAGTTCCCGCCGACGTATATGGCCGATATAGAGTTCAACATCATTGAAGAATACGTTAAGACAATCGACTAATTATGATTAAGAAAATACTAATAGCCTTGGTTCTTTCGCTCGCAATAGTGTCACCAGTTGTGGCACAAGTAAATCCGATTGAAGAATCTGATCAATACGAGGCTCATCTTTATATTTTTCACAGCGAGTCATGTCCGCATTGCGTCGCTGAGTTAGAGTTCTTGGTAGGGCTTGCAAAAGAAGAGGCGTATCAGAACGTTCAGTTCTTAGAGTTTGAGGTCACACAAAACGATGACAACCTTCAGCTATTTAGGGAAGTAGGCGCAGCGCTGGACATAGATATTTCCGGCGTTCCGTTTACCATTGTTGGATCAGAGGCGATAGCCGGATATTCAACCGACGAAACAACGGGGGCACAAATCAGAAATGCACTTGATTATGTGCTTGAAAACGGTGACCCAGATTTAGTGGGTGCGATAATTACAGGTGAAGGTATTGATACGACCCCGATTCAAGACGATACCTCAAATGACGAGGTGGATCAAAACGCAAGTACATCCATTCCAGAATCTGTCAGCGTGCCTTTTTTTGGTGAAGTAAAAACTGCTAATCTTTCATTACCAGCTTTGTCGGTCCTATTAGGATTTATCGATGGCTTTAATCCATGCGCAATGTGGGTATTAGTTTTCCTCATCTCATTGATGATTGGAATGAAGGACAGGAAGCGAATGTGGGTTCTTGGAACAACGTTCATCATCGCCTCAGGAGTTGTATATTACTTCTTCATGGCAGCATGGTTGAATATTTTGCTATTCATCGGATTCCTGTTTGCCGTGCGATTAGTTATTGGATTGGTTGCAATCGGTGGAGGTGCGTATAGCATTCATGATTACTACACAAACAAAGATGCGGAGTGTAAGGTGGGTGACTTGAGCGAGAAGAAGAAGACAATGGACAAGATGCGAGCTGTCATAAATAAGCCATCATTCATTGCAGCATTCTTTGGAATCATTGCGCTCGCTGCCGCTGTTAACATGGTGGAGCTAGTTTGCTCAGCTGGAATCCCAGCAGTGTTCACGCAGATCCTGAACATGGCCGACATATCAACTATCGGACGTTACGCGTACATGGCACTCTACATACTGCTCTACATGATCGATGACATCGTCGTGTTCGTAATAGCTATGCTAACACTTCAAATTAGTGGAGTCACAGCAAAATACACTCGAGCAACACGATTAATAGGGGGTATCCTAATGGTACTAATTGGTGTACTAATGATCCTGAAGCCAGAGTGGTTAATGTTCGGATAAAATAAAATAGAACCACATAGGTCCTACTTGTTAATTCAGGTGGGGCTTATTTGTTTAGTGTTCGCGTCCCCCTTCCCAAGGGGGACAACAGGGGGTTGCCGTTACTCTAAATAACTTCTGATTTCACTTAACACATTCTCTAAATCGAAATAAATGTCCTGATTTGTGAATCGAATCACTTTAATTGAATTCTTATTAAAATATTGGGTTCTTATATCATCCAAGTTCTGTGCGCTTTGTTCAAAGTGTGAATCTCCATCGATCTCCACAATTAATTTCTTTGCAGGACAATAGAAGTCTACAATATATCGACCGATGCCATGCTGTCTGCGAAATCGATATCCGAGCTTAGATGACTTTAGGTGATTCCAGAGTTGGCGTTCTGCGATCGTTGAGTCTTGCCGGAGCTTTTTTCGAAGATCTTTCTGATCTCTTCTGTTAAAAACTTTCATAAAATAACGGCAACCTCCCCTAGCCCCTCCTTGGGAAGGAGGGGGACTTTAGAACTATATAGATAAACCAACCGATTGAATATACGATGAAAGGCACGCTCAACCACTGGCCCATAGTAAGTCCGGCCTCGAGTGTGTGGTATTCCTTTACGAATTCGATGAGGAAACGTGTTGAAAAATAGAGAAAAATAAAAGTATGGGTCGGAACTAAATTGAAACCTCCCCACTTCCCCTGCCTCGCCGGCAGGCAGGCAAGGGGGGACAGAGGGGGGTTGCCGTCATTCGATTTCCTATACATCCACAGCAAAACTCCAAAGATCGCAAAAGCTATCAACGCCTCATAAATCTGAGAAGGGTGCCGACCAATCGCACTGAGCTCGAAAAGAGGGAATTGCACTGCCCATGGCAGATCAGTAGCACGTCCAACAATCTCGGAGTTAAAGAAGTTACCGATACGAATAAACCCAGCAACAAGCGGAATCGGAACTACAAGCAGGTCAGCGTACCTGCGCCACTCGACCCTCCCCCTTCCCAAGGGGGAGCTGGAGGGGGTTGCCGTTATTCGCATGTAAACCACAAACGCGACTATCAATCCAAAAGTCATCCCATGACTCGACAACCCACCGTGATGGATCATGATTACCTCGATTGGATTAGACAGGTAGTAATCGAGATTATAAAAAACAATGTGCCCGATGCGCGCACCAAGGAGTCCACCAATGGTAAGCCATACTCCGACATTTAAAGCATCATCTGGATTAAGTCCTCTAGATTTAAATAGTTTCATCAAAATCCACAGAGCCAAGCCAGCACTCATACCCAAGAATAGTCCGTACCACCGGATTTCAAAAACGCCAACTTCCAGCAAAACTGGGTCGATATTGTTAATAAACATATCTATAAAATTATAAACAAAGATGCGATCACGATCACAGCGGCGAGCACCATCGAGCAGCCTCCAGAGCGCTCAAAAAGCACTTTACGCGGGTGCGGAGCGCCAAAGCGCTTAATAGGTCGAAGTGGCCGACGTCTAAGCCCATGAAGCCTTTTCCTAGAACCTCTTCTGGGCCCTCCAACCTTACCTATCTTTCCCATCGGTCGATTACGTTTCATATAATTGAAGTATATCAAACTCTTGCTCTACCAACAGAACCATGATATAGTTTTCGCGCAATTCAAAACAATCCGGGGTAGCTCAGCGGCAGAGCAGCTGACTGTTAATCAGCGGGTCGTGGGTTCGAACCCCACCCCCGGAGCCAAGTGGAACGATCAGTAGAAGTGCTGATCGTTTTACTTTTGAGTGATGCTAAATCTAGCACGTAATTAAAAGGTTTTCTTAACTCAAAGACCAGTTCTCGATCCTTCATTTTCGGGTTCTGAACAAGGAAATTTATGAATTGCTGTTTTTCGTGCAATTCAGAACCGTCAAAGATTTCCTTAGCTCTGCGTGCAACAGAAAGTACTGTACCTACAGTTGTTTTATAGTCGTAGTCTGCTTTTGAGTGTTCTTCTAGTTCAATTCCGAGTTGCTGTATGCGGTCATTGAGCTGCTGCAACTTTTTGTCATAGTCTTGCTTAGTAATACTCGGTTCTGGCTTTGTGATCTCATCTAAATAGAAGTCCAGTAACGCATCTTTTCTTTGCGTTAGCATATTGTGATCTTTTTGGATGCGTGCAACTTGTGCCTTGTGAAAACGTACTTCAGCCTCAGAGGTCTTTCTAAGCTCTTCTACGAGCTTCTGTTGGGTCTTTTCGGTTATTGTACCGAATCGATCGAGTAATTCATTTATCGGCTGTAGAAGAACTTCCTCATTCACGTATTGTCGTTTACAGTTACCCTTGGAATTGGTACAGCTATAGTAATTCCGTTTCCAGCCATTTTTTTTACGTTTTTCTTCTGGCGATATAGCACAGCCACAATCAGCACAGGTGAGTAGACCTGCAAAGATAAAATCCTTCGTTGGTTGCTTGCTACGAGTTTTTCTACGCTTATTACTCACATCCTTACATTTATCAAAGAGTTTTCTGTCAATGAGTCGAGAATATGGATGTGGGTGTCTTGAATCATACTTCTTAGAATAAAAAATTCCGTAATAATATGACTCGTTTAATATTCTGTGGATTGTGCTAGGTGAAAGAGGGTTTCCTTTTCTGCTTCTCAGTCCTAGATTCTCAACCTCAGCAGCGATAGATTTTAGTGAATGTAGACCCGTAGCGTACATTTCAAAGATTTTGATAATTAGGTGCGCACGTTTTGGATCAGGAATAATAGTTTTGTTACCAGATAAATCCTCTGTATTCAAATACCCAATAGGGCAATAGCCCATTGTTTCACCTTTACGACGCTTTGTTTCAAATGCTCGCTTTACATTGTCCGAAATAACGTTCGAATAATAACCTGCCATTACGAGATTCATTTCGAAATGCGTTTTCTGACCAGCAGATAGATCTGAGTTAATAACTTGTCCATCAGAAACAAAATGAAGTTCAATCTTTCCAGCTTTAGCCTGTTCATAGAGTTCAGCAACTCTACGATCAAAGATGTTTCTAGAAAAACGATCAACTTTGTCAAAACAGACGGCAATTTTTTCGTCCGTCTGTTTCAAATAGTCCAGTATCTTGTCAAATTCATCTCGTTTTGTTTTGTAGGCACTTTCGTCGAAACTGAATGTTTCTGCGACTTCAAATTGCTTTCTTTCGCAATAATCTTCGATGCGCTTAATCTGTGCTGGGAGTGAATTGCCAGCATCTTTTTGTTCTTCGGTAGATACCCGTGCGAGGATTACTGCTTTCATAATTTCAAAAGGTTTTCAAGGAAGTCATTGCCGTTATTCAAATCAATAGCATTGTTTGGTTTCTTGATAAGTTTTCGTATTGTTTCTCCTTTGAATTGCGTAACGCCACGAGAATTTCTGCCCGCCCAATGTTTTAATACGATTGTATTTTTTAGAAGGTCTTTTTGGAAAATTGATACAAGTACCTGATTAGCGATCCCGTCTGGCTCAATGCCTATAAAGTAGAAAAGGAAGACACTTTGTTCTTTAGAAAGAAATTCAAGTAATTTATCGATATTGTAGGCCTTTGGATTTGAATTTAGAACAAGAACCTTTGTTTTAATGTCTGTACACGTCTTAAAGTCATCAAAATTTCGCAAATAATCACCAAGTTGGTTGTTGGTGGAAAATTTCTTTACCTTAGTACTTTGATCTTTAATAGCTTTTACTATTTCCTGCTTTACGTTATCGTCGTTGCCCGCTATTAGATATTCAATAAGTCGCCCTCTGAGATTCACGTTCTCAATGAAGCTAGCTAGGAGGATTTCATTTCTGTATTTATTACATCGCTCGTCAAGATCTTTTTTGAGAGTCAAGTAATCATTAGAATGTGAAAAATCGATCGATCGTTCTACTGCATTTGTAATATTACTTAATTCTTCTGAATCAGGCTGAAACTTCCTTCCACTTGCAACGATATCATTGGTAGCCGAAACCAGCCTTGCCAGATTTCCTTCAAAGCCAATCTCTTTATGGATTGCAAATAGCTCATCAAAATTGCTTGGCTCATTCGAGATTCCATTAAATGTCTTTTCAATATCAGAACCATTAAAGCTACCCCTGATATTATCGATTCTCAGCTCTTGAGAACTGTGACTAATTTTTTTCAGAAATGTAGAATTTGCCAGCATTAGGTAGTTTTTTTCAGGGGTAGCAAGGCAGACTATAAAAGGAAGTTCATCGAATTTATGAAGGTTAGATAGAGATAGAACCGTGTTTGAAAAACTTTTACTTTTAGATGAACTGAACCTGATTGCAAATTCATCATTGTAATATACAGACCTGTCTTTTGTTAGTGAAAACCTTTCCGAAACAAGCTTAGCTAGGCTAGATTTATTCATCTTGCCTGCACTGCCGTTTATTACCTCTAATAGGTCTTTTATAAAATTCATCATATTTATTTCTGATCAGACAAGGAATTGCGTTCCCAAAACACACCGTCTTTATATCCTTGAATATCTGGTGATTCATCGGCCATGGTCAACCTTTTTTCAGCCAAGCAACAATATTCCTCGTTTAATTCAATTCCTATATATTTTCTACCAAGCTTTTTGGCAACAACGGCAGTTGTGCCTGATCCGATAAATGGATCTAAAACTAAATCATTTTCATTGGTTGAAGCTAATATGGTTTTAGCGACAAGCTTTTCTGGTTTTTGAGTTGGGTGATCGGTATTTTCTGGCATTGACCAAAAGGGGATCGTTATATCCGTCCATAAGTTGGAAGGGTGTGTGAGTCTGAATTTCTGACCTGCTTCGTGTTGCCAATCTTTCGCTTCTCCATTGACACGATAAGGTGCAATGACTTTTCTTTTAAGTTTCACAGCATCAACATTGAAAATATAGTCACTAGATAATGTTGCAAACCAGACATCTTCAGAACAATTTTTCCAGTTTGATTTAGCTCCTCTACCTTTTTCACGTTCCCAAGTTATTCGGTTCTGCACGATTACATGCCTCTTCAGTACATTAAAAATCGCTTGAGACGTTTTCCAATCACAACAAACATAAATGGAGGCTGTCGTCTTTAATTTTGGTAAAAGTAGAAGAAACCAATTTTCAAAGATACTTTCATATTTTGACTGTTTTGTTTGTTTGAACGTGTTGTTACCATAGTCCTTTGTGAGGTTGTATGGCGGATCGAGAAACAGGAGATCGACAGAATTATCCTCAACCAATCCAATCCCATCTTCCATGCTAAGATTGATAATCTTATTGAGTGGACTAGTATTCTTGCTGGATTTTGAGAGTAAATGTTTTTTTAGATCGCTTATTTCTTCTTCAGCAACGAATGTAGTCCGATTATTTTTTGCCCGTTTTTTTTCGTAATTTTTCATAATGTTACTTTTTTGAATCCTCTAAAAATTTACTAAAATCCTTCTTCATAATTCTGTATTCTTTACCAATCTTATAAGCATTTAGTCTCCTTGATTTTATGTATCGGTAGATTGTCATGATATTAACCTGCAATAGCTCTGCAAGATCTTCGGCTTTATAGAACTCTTTTTCTTTCTTGGCCATACTCTAATATTATACTTTACTTTTCTTTACAGAGCCAGTTATCTAAAACCCCTTTGCCATTCTTAAAATCTTCGTCAATGTCATCCCATTGACCGTCCGAGTTGTCGATAGCATCTTTTCCAGCGTGGTACATCATGTCCATGACCGCTGAATCGACCTTCTCATTTTCTATCAAGGCCATTTTCATTCTATTTAGTTCAAGGGGACTTAGACGTCTGTCTAGATTAGCCTCAAGAAAATCCTGAGCATAGTCCTCCCATAGATAAAATAAGCAATCCATATATTATTTGTTAATTCTTAATGGTTTATAGTTATTTATTTGATACTCTAAGTCTTTTACCCAATTGCGCAATCTGCCAGCTGACACAATCTCGCTTATTGATCTATATTCACAAATAAGCCTACTCCAAGTTCGAGTGTCAGCTTTTTTACATATAACCTCTCTCAGTTCCCGTAATCCGTTGCTTGATTGAGCCATGAGGATTATGCCAGTTAGAAAGATTAGCTGCTTTGGCTTTGTGCTTGGCTTATTGGCGGAGATTCGTTTTAGAAGTTCAATTGGACTTAATTCAAGCATGAATGAAGCCAAATTTTTTGATTTAACAATATTATTCCAATAGGTCATTAAGACTTCATTGCTAATTTTTGAGCTGAATATATCCTTAAAGCATGGGTTCTGCGTAAGTTTAAGTTGCCTAAATACTGAATTCATTTTCTGCTTCTTAGATAGCCTGACCTCCATTCGCAGTACCTCTCTAGCATCATTCCTGTTTTTCAGCTCATCAAATAGACTTGTTTGATAGGCTGTTCGATCACGGTCGATTGCTCGTTTTTTACCTTTATTCAAGTCAGCTATTTTGTCGTAAAAAACTAGTTCATGTGAAGATGTGTGGCAGCAAAGACTTTGACCATCATTGATATATCTAGCTCTTGCGAAATCAAAGCTCTTTCTTAAATCGATCCGTCCTATTTGTGAAAGTATGTTCGTTGAAGTTTGCCCTCCCGACAGCATGATATTTCGGCTGTAATGCACAGATGTCACAGGGGCTTCAATTAAGTACTTTTTGAATATGGTGACTCCCATACGTCGTAGCCTGTCTTGCAAAGTATCAATGACTTGATCAAAATCCTTATCTGCAAGTTCGTCAAGATTATTTAAGAAAAGTAGCTTTGGTGCAGAGAATTCAATTTTAATTTGCTGTTCAGGTTGGTATTTTCTGCTATATGCAGTAATTCTAGGGAAGTAAAGTCCAGTATCCTTTTCGGATTTAGAAGGGTTTCTTACATGTTTCGTGTAATGCTCAGTCCGTGAATATAAATTCCAATTGGGAATCATATTATTGTTTTCATCCATAAGAATGATGTTTCGCTCAGGAATGCTCAGACATACGGTATCAATCATAAGATTCAGGGTTAATTCTCTTGTCTACGGATATCAAGAGATCGAAGAAGCTAACTAAAGACTCAAAATCAGGTGCTTCTGATTCATCTTCAATATCTTTAGGTTGTTCTTCTTGTTGATTTAACATAAAAGCCAAGAGCTTTTGCTCCCAGCTTAAATGAACGGCTATTTATAAATGTTTGTCTTAATTTATAAACGATTTATAAATCTGGATTTTTATATCGGGGATTGATTCTAAATTTCATAGTTGACCCTTCGATGAAATCATCAATTCCTGTAATTCGGTCAACCTCATCATTTATTTTACTCTTTGCGTAATATACTTTATTTTTTGAAGCACGTTGTCGATCATCCTTGGTGAGACCCCAATCTTCTAAGATTTCTCCACGTTCCATCCATTCATCGTCCTCAGCTTTCATTAAAGATTCCATTAGCCTAGCTGCATCGGTCTTTTTATTTCCTTTTTGCAGCAAGATCTCCTCATCTGCGAAAGTAATCCGACCCGAATCCTCATCGTAGCATTCAACAACTTGAGAGGGATTATCTTTACGATAGTTGGAGTCAAGCTCATAAATAAATATATCATTTAATACGAGATTGATTTTGATTCTGCGAATGTCGTCTTTTCTCGCATACTCTTTTTCTGGCCAAAAATCTTGCACTCCCAAATAGCCCATTTTCTCTAAAGCAAAACAGATCTGTAGCAGTGAAAAGTCGGGCAATGTTTTTGGATTACCGTAGTTGTCAATTTCATCTGAGACTATAAAGTTATATCCGTAGGTAGTTAGCATTTTTTCCTTCTCGATCTTACGCATTAAAACAAATTTCTGCATCTCAAAAGCGTAAAAATTCTTTCTATCAACTAAAAGCCTATCCTCTACAAAGTCCTCCAAGTATTCATCAATTTTCTTGCCTAGTTTAGCTAGAGCCTCCTTGTCTATATTTTTCACTTCAAAAACAGCTTTTTTGTAAACTTCCACCCAGACCCAAGAAAGCTGACTGACACGATCTATCGATATAGGCTTTGATTGCTTGATTAGCTCTAAGGTTTTATCAATTTCTTTACGTTGTTTATTATTCTTCTTTGCCAATTCATCCGCATCTAATCTTGATTCTATATCAGCAACCTTTCTCACAGTTACTTTCAAATTGAGGCTACGGCAAATATTTTCAATATCGCAATAAACGGTTCCTGGATCCTCACCATAATATCGTAAATCCCATAGGGTAAATCCATGCTTCGTTTTGGGGTACTCGCTCTCACTTTCTTTCTTTTCACTACAAAAATCATAAAGGCACCTAAACCTAAAGAACCTTTCGTCTGTTAGAAATTTTTTGCTATATTCAAAGCTCATGGCTATACTTTACTCCATGCAGTAAACAATAGTAAAGTATAGATCAATATGCACATCACAAAAACTGACTATCTTGAATATACCTATTGCAAAAAGAATCTCTGGCTTAAAAAGTATAAACCAGAGCTTTTTGATGGAGTTGAGCTATCCGAGTTTGAGAAGAAGATTATAAAAGAAGGTAATGATGCGGATGAAGCGGCTCGGAATTTGTTTCCTGATGGTGAATTAGTAGAAATAGTAGGAGTAAATGGCATTCCAATAACAAAAGTATTTCTAGCTAGGAATACATCAACTATCTTTCAAGGAGCTTTTGAGCATGATGAATTCTTCATTCAAGCTGATGTATTGAAATATAACGATGTTTTGAAAGGTTGGGAGTTGTATGAGGTTAAGGCGACTAATGACGTCAAAAGAACTATTCCGCATCATCATGTAAACGACTTGGCTTTTCAGAAGACTGTTATTGAAAATAACGGCGTAGAAATCGTGAAGGCTGGAGTCATACACCTTAATGGCGAGTATAGAAAGCTAAAGAAAGTGAATTACGATGAGCTATTTATTATTGCAGATTTAACAGATGAGGTGCTTGAGGCTCAAGATGAGGTTAAGCAACAAATGGCTGACCTGAAAACCTATTTGCACATGCCAGAGGAGAAGGGTTGTGAATGCTTGTACAGAGGAAATAATGCTCAATGTACGACTTTTGAATATTCAAATCCAGACGTGCCAGAGTATTCAGTCCATAATATAAATAGAATTGGTGGAAGTAAAAAGCTGTTTTACGACTGGATTGATCGGGGGATATACCATATTGCAGATATAGATAATCCTGAGAAGCTCACAGGCGCTAAAAAAGCGCAGTATAACGCTTACATGGCTGGAAAGCCGACAGTTGACCATGGAGCGATAAAAGAAGCGTTAGACGGGCTTACATTCCCTTTGCAGTTCTTTGACTATGAGGGATACTCAAGTGCCATTCCTAGATTTAGAGGCTTTGGTGCATATGAGCAAGTTCCTTTTCAATACTCACTCCATATTTTGCATGAAGACGGTAAGTTGGAGCATAAAGAATACCTAATTACCGATCCGCAAGACGATCTGACTCTGCCTTTGATTGAGCAGATGAAAAAAGACTTTGATGAAAATGGCTCGGTAATTTCATGGTACAAGTCTTACGAGTCTCAACGCAATAATAAACTTGCTGAGCTTCATCCTAATCATGCTGATTTTCTTGAAGCGATGAACGACAGGATGTTTGACTTGATGACGATATTCTCAAAAAATATGTACGTCGACGCTGCATTTAAGGGTAGCGCTAGTATTAAGAATGTTTTACCAGTGCTGGTACCTGAGTTGTCTTATAACGCTCTGAATGTACAAAAAGGTGATCAGGCCGTTGAGCGTTGGGAGAAGATGATCGACTCGAATACACCTAAGGAAGAAAAAGAGCAAATCGCCAAAGATTTGCTCGAATATTGTAAGCTAGACACGATGGCCATGGTTGAAATTTATAGGTTTTTACTGAGACTGTGATGTGTAAAAAATACGTCAGGCCGCTAATTCTCCCAGTATATAAATATTAATAAAAGTATTTACTATGATAAAAAAGAATCCATTTAAGGCCTATCTTGAGGCCAATAATCTAACGGCATACAAGGTTACCAAGGTAGTTCCATCGGAGTTTTGCGCTACCATCTATCGACTAGCCACTCTTAAGTACCCCAGTGAATTGTCCCGCAAAAAAATAGAAGTGATCGCAATGCTTAAATGTAAAACGGGGGTCGATATGTTTGAGTGGTATGTAGAGTATCTTAAAGATCAGGAAAAATAAGTTTATCTAGAATATCAATTCTTAATTTTAAAACATCACTACTTTATATTCATCTGTAATTAATCGGCCACCTTCGCAGCTATAACAGGGCAGGTCATATTCCGTTGACATATATTCACCACCACAAAATTTGCAAACATCAGCCTCTCCTTTTTCAATTTTGGATTTTTTATAACAATCTAGGCAATATTTTTGCTCCATCGCTTTTCCATGTACTTCCACTAGCATAGTTTCCCGTTCACTCCTTTGTGAAAGTGTTAGTTGCGATTTGCATTTATTGCATTTATATATTTGTGTACTTGCCATATAGTTTATAGTCCCGCATTTTTAATTATAAATCAAACAAACCTACAGAATACCGGCTCTAATTCTTGCCAGTTAACAGTTCTGAACCCGTTCAGTATTCGGAGCCAGTGGGACTCGAACTAGTAATGGTTCGAGTTTTGCTTTATAGTTAGAAAAGAATTTAGATCTGAAATGAATTTTATGAAAATACTCGACCATTTATCAAGTAATTGGACCAGACTTTCTACCGCAAAGAAAATGCTGGTTATTTTCTTGTTTGTGCTATTTTTTCTAAATTCTAATATTACAGCAATAAATCGTGGCCCATGCGTTTCATCACCTTGTGGCGGTGAAAGTTTTAGTTTTTCAGATTCAATGGTCGATATAGGTAGTAATCCGAGTTATTACATTCACACCGAATCAAACCCAATTCTTGCCCCTACTTCGTTGTTGTTATTATTAACCCCCTATGAAAAAGAGGTTGGATTTAGTTTTCTGCAATTTCTTGCTATCGGGTTTGACAACAATCCAGATCATGAAATCGATAAAGCAGATGATGAGAACCGGGCAAGAGTAGCTTACATATTAGTTAAGGCAATTATCTTACTAAGTTTTCCATTTTGGCTGCTCGTTTCATTGTTGATTGTTAAGAAATGGTATTTCATCGTTCCTGCAATACTAGTTCTATTTATAATTTCGTTTTTATCATTCTTCAATTTGTTTGTAATTTCTGATATGGGGGTAACAACAGCAACGTGGAACTGGCTATTTTGATTTATAGATTTGATACTTGATTAATTGCAAGCTCAAGCTGATCCCATCTCACCGTCCTGAACCCGTTCAGTATTCGAGGCCAACGATAAGCCTCAGTTTTCACTGAGGTTTTTCGTTTATAAATCCACTGACCCCGGATGGGGTTCGAACTGTGATAGAATTATTTGTGAAATATAATCATTTATGAAAAATTCAGAAATACAATCTTTCCAACCTGAAAGTGGTGAATCTAAAAAAGAACTTCTTCCAGAGCAGAAACGTAGACTTTCAGAGGTTTGGGAAAGTGTTATATTGGGAACGGATAAAAAAACCGAGCAAGATGTTGAATCCTTGTCGTCAGTAGAATTAAGAGATTTGTTGCACGGGCTACTTATGCAAGAAGGTGAAGCTCTTCTTGAGGAATGGGGTATTCAAGTTGACGAGAGTTTGACTGAACGAATTCAACAAGAAGAAGATGAAGTAGAGAAGGCTCAGCTAGAACTGCATTACATTAGACAAATACACGAACAGATAGATGGGCTAGTGCAGGAATTTGACCGTTCCAAGCCTAAAAGTACAAAGTGGAATTCTTGGCCAGATAGAATGCGTGAGAAAAAAGAATTCAATTGTGTTGGTGCTATGTTATTAGGTTCTGCTTTACTTGAAAAAGCAGGAATACAGCAGTTTACGGGAAATCCCCCAAGTCATGTTGTAAATATCGTTCGTTTATCAAATGGTGATTGGTGGTATGTTGATTTTATGAACGGAAAAAATAATGCACAGCGAATTGAACCAACTGAAAAAGAAATTGCTGGACATCGAGTATTGGATATTAATCATCCCACGATTGATTATCGTTTAATTCCAATAACACCAAAAGAGGAGGTTGGCACTTATGTAATTGGCAACTTGGCCAGTTTGCAAAAAGACGCTTACGACGCAATCGATGATGAACAAAGTGATGATATTGAGGTTGAAGAGGCTGTTAAATATGCGAAGAAACACAATCTATTGGAAATGGATGATTTGAGTGAATATGGTGCATATTTATTTCCTCACGATGTGCATATTAATGAAACAGCAGAAATGAAAGAGGAGTCAGTAAGGATTGAAAGAATTCATGACAGAGACGGCATTGCAAAAGATTCTATCGCTGGATTGTCAAGAGAGAAAATCATAGAGATGATGCAAGAAATTTCTAAAAGAGAAAGTGAGATTAGAAAATTCTTTTATGAAGATGATGATTCTGTTATAGGAAAGGCTACACCAGAACTAAAAAAGTTTTTGAATACATATCGTGACGGTTTGGTAGATTTGAAGGAGTCACAACGGGAAGAATATGAAGAAGCGATAGAAAGGATGTTAAAAAAAGTTATTTTGTTTGTAGTAAAAGAGGAAGATTAAACAGTAGTAAAAGGCATTTGCTGAAACCTATCCATACTGATTTTAACTATTTTATAAATCCCACACAGTTCGGTAATCAGGTAATCCTTGGAGCCAATAATCCTGCGCTAATTTCAGTGGAGGATTTTTGATACCCAAATGTAATTCAGAACTATGGTAAAATATTTGTGTATGAATGAATTTTTGAAAAGTCCTGAAGCTAAAAAATCGGAGCCAGAAGTTAAGTTTTTCTTTTCAGCACATGGAACACCTGAAGACTATAGGGGTATCGAGCAGGCATTCAGTGAAGCTGATATTTACGTACTTGAATCTCATGCTTGGAAAGATGGCGATCTCGAAGAATTAAGATCAATCGCAAGTGGGGACACTGTCCCAACTCATATTAGTGAGGGACGAGAACCGAAGGATGCTATAGAATACGAGGAGGAGCTTTTATATAAGAGCGGAAAGCGGGTTGAGATCGTAGATGTGCCAATGGAGCATGAATTAGCTAATGAAGATGATGGCTCGAGCAAATACAATGATATTGTAGATCGGTTTGTAGCACAGGGGGATTTAAATAGCTCAGTAGAGAGCTTGCAGGATACGGCAAGGCAAAATGCTGACTACATAAAAAAGAAAGATGATTATGTAGAAAAAGAACTCAAAAAACTCATAGACCAGATTGCAGACGAGTCCCCAGAGGCAAAGATACTTGTACAAATGGGTTCTTCACATTCGGGAATCTCGCATAAATTAAGAAAAGAGGGCGTGGCTAAGCGAGTAATGAATGAAGTTCGTTATGATTTCAACGATGAGCTTTTACGAACTTTTCGCTTCAATAAGGAGCCGAATACGGAGTTAATTTCAAGATCATTAATTGAACAGACAATAAAACGATTCTTTTTTGATGAAATGATAAAGGTTCCATATTTATTAAGAAATAAATTTTTCAGAGATACTCTTTCGGACATTTCCACTGAACAAGTCCAACAAATGGGACAGATTATGGAGTCTAGATACTTTGACGAAATGATTATGGGAGGCGGTGATGATACGCCCGAAACAAATAGAGTGATATTCGTCTATGCATGGGAGGCTGTGATAGGGTCTGATATAAATCTTCTAATATCCCAACTTGAAATGCAGGTCTCTAACGATGACAAGAAGGAAGATGATGTTTAGGCGAATCGATGCATACTTTGATTAACTCTACCCCAATCAACAGTCCTGAACCCGTTCAGTATTCGGAGCCAATAATCCTTCGCTAATTTCAGCGGAGGATTATTTATACCAAAATATAATTCAGAACTGGTATAATATTTCGTGTATGGATAAAAATAAGCACAAGATGATAGTCACCGCATCCTTTTTTAGCATTTTTCTTCTTTGCATATTAAATATAGGAATTATTTTTCTCGATTCACATGTAAGCTTCTGGGAAATGAGCCTTATGGTTGGATTTATATTATTAATACAAAGTATCTATCTACTCACACGAACTAAATATATTAAGGTAATATTTTTCATTCTGCTTGTGGTAGTTTCAATAACATTATTTTTTGTAAATTCGCCATGGAAATTAATCGATACCTCTCAAATGTACTGGATTTGGCAGTATGAGAATTTAGAACCATATTCTTTTACTTTATCTGGGCTTGATTTTGAAGCCCCATGCCCCTCCAGCCCCACAATAACTGATACTCAATTTAATTGTGAGAATGGTTTATTGAAAATCGACGTTACTCAAGACAACGGCTTTGCTTTTGCGCTTGCAAGTAATGGAGTGTCCATAGGTCATGCACCGATGACTTACCCAGTCCTACATGGAATGTCGCCATTTTCTAGCATATCACTGCATCTGGATGAAGATAATTGCATAACGGCATTACCCCTAATCGCATATGAAGATGTTAGAATTGATTTTTCAGCAAAAGTTTGCGGAGATGAAGGTGATACTAAGGGTGCAATAACCTCACTTTGGGAACAACGTGCCGAACCTTTAATGAAAGGGGTATCATTCCCAGATGGAGGATACATTTCGGAGTATTAGACTACATCAATGATTAATATGACAAAGCAAATCAATAAAGTGAACTTCCTTATTCATCCTGGTTGGTTTTATGAATATGCAGTTCAAGATGCGGTGCATTATGAAGGCAGTATAGATGAACAGGTTAGAGAAGCGGGTGAGAAGATGCTCGATAGTTATTTGAAACATGTGAAGAGCATTGGGGAAGATGAGATACTTTTTGTTTTCGCTACTTCATCAGTAGAAAGTATGTTGAACATGAAGGATGAGGGTTTTGGTAAGTCACTCGATACTCTGAGGGAAATAAAAGGTCAACTGGGAAGGCGTGCAATTATCATCACCGATCCTTTAATAGAAATTAGCAGTGGTGGCGAGAACGTATACAAGAAAGCAAGGCAAATGGCCTTAGCTAGAGGATTTGAATTTGGCAAGGATGTAACGAGTGAGGCATTTGGTGAGCAGTTGGGTAATTGTGTGGAAAATGGGGCAGAAAAATTCAATGAGATTGAAGGTTTTAGTATAAAGACCCTTATTAGACCAGAGCTTTCTGACGCTCCCCATGAACTATTCGGTGAGTACGATCCCAAAGCTCATGAGAAGGAGATGCTCGAAGGTGAAGATGGACTTAAAAGAGTTCGTTACAATTAGCCAATCAGCATTGATATGAATATTAAAATCAAAGTTTTACTTTTCATCTTAGCAATATTGACGGGTGTATTTATGTTCGTATATGCTGGAATAGATGACAGCCCAGGTGGGCAGTTAATCGGAGTCATAGTATCTATCTTTGGTGCCGTTAGTTTGATAGGGATTAAGAATAAGTAAGATTTCATTAAAGTAATGTTATATGAATAGGCGACAAAATGGCCATGATAGTTTCAAAAATCCAAACGATATTCATGACTCCACAACAAAGGAGGAGATTGAGCGCGAAGTAGATCAAGAAGTGCTCATGAAACAAGCCACCTTCGAGTTTGATGTGGAAGATTTGGATGCTAACAAGGCCAGGCTTTTAGAAAGTCTGGAGGCAGATATTTTGCGCATTCTTGAAGAATGGAATGTAGCAGTTGGTGATTTGCTGGAGCGCGAATCACGAATAAGTCCAAGGATGAGAGATTTTATTGAGAAGAGCAATCTTGATCTTCCAACGTTCACCGTTCAATTAAAAGAGCGGTCTGATGAATTTTTGAAAGAGGTGAGCATAGATGCTGAAATTGATGATGGTAGTTTTTTGGTCACTTTCAACCTTCCTAAGCCAATGGGTCAATTTTGGTGGAAAGGTGGCGCCCATGAATGGGGTCAGGCCGCCAAAGATGTCCGTGAAATGGTTATTGAATGGGGGCGTATGTATAGACGTCTTATACCGATCGTATGGAGTGCAACAGATAATGCTGACGTTTACTATCAACGTATTAATCCGATTGGAATGCATGATCCTAAAAAATATTACTACATTTGGGAAATGAGCGATGAACCTGCGGACTCTTATGACGCAGATTGGTAATAGATTGGATATTTTAATAAACAAAAAAGATAGCATAAGGCCTATCTTTTTTGTTTATCCGTAACTATTTAAGCTTTTGAACTTGGTCGTATAGTAGTCCGAGGATTGAGCCTAGAACTGTTACGTATACTATGCAAACTGCTAGCCAGCCGATAATAGGGATTAGTGTTAGTAATGACATTAGTACAACACCGAGTAGGATTCCGTACCATGTTATCGCTGTGTTGCTTTGCTTTTTGAACATTCTAATGATCACATTACCAAGCACTGTACCCGTGTAAGCTGTGGCGATAATTGTCAGCAAGCATGCTGCTGGGGCGAGAGCTGTTGCAAAGGGCCAACCTATGGCGCTAATTAACAAGAGTATTGTTGCAACTGGCACAACGATAACTGTAACGAGCCCAGTCATGAGGCTGATTGCAAACTTCTTGGTAGAACGATCAGCAATTAATGATGCTGTCTTTGGCCACACTAATCCAACGATCATGCTAATAACTAATATACCGAGGAACTTAATAAAAAGTGCGAGTGAGCTAAGTGCTGAGAGAGGTCCGCTAATGTCATCAAGGCCGAAGTCTGATTTAACATTTGTCGCGGCAACACTTTCAACAAAGACAACTTCACTGATGTTTGCGTCACCAAAATCAACTTCTTCATCTGTGTGATAAGTCAAAATTCCATCAATCTGCGCTCCGGAACCGATTGTAATTTCGTCTACATATGCAACGACGTTTCCTAGCACTGTTCCGTTGATGATCGCACTTCCCGCGCCAAGAACCAGGTCGCCATGGATTGTCCCGTCGATAATTACAGCCGCTGCACCAATGTGCGCGTCACCTTGAACTTCCGAAGTTACCTGCACCAGACTTCCAGCTGCAAAAAGCTCATCTCCAATATTTCCACCTATAATAACGCTACTTCCTCCAATGCGGGCATCACCTGCAATGTCACCGGTAATAATAACTTGCGATCCAGCTGCAAAAAGGTCCTCTGACACATCGCTCGTCACGTTAACACTGGCACCGGCCACAAACACATCGCTACTCACGGGCGCTGATACGGTAACCATACTTGCCGCCACATAAACATCCTCAGACATCGCCTCATTCACCGAAACCTGCTCTCCTGACTCAAAATACGCAGCTGACGCCGTTATTGGCAACGAGAGCGCGATAAAGAGCATCAGAGATACTTTCATTACATTCTTCATACAATTTTTAAAGATTTATCTATGTATAAAAGTATAGCACTTATGTAATACGGAGCGCAGACTATGATAAAATGTATTCATATGAGAAAACTTTTTTCAGTTATTGGTATTAGTTCGATGATCATCCTTTCTGCTGTGTTTGCAGTAAATGCGAATGCTAATTCGAATGTTGATGGACGTATTCTTTTGCAGGTAGAAGAAAACGGAGAGGCTTGGTACGTGTTACCAGATACTAGCGAACGTTTTTATCTTGCCGATGGTGACATTGCCTATGCGGGACTTAGAACATTTGGGCTTGGTATCACAAATAGTGACCTCGATAAGATTCCTGTGGGACTCGCGCTCGAGTCCGGTGGGGAAGACAGTGATGGTGACGGACTATCTGATCAACTCGAAGAAGCATTACACAGTTCATTAACTGAAATTGATTCCGATCATGATGGGTATGATGATAAGACCGAAATCGAGGGTGGGTATAATCCGATAGCACTTGGTGCTATGGAGTTCGATAGTGAGCTCACCGAGCGACTCAAAGGTCAGATCCTGATTCAGGTTGAGGACTTGGGGCAAGCATGGTACCTGAATCCCGATGATGGGAAACGATATTATATGAAAGACGGTGACGCAGCCTATGAGATCATGCGGTATTTGAGTTTAGGTATAACAAATGACGATCTTGCTACAATCACAACCGACAACAGTATGCTCGATTGCGGAGACAATAAGGCCTGCCTGGTATCCGCAGTTGAGAAAAATTACTGGGTGTCTGGTGATACCAGAATTATTAATGCAGGCGTATACATTTATGACGTTATTTTCACGAACAATCAAACTTCGATTGATCCATACGAGGCAACCTTTACGATCGAGTTTGTAAATTGGGATTTTACAGAAGAATTTTATGAAGATTCGATTGGGTATGGAAAAACAGAGGAAGAAATTCGTGCGATGGTTCAAGAAGATAGCGCTGATTTATCTGGGTATATAGAGTCATGTAGTACGAATGATAAAGACTCACTCCTTATATACGTTGAGAATTCGGACATCAATGAAATGTTTGATTCAATCTTGCAACCCGTAGACTTCGCAACATGCGTAGAACTCGTGTCTTGATAATATCGATCCTATGAGTATAAAGATCAAAATTCCAATATTCATCTTGATGATGTTGCTCGGTGTGCTCATGTTCGTATACGCCGGAGTAGACGATAGCCCCGGAGGGCAATTGATAGGAGTTGTCGTTGTTATCCTTGGGATCGTTGGTTTGGTAAGGATCATTATTCGATGGAAAAATAATAAATGAATATGATGAAAGAGAATGGCTACAGGGAAAAAATAGCATCTTATGCCAGATCTGCCATGGACAGGTTTGGTGAAGCTCGTAGGGAAGAAGTTGTAGTCACCGTACCATATTTAAAGCATGAAAATAGTTTTAGTGAAGCTCGTAGGGAAGAAGTTGTTTTAATGGTCAATGAATCCATTTCAGATGAGATAAGAGGCGCCAGCAGAGAAGAGCTCGAGACGATGCGTGGCGATTTAGATAAAGAACCATTTATTACAAGTGCGGAGGCGCATGAGCTTTTTATGTGTGACGCTGAAGATGAAGGGGTCGCTTTAGTTGATACAAAGGCTATTGTTGGAACTGTATCTGGAGCATTTAAAAATTGGGGTGATGAATATCAGTCAAGGAAGGGTCAGGTTGTAGATGTTGCCGAATCCCTTATAAGCGGATCAGATGGGGATGTAGAACGGGTTTTTCATATGAATAGTCCGACGGGTGGTGTAAAGCTCAGAAAAATATCTGGACCTAGCGGTGATTTATTTTTTTGTATTGATGGAACACATAGAACTGCCAGCGCGAAGTTGGTAAATCTTGGCGAGATGCCAGCCCGTGTTGAAAATGCAACAAATCCAGAGTCTGTTAGTACAAGTGATAAATACGTAAAACGTGAATGGGAAGATAGGATCAAAAGAGGGCTCATAAAGGGGCGTATAGAAAAAGACGAATATGCTGAAGGTCATGATTCATATTCTCTTATCATTGAGTCTCAGGTATTACCTTGGATGGTGCTTTCACGTCACGGAATGAAGAAAATGACACGGGTATATTTAGAAAAATATCCAGGATCGTTGGACGACTTAACAACTTTGGATGGTGAAAAAATACCGCCAGAAGCTTTAGTTGATGAGATAGCCATGAATTTTTTTATTGCAGGGGAGTGGGATGAATATACACGCAGACAAGAAGAGAAGAAGCTTAGAGAAGCAAGGGCTAATGCTAAGAGCGTTGTTTGACGTTGTGTGCGGATCTCGCCATTGCATAATTCTAGTTCGATATCGTTATTATCAAGTCATATGACAGACTGGTCAAGGATTTCCAGAAAAAAACAAACCATGCCTGGCTTTGTCTGCAAAGCTTTGCTTGAGGGTGGTTTAAGTAATGCATTTCAGCAAAGACCAGCGTATCAACAAAATGATTATCTATCATGGATTAAGCGAGCAAAAAGAAAGGAGACAACGGAAAAGCGCTTAAACCAACTTATTGAAGAATTGCGAAGTGGGGATACATATATGAACATGTATTGGAAAAAATAATAAATGAATATGAGTATAGATATAAAGTACTTTGCATTTGATGCGGCTAAGGCCGATAAAAAATGGGACGAACTACTTCCCAATGTTGAGCGGCTTAGAAATCAGGAACCTGAACGTGGGGGTTCTGAGGAGGATTTTCGCATTCATGATTGGTTGAATAATAGGGATCCAAATCAGCGGGATCGCCATATTCAGTCTCTTGATCTAATGTTTGGTGATGTCGCCAGCGGAGTGATCGAAGAAGGAAAAAAGGAATACGGATTGGTTGAAATTCTTTCAGAGATTTTTTATAACAACAAAGCCTTCGAGCCAACGCGGGACTTAATTCTGAAAACTGCTGACATAACAGAGGAGCAGAAGGCATCAGCGGTCGAGGCGATCAAACAAGAGTTTGATTGTAATGATGACGACGCACTCTACTTTCTAAGTCTCTACATTGTAGACACATCTGCGGTAGCGCGATCGCTTAAAGCAAATCCAAACTTTTTCTTCATTGTAGAAACAAACGGCGAAGTGCACTCAGCCGACCCAAGATCTAAAACTATGCTCAATGAAAGACTGGAAAGTTTACGAAATAAAATAGAAAAAGCAACTTAGGCCTGTGATATAATCTCTTCATATGAAAATATCAAAAGTCACCATCATCTCAATAGTACTATCCATAATTCTAGCGTCTCTGTCGACCCTCATAACAAAGGCCTACATTCTCATTGAAGGAATGGAGGGGTATACCACCATGGGATTTCCGTTTGCGATGTTTACAGATCATTGGACTGATGTTGATGTGTTGAACAGTTTAGATATTCACTATTTGGGAATCTTGGGGAATCTAGCTATTTATTTTGTTCTTGTGTTCGTCCTACTGAGCCTCATAAATAAGTACGGAGCGAAAAAATCATAAATACAATCGACAGTTATGACCAAGCCTCAAAAAGAAAAGAAAGCCAACGAACCTAAGAAGTCCAAAAAGAAACTTGCGATAGCGGGGGGATGCTGTGGGATCGCCTTTGTAATATTTATTGCAGCGATGGTTCTCCTCACCGTACTCATGAGTCAAACATACTGGCCAAATGAAAATCTAGATGAGGTAGAATGGGTGCAATATGAAAACTCCAACCTGGGAATCATTATGGACATTCCGAGTACATTTGACTACTTTGGAGGGTCTTACAGCAAGTCTTCATATGATGGCGAAGAATATTTCTACTCAAACAAAGTAGACGTTTGGTTTCAAGGTGAAACTATAGACGACAAAGGAATAGTTGAGACATATAGACAGTCAATGCAAATCACTGCTCATAATGGAGAATTGCAACCATATGAATACGTGCCTCGTTTTTGCTCTTCAACGAAAGGTTGTCGAGACACAGATCAGGGAGACCTTTATACCCGTCCTGTACTGTATTTCACCTTCAACAAAGACGGG
The DNA here is from genome assembly GCA_018673485.1 of Candidatus Uhrbacteria bacterium. Lineage (GTDB taxonomy): Bacteria > Patescibacteriota > Patescibacteriia > UBA9934 > UBA9934 > UBA9934. Next base: position 48,433 of record JABHCP010000011.1, read on the forward strand.
CGGCGTGTTGATGTTCGGTTCGTAGGAAACTACGAACTCGACCCGATCGAAAAGATTATCTTGGACTCGATCGTAATAACAGAAGCAACCTTAGCCCCAACGGAATAAATAAAACCACCAAAAGAGCTCGCACTTAACGCGAGCTCTTTTGTTTATTTCAACTAATCAATATTGACAAAAACCCATTTCACCGGTAAGTTTTCCCTGAATTCGGACTCTCACATGGAGGTGAACATGTCCATTCATATCGGGGCCGAGAAGGGGCAGATTGCTTCCATCGTCCTCATGCCTGGTGACCCTATCCGAGCCCACTTCATCGCCGAGTACTTGTTCGGTCAGGGCGTCGAGCCAGTCCACAACGTCCGTGCGAACCCGTGCTTCACAGGCAGGGTAACACGCGATGGCGTGGAGCTCGAGGTCTCGGTTCAGGCGTCAGGCATGGGCATGCCTACTCTAGGCATCTACGCTACCGAGCTCTACGATGAGTTCGGCGTGAAGATCATCATCCGCGTCGGCACCTTCGGCATCATGCAAGCGGATCTGAAGCCTCGTGACCTGGCACTCGCCCAGTGCGCAAGTACGGATGCGAGCTTCATCAGCCTTGAGTTCGGTGGTCGGAACTTTGCGCCTGGCGCAAACCCGGAACTCCTGTTCAACGCTCAGCTCGCTGCTCGCGACAAGGGGTGGAAGGTTCGTGCTGGCAACATCCTCAGCTCGGACTACTTCTACCACAAGCGCGACCCGGATGCCTGGAAGCTCTGGCAGAGCTACGGTGTGCTCGGTGTCGAGATGGAAGCCGCACGGCTCTACACCCTCGCCGCAGAAAGGGAGGGTTGTCGCGCCCTTGCCGTGCTCACGGCAAGTGATCATCTCGAAACCAATGAACAGATGAGCGCTGATGAACGCGCCACCTGCTTCCCACGCATGGTCGAGCTCGCACTTGCGAGCGCGATACCACTCTACCGCTGATTCTTGACCGACCTGCTGATCTTCCGCCTTGCTCCTCGAGCTGGGCGGGCTTTTGCTTTAAAATATCGCAACATCTGCACAAGTATTCAGATTAGTGCTATTATTAGATCATTAAACATTGAATTATATTATGGCTAAAGGAAAGAATGCTCGTAAAGAGGTGAAGAAACCAAAAAAGAGCGCAAAGAAGAAGTAAAAGTATTGGATCGTGAAGCGACGCAGGAGAACCTCGTCGTTTTTCTTTTTCGACAAATCATCGATTATTTGATAGATTCTGTTCACTATGGCGCAGCCTTTACTCGAAGTTAATGGCGTTTCAAAGACCTACGGAAAGCAGGTTGTTCTTAACGATATCTCTTTTCAGATAGCCCAAGGAAAAAAGATTGCACTAATTGGCCGCAACGGAGCAGGGAAGTCAACTTTGTTGAAAATTCTAATCGATGAAGTTGAAGCTGATACGGGTAGCGTAAAATTATTTGACTGGACAAGAGTCGGTGTCATTCATCAAAATGAAGTTTTACCAACAAACAAATCATCCTTGGAGTATTTAGAAGAGCTAAGCGCCAAGCCTTCATGGGAAGTGCGTAAATTAGGAGCCAAGTTTGGCCTGCACGATGATCACCTCACAAAATCACCCGGACAGCTCTCAGGGGGCTACCAGATGCGAATAAAGCTAACTGGAATGTTTTTGCAAGACCCGAACTTATTGTTCTTGGACGAGCCTGTCAACTATCTGGACTTGCAAACTATTTTATTGCTTGAAAATGTTTTAGCTGACTACAAGGGCAGTTTTGTTCTTGTAGCGCATGACCGAACTTTTCTGCAAAACACTTGTGATGCGGTTTATGAGATTGAACGCGGAAAACTCACAACGTACAATGGTGACATCCAATCATTTTTAAAATGGAAGCAGGAGCAAGCCGAATTCACACTTCGCACGAATAAAAAGCTAGTAAAAGAAATGAAGCATCATCAAAAATTTGTTGATCGTTTTGGTTCAAAGGCAAGCTTGGCCAGCCGAGCACAGAATAAGGTGAAGCATATTTCACGACTTCGATCGAAAATTGTAAAAATAGATGTCGACCTCGCAACTACCAATATTTACATTCCTTCAAAAGAAGCACACCCCGGTGTTGCTTTGCATGTTGAAGATTTGTCCATCGGATATGAAGAGAATGTACTGAGTAAAGACATATCATTTAGTATCAATCGTGGCGAGAAGGTGGTAATAGTTGGTGAAAACGGAGCAGGGAAGTCAACACTACTGAAAAGCATCGTTGGGAAAATCAAACCACTGAGCGGTGAGGTTAAATGGTGGAAACATTCAAGTGTTGGATATTACGACCAGTTAACAAGCTCATCACTTGATGACCGTAATACCGTACTCGATCACCTAACTGAAAGTGCCGATAGTGCAACATCAGCTGAGCAAATACTCATGATGGCAGGAAACTTCTTATTTAAAGGTGACGACTTGGATAAGCGAGTCAACGTTCTGTCAGGTGGTGAACGTGCACGGCTCGCACTCGCCGGCGTGCTTTTGAAAACTCACAATGTTCTGATTTTGGACGAGCCCACCAACCACATGGATGTTGAAACTACTGACGGGTTAGCGCTAGCACTCAAAAACTATAAAGGCACGGTTATATTTGTTTCGCATGCCCGAACTTTCGTAAGTACACTAGTTGATCGAATCATCGAGGTTCGACACGAGTCAGTTCGAGAATACATGGGAACTTACGATGAGCATGTTGAAAATGTGATGGAGTTGATGCGCGAGGATGTAAGTGATGCAAATTCAGACTTATCAGATGAGGGTAAAAGTGGAGATCAAGCATCGCGCAAAGAAAATTATGCGCTAGTAAAAGAAAAGCAACGTGAGCTAAAACGAATCGACGCTCAAATTCAAGTGTTCGAGTTGGAAAAAAGCGACATTCTAAAATTCTTTTTCGAAAATCCCACAGACTACTCACCACCCCGAGCCCAACGACTAGGACAACTAAAAGATGAACTAGAAGCAATTGAGAGTAAATGGGTGAAAATTTCAGAAGAGATCGAAGCTCTTAGACAAAACTAAAGATAAAAACAACTCAATATCATCTCGGCTTCGTTGAAACTACAATTTTTTTCACTTATGTCCCGATCGGGACATAAGTGAAAAATTACATATTCGATACGATCGCCTCAAATATGTAATATTTTGACTTCACTTAAGGTCCGATCGGACCTTATGTGAAGTCAAAAGGAAACTCCAATATTGAAAAACGAGAGTTTCCTATAAAAAACAAGCGGTTTTATACCGCTTGTTTTTTTAATTTACTTTTTCTTTGGTGCCGGCTTCTTCTTTGCTACTGACTTTTTAGCAGGCTTTTTCTTAGCAGGCTTCTTTGGTGCCGGCTTCTTTACTGCTGGCTTCTTTTCCTTTTTTGGTTTCACTTCTTTCTTAGCTTTCTTTTCAGCTTTCTCAAGCTTCTTAACTTCCTCTTTCTGAACTTCTACCTCGATCTCATCCTCATCAAAGTCGTCAGCGTAAAGCTCATCTTCAACTTCAGAGATTGCTCCAGTAAGCTCAGTTAGAAGCTTGATCATGTGATCCATCTTCACAACCATTGTCTTTAGGTGCTTTTCTACCTCCTTACCACCTGAATCTGGTGCTGGTCGCTGTCCTCGTGACCGGTCATCTCGTCGTGGTCGGTCAGAACCTCTAGATCGGTCATTGTCTCGGCCTCGATCTCTATCACCACCCTCATCATCTCTTACGAAACAATCAGAACAGTAAATTGGCTTTCGACCGTTTGGCTTAAATGGAACTTCGCATGAAGTATTACACTTCGCACACGTTGCAGGATGCATCTGTGGTCGATCGTTTCCGTAACCACCTCGATCAGAACCACGGTTAGAACCACCACCTCTAGAGTTGCCTCCGCCTCTCCAGTTATCAAAACTCGAATCATTATTGTAATTTCCCATATATTTTTTATTTCTTTAGCTTGGACAGGTCTATTGTTTGATTAAATTGAATCTGTTTAACAAAGTCTTGCGCGTGACTTACTACTATCAGACACCCTTCATAATTATCTAGTGCGCGAGCGATGACTGGCAGATGCCGGAAGTTGATGTGATTAGTCGGCTCATCAAAGATTAACAGTCCAGGCTCTTGAAGCACGAATCGAGCAAAGCACAGTAATCCTTTTTGACCTTCGGACAATGCGCCAACTGGAGTCGCAAGCGCCGCACCTCCGAGCAAGAACTTGGCACCAGTGTGCCGAATCACTTGATCGTCTGGTTCGTGCATCATTGAGGCAAGGGAAGCATATGCGGTCTGTTCGAAGTCGAGTCCAGAAAAGTCCTGCTTGTAGTATCCAACTTTCACATCCTCTGCGATAACCGCATGTGGATCCTCGCGGGAGTCCAGCGCACGTAACAGAGTGCTTTTACCAATTCCATTTGGGCCCTCGATTAATACATGATCATCTTTTCTGAAACTGATCTCTACATTAGCTAGGTGGGCTTCATGGTTTTCGATAACCTTGACCTGAGTCAGATCAACAACGCTACCTTTAACGTCCTGCGCGGGAATACTAAAGTCTCCGATTGTTCTGTCATCACGTCGCACACCGACCATGCTTGACTCTGCCTCAGCTACCTCGTCTCGAAGTTTACTGGCGAGCTTTCTCATTTTTCCACCTTTGTGTGCAAAAAAGTTAATCTTATCCTTTCTGTCTTGGATTGTTTTGAGCAACTGAGCATTCTTGGCGCGATCACGCTCAACACGTGCAGAAATCTCCTCCACAACATCAGTATAATTACCATCATACTTGTCGATTTTCTTATTGTATACATCAAGGTGCAAAACCCCTTCTGTAAAACTGTTTAGAAAATCAGCATCATGAGAAATAACTAACGCTGTTTTTGGATACATGATCAAAAAGACTGTAAGATGATCAATTCCATCGCGATCAAGATTGTTCGTCGGCTCGTCAAGCAACAAAATGTCTGGCTCCTGAATCAATGCGTAGGCAAGCAACAGTCGAGCCTGTTGGCCACCGGACAATTCACCCACGACCTTATCAAGCTTAGTGTTGAAGTTTACAACTTCGAGGACATCTGCAATTCGTTTATCAAGATTATGAGGAACTTCTTCAAAAGACTGGGCAAAATATTCACGCACGGTCCGTTCTAAATCCTCACGCAACATTACCTGCTTGGTTGCAGCGATGGTTGCATCTTTTGAGAAATGGATCTGACCTTTGTCAGGTTTGAGCTCTCCAGTGATCAATTTAAAGATCGTACTTTTTCCGGCACCGTTTTGACCCATAAGTGTCAGCTTTGCATCTTCACGTACAGAAAAACAAGCCTCTTTCAAAAGTGGTTTTTCTGTTACATAACCGAAGGTTACATCTTCAAAACGTACACTTACTTTTCCTTGTGCCATAGCAGCGCAATGTATACCACATAATCCAGATGATTGCAATAGCAATACCCACATCGACAACTCTCAATAGTTAGCTAAACTTAGGGGGTTTAGCCTTAAAATATGATATTATCAATCTATCGAAAAACATTATCTTTCCATACCCTTAATTTAACAATAAATATGCGTGATAAGCAGATGCGTTCAAAGTACTTTTTGAAAACGTCATTGGCAATTTTTGTCTTGGTCGTCATTTCATCTTTTGGGTCACTAAAACAGGCGATTGGATCCGCAGATTGCTGGAATATACACATGGTCGATCAATATGCGCTATGTAGTCAGGCTGACCTTCAGTGCTCGTATGACTGCATGGATCTTGGGGTACAAGGCGATGAGCTCTATGCATGTTGGGACGCATGTGAAGTATCTCGAGCGGCGTGCACTGCGCAAGCCATCGCTGATCACTCAGCATGCGTGTATGGGCCAAGCGAGCCTGAACCTGAAGCGGTCGAGATAATCGAATATGCAGAACCTGAGATAGAGGTTTATGAATTAATTGAAGAACCCGTAGCAACCGAGCCCGAGGAGCTAGAAGAAGAGGTGATAGTGCAAGAACCTATTCTCGAGCCTGCTTTAGAAATTCTAGAGACCCCAGAGCAGCCCGAACTTTTTGAGTCAGAAGATGATTTAATAGATGCCATTCAATCGAATGAAGAATATCAAGAAGCGCAGGCAGAGCTCGCTGGCACAAATCAGTATGATGTTGAGCTAATCACTGGGGATGTTTTTGGTGAAGATGTTGTAGATGCCTTGGATCAAGTTAAACAAGATCTCAATCTTACTCCAGAGCAAGAAAAAACAGCTGATGATTATCTGCAGATGTCACGATCAGGACTTGAGACTATTCAAGATATGGCGAGTAGGTATAAAGATATTAGTGAATTCAATGACACTATTGAGTTAATCAAAAAAGGTGAACATGGTAAGTATAATAAGCTTGGCCTACTAACTGACACAGTCAAAACTCTTGTCGACTATGCAGACATGCGAGATAAAGGGGTGTCAGTTGAAAACGCTACAGCAAAAGCGACAATGGATAATTTTGGTACCAGCCTTGTAACACTCATCCCTGTTCTAAAAGCAATTGACGTAGTCGCAACAACACCAGATGCTGTTATGGGATACCTTGGAATTGATAAGGATAACTTCATACGCAAATACATCACCGCAGGTTTTATAAAAAAATTCGCACCGAGCGATGTGATAAAAGAAACTACAAATTTAATGATTCAAGATGACTGGTCAGACATCGGCAACGCACTTACTCATGGTTGGAATCAGGTGGTAGATGCTGAAGGATTCGTCGATACCACATTTGAATCTGGTAAATTACTCGCAGGTAGCTTAGGTGCCGCTGCAGTCGCATCAGTTAGTGTAGTACGCGATGTAGGTACAGGTGTAGTTTACATTGCCGATGCAGTCGTAGGTTTTGTTGGAAACATATTCTCATTCTAACGCGCTACTTCTTCTGTTTTAATTTCATCATCAACGAAACGAATCTTAAACCTGACCACACCGATAGTTTGGCCTCTTGAGGTTTGTACGTTAACCCTCCAAAATCCTTCAGAGAGGGAAGACTTCTGTGAAAATCCGCGGTAGCCCTCATCTCTTCCACCGTAAATCGTGAATCCTAGCTCGTCTTTTGTCACCCATCGCTTTGTGTCATTGTCAAAATGCTGCCACTCGTGGATGATCTGCGTATTAAGATCAAAGGGTGCAAAAATCGCGGAATATACGTAAACGGGTTCACCTTCGCTGACATGTATCACCTCACCCGGAATCATCTTCTCAAGCAAATTCTGACTTTCAGCTTCTAAGATATATCCACCGTTTGATCGCTCAATGTGATGGTAAACACCGGCCTCGGTAAGTGACAAGGGAATTGGCGGTATCAGGTTTGTGAAATATAAAAGGTTCATCAATCCAAAGATAATCAGGGCGATTACTTGCAATCGCTTTTTTATGAATTGAAGTCTGTGTGCATAACTTGCAAGCATCTCCAAATACAAATAACCAATCATTAAACTGAGAATGCCACCAAGTGCAAAAATCCACGCTGAAATCGAGTTAAATAGATATGGCAACATCAAGGTGATCAATGAAAGGGTGATGAAATAATACACACTCACCTGAATCATCGGTCTCATGTAATATTTGCGAAATGCCTCATTGGCAATCATGAGTATCGCGATCAAAAACATAAAGGGCCAGCTAACCGAGAAGGAACCTGAAAACCAATAGAAAATAAATGATGCGCTAAGTGTAGCTCCGAAAGTGAATTGGATGACAAGCGGCGCAATGATGCTGTAATACTTAGATACAATGTTTTGATGTGTTTGCTCAGATCCATTACTTCTGTGAATGAAAATAATGGTTGCGCCTGCTATTAGCCAATAAATAGCTAATACAATAAATGCGGAGCTAATCTTGATAGTACGAAAAGTGACGAAATCTACTATCACACCAAAAATCAGCATCGTTGGAATCAAGATGCGCTCGTTCGCCTTATAGAACTGCTTGAGCTTGGTGATAAATTGCATGGAATTATTATAACAGATGACTGCAAGATTAGTGAAAAATTATAGTTATTTTAGCCAAATATTTGACATAAACGACTTTCAACGGTATAGTGCTATTCAAACAAACACATGATTAACACAAAGATTACAATCGTTTGCACACACGGGAGAAACTTAAGCAAGTATTTAAAAGAGCACCTAATGGAGAAGGGGATCAAATCACATGCTGTAGGCTTGTATTTTAAAAACTTAGCAACGATCCAAAAAATAAAGAATGCGAAAACTATTATCTGTGTTCATCCAGAAATTCAAAAAGAAGTAGAAGCAGAATTTGATCTTACAAAAAAGTATGTGATCTGCCTAAACGTAAGTGATTGCCCGAACGAATCAGGAACATCAAAAAATCTTACAGGTGACGTATGGCTAGAGTATCAAAAAGAATACGTTTATCCAGCGCTTGAAAGTCAAATCAAAAAATATTTAAAAAAATTAGCATAAAAATTGACGACACAAGTCGTCTTTTTTGTTTTTCAACTGATGCACGAAACCCGAGCAAGCACGCAGCTTAACTCGGGTCCACGAAACGAAGAGGGCGCTCTACCAGGATAGCAGGAAGAAGATCGCTTCAGCCTTGGCTATCACTTCCCATTCGTACAATCCGTCCACACCCTGGTGCTCGCGGTAGGTCCTCAAGGCATCGGCCCACTCGATCACGTCCTGGTAGCGGACGTATCCATTCTCGTCAGCCAGATGACGGCAGATCTGCATCTGCATCCAGTCCCTATTGACGCTGTGGTTGCTGTCGAGGTTGAGCTTGTTGTATTCGTGCTCAACACTTGCCATGGCACCAACCGTGATGCTAAGGAGGTGAAACTCCATATCTCCCCAGCCGATACCAGCCTGACCGACATTGGGACGTGACTCGATCCCTTCGTCGCGCAGGACAACAGCGTCCAAGCTGTCGTACGTCATGCACGTTGTCTGGGTAGAATCGGTGCACTGGGCCATGGAGGACTTCTCCACCACGATGCCGTTTGAGGTGATGGTATCTCGCCTGACATCGACCCAGCTCGGATTGTCGGCATCGAGGTGAGCCGTGACGGCTTCGACCTCACCGGTGAGCTCGGACTTGCCGAACACGATTCCGTCGGGGTAGGCCTCGGCGTAGCGGGGGTTGAGGTCGGACTGCAGCTCCCGATCGAGCTGCGCAAATGCGCTCTCCACTTCGCTCCGTTCGACTGGGAGAGTCTTGAGCATGCCCGTGTGGGCGCAGCCCATGAATGCGAACGTGAGACAGGCGAGGATGAGATAGCTGAGATAGCGCATGGCGCTTCCTTTCACTTTAATGATCGGCTAGCCCTGCCGTAGGGTTGTCTTTGAGACATAAAAGACTACCAAGAAAATCGCTTTTTGTCAAGCACTATTGATCAATCGGCGCAATTATATTAAATTGAATGCATATGAAAATACATCAATACGCAATTTTGATGACATTGCTGTGGATAGTCATCATCGCACTCATGGTTGTCTATTCGAATAATGATAATGAGTCTATCGAAAATTCGATTATTGAGGTTGCTCAAGAGGTTGAAGAGGATATAGAGGTTGAAGTTGAGACTGAGGGCCCCAGCGAGCACAAACTAATAGGGAGCAACCAGTGGACTGCTGCCTATTACACGAATGGGTACGATGTATTTTACAAACGAGCCAATTCAGAGGATCAACTGGCAATACTCGAGGGGGCTGATCTTCAGACATTTGAAACCACTAGTACTTTCACAGCTAGAGATGCATACCACACCTATGTTCAAAATATTATTGTTGACTTAAATTCATTTGGAATACTCAACAACTATTATTCAAAGGATGAAAATTACGTTTATACAACTAATGGCCTAGGCTCGCAATGGAATACATATCTCGGAGATATGGACGCCGCATCGTTTGAGGTGATTGATGATCAATACGCAAAAGATGCTTACGGTGTTTATGGACCATGTTATGGATACGAATGGTTATGTATGGATGAGATTGAGGGTGCTGATCCTTATAGCTTTGAGATTATCGGTGATGGATTTTCCAGGGATGCTTATAATTTATTCTTTCTTACAGATCTAATCGAAGGCGCTGACCCAAATTCGTTCACTCTCTTTGAGGCCGCCGAGTCAGTTTCAAACGGGTATTTTTCTGGCAAATTTTACATCGATGTAAATGCAATATATTTCCTAGATCCAATGCATGAGTTCAGATCAGAGATTCAAGACATATCATCGCTAACGTTTGAAAAACAGGAGATCAACGAAAGCGACGGGTCATCTGACACTTATATCGTTGATCAATACCAAAGATATATTATTAATTTTATTAAAACCGACAACTGTGCGCCATACGGGTGCAAATTAGATATAAGCATCGACATCGAATCACTTCAATAATGAACTCCGATCAAACCGCAATGTTTTTAAATGACGAAAAGCAACCAGCTGATAAATGGTTGCAATTTCATGCCATAATTGTAGACCGTGGATCAAAATACAGTGTTACTGCTGGGCACATCGAGAACGCCACCGAACTCAATCAATTTTTAAAAAAGCTCAAATCTGATAAAAAGTATCGCAAAGCTACTCATAACACGTATGCTGCTCGATATATCGAAAATGGCAAAATCATTGATGTAAAAAGTGATGATGGTGAAACGGGTGCAGGAATGATAGTCCTACGTGAACTTCAAAGATCGAATACAGCGAATATAATCGTAGTAGTAACTCGTTGGTTTGGAGGCGTGATGTTGCATGGTGATAGGTTCAAACATGTGCAAGATGCGACACGCAAAATACTAGGAGAATTGACTTTTTCAAAAAAATAGGCTAGTTTATTGCCATGAACAAACTCAAAAAAATCAATTTATATAATTCAGATAAACGATTCCGCAAGGGATTTTTTGAATTTTGTAAAAAATCAAAAGTTGAAGTCCACAATATTAGACTTCGATATTCGATTATTCATCTGAAGAATAAGAAGGAGATAAAATTCATTCATCAAAACGATGAGTTTAGCGTTGATGACGCATACAACTATATTAGACTGAGGGGAATAGAGTCCCATACTCCGGCACTCATCGCTATGTATTGCAAGAAGAAGCGGTTAAAGATGAATGACCCGATAAATGAACATCACACAAAGTCGGTAAATAAAATCACCCAGATGCTAATGCTCTGGTTGAATAAGTTGCCTATTCCAGAAACTATCATTACCACAAAGTACTCTTACAATAAAAACAAGGAATACATTTTAGAAAATACAAACTTCCCATGTGTTCTAAAAGGGTACGGTGACCGTGGCACAAGTGTTTGGAAGATCGACAACGCCAAAGAGCTTAATAAGCGGATGAAGCTAACCAAGTCAATGAAACGAAAGATGGTTAAAGCTGGGAAAATCGAAACTTTCATAATTCAGCAATACATACAAAACACTCATGACTTCCGCGTAACCATGTTTGAGCACGAAGTTTTGGGCGTTATAAAACGAATTTCAAAAGACGGATTTTATAATAACTTTTCGCTCGGTGCCGACTATGAAGTTTCTGAAATCACTAAAGATGAGGAATTGCTAAGTCAAAAAGCCTGTGACGCATGTGGTATTGATCTAGGTGGAGTTGATTTTGTACGAACAGATGATGGAATAGTATTTTTCGAGATCAACAAATCTCCTCAAATCAATAAAAAGTATCCAGCGCTCATCGCACAACGTATAACAGAAAAATACCTTCAAAAGTAATTTTACTCGATATCGTTTAATTATCTTATGGCGATACACAACCTTTACAAGCCGATCGGAATTTCACCGCTCGATCTAATAGAGAATTTCAAAAAGAAAAATCCCGAGTTGATAAATGAGAAAATGACATACGCTGGCAGACTTGACCCAATAGCTGACGGCGTTGTTTTAATTTTAAGTGGAGAGGATAGATTTGATAAAGATGATTTCCTGAAACTTGATAAAAAGTATAAAGCGCAAATTCTGTTCGGAATTAAGTCGGACACTTTCGATATACTTGGAATGCCATCAGATCCGATCGACACATCAACGCTCGATATTAAATCAAAAGTGAAGCTCGATGAACTTATCGGTACGCATAACATCAAGGTACCATCGTACTCATCTGTAATAGTTGGTAAAAAACCATTATTTGAATGGGCACGGTCTAATCAGTTGGATCAGATTTCAATTCCAGAGCGTGAGATGACCATCAAGAGCGCTGAGCTCATCGAAAGCTCGACAGTTGAGAGCCAAGATCTATTAAATCAGATCGAAACTAAAATTAAACTAGTACAAGGAGACTTTCGACAAGATGAGATCATCGAGTCTTGGCGTAGTATCTTGAGCACAACGAATAGCAAATTCTCGACAATCACAATCGACCTTCATGTGACGTCAGGTACATACATCCGCTCAATAGCACACGAGCTTGGCGCGAAGCTCGGCTGTGGTGCGATACTATTTAGCCTGACAAGAACAGCGGTTGGTAATCATAATATTCATGATTCGGTAAAAACGGTTTAATATACTTGTGCGAATAAATTACACATCTGAGTCGATCGACTCAGATGTGTAATTACACCAGTCAAGTCTGTCAGCCTAAAATAAAAAAACGAGGACAATCCTCGTTTTTTTATTTTACCTCTATTCGCAACCCATTTCAGTGCAAAGCCATCCTATCTGATCATTGCAACTACATTCATTGCAAATATTTTGATAACTATCTCCAACATGATAACTAATGTTATCAGCTTCGCATGTGTATGGTCGGTGAGAAAGTGTCTTAATCAACTCCCAAGAATCATCGTCCATATCATCACCCATCTCAAATTGATCGATTTCATCTACATAAAAAGTTCTTATGCCCCAGTCATCATATGCCTGATCGATATGATCTTCTGCATAACGAATTTCCGATCCATCAAAATAATAACTATTTGACGCTGAAGGATCATCAGGATTATAGGCAAATAATAAAGAGCCTTCAGGTACCTCACCAGCTTCCAATGGTGCGCCTACAGTATATGAGGGCCAGAAAGCCTCTGAAGTATCACGAACGTATGTCCACCATAAATCTCCGTAAAGCTCTATCGCATCCGACTCAGACGCTATCAATCTAAGCAATCCACCAGGCTCAACTGCATAAACATCATCAGTGCTTGGCATTGTTAATAAATTCGTACCAGGTTGAAACGTGACAACACCACCAATCGGGTATGTTGACAACTCATCACAAGAAACGTCGATAACATCGTTGAAATCCATATACCAAGTGAAGTATGTTGTCTCATCAGGAAAGACCCAACGTTCATCTGCATCTGATAAATAATAGACTGATGAGTAATCCGCGCATTTAATAAGAGAATTGGTCACCAGTGGACGTAAGGCATATGCAGAGCTAAACACTGACCCAGACAACGCCACCAACAATAAAACAGCAAGTTTTTTCATAGGATGTGATTAAAAAAGTTTATCAATTATTACTATGATACTAAAGAATCCAAAGAATGCGAATATTAATCCCATGATCAACTTGCGCCACAACCTCGCTCGTGCAAATTTTGGCAATGCTTTTTGGTTTAGGTATGTGACAAGTCCAACATGCACGAACATCGCAAATGCATTAATGACGGCACCAAGCACAATTAGTGTTTTTGGCTCTGAGAAATTAAGTAAAAAGAGCAGGGAACCAAATGCAATTTGTGCCCAAACAAAACCGAAATAAATTCTAGAAAGACACACGTTCGCATCTTTACCATTTTTTATCTTAGTTATCGCAAGATTCTCCGCCATTATCCTTGAGGTCGAATCCATAACACCAAGCTGAGTCTGGAAAAGCATTATCACGACTACTATCAAGAAAAGAACGCCAGCCCAAGGCCCAATAACAGCGCCGATCGCTGAGCCTTCATGGATCACAAAATTAATACCCTCAGCAGTTCCTTCGACCCCATACGTTGTCGCATAGGCGAGAATCATCAACAATAAGATTGAGATAGCCCCAATAAGCCAAAATACTATCGCATGTTCGATGCTAACGCGTCTCCACCACACATTAAAACGTTTTTTCGATTCTGGAGTAATCTCAAAATCCTTACCTTCAAGATCGATCTTTTTCTCATTTTTCAATATTTTAAATAATCCTGAAATCTTTTGAGCGTACTTTCCCATTCCATATCCTTTTTCTTTAATATAAATTGACTGTGTCAGATTTAAGTTTCCACCAGCGCCAGCATAAGCGAATGCTCCTAGGAACGTCGCCAATACAATTCCTTCTGGCATAAACCTATATCCTTCCCCCAAACCAACCACACCTTGACTAAGTGCAACCCAGTCCGCACCATCGGTGAGAAGTATCACTAAAATAAATACAAATGGAACTCCCAAAAGAATAATCGTCTTAGTGATTCGCTCCATCATTCCATAAACTGTTTTTCCAGCACTGAGTATCAAGCCAATCAATACTAAGAATCCAATAGCCACAAATCGATGATCTTCAAACCCCACGATGGATGAAAAAACCTTCGCTGATGCTGCGATAATTCCCGGTATACCAAATCCTAAAAATGTGGAGAAGATGAACCACGCCGGTGCTAACTTCCAAAACTTAGCAATCCCCACAAACACGCTCTCACCCTTCACAAGCGCATAACGCTCAATCTCCATATTCATGAAGTACTGGAATGTGATTCCAATCACCGCACCCCAGGCAATACCTAGTCCATAATTTGATGCTAAGTACGGCCACAAAATCACCTCACCCGACCCCAGTCCAAGGGCAAGTATAATAAAACTCGGTCCGATCAATTTCTTAAGCGGTAGTGCCTTTGGAAATTCTTTTTTCGATTTGGTCATATGAGAACATTATATCAGAATTATTGACATAAATAGCACACCCATATATTATCGCATTAGTATGATAAAGCGATTTAATTCAAATCAACCGCAGCCGATACTGACCATGATGGACAGCTCGGTATTTTGTTTATAGAAGATCAATTTTAAAAAGAATATAAAGCTGGCCAATCATGGTCAGCTTTTTGCATGGAGACAATCATGCAGCCAACACGTCTCGTGATTGTGGCCGATGGCCACGATCTGACCAAAATCATCAACGTACTTGAATCCATTGGGATCAAGCCATCACAGGTCCACGTATCTGTCGATCAATGCAGTGATATATTGATCGATCGGGGAGTGGCATTCGATATTCCGAAAGGACAAGTCTATGTGCGCAGATCAACTCCAAGGCGTGTGGGGTACGATGGCGTGACCGGCACCTACAGCCACCTTGACAACGACTGACTGTGAGATCGGGTCAAGCTAAAACTGGGGTCACTCGTGACCCCAGTTCCTCACACTAACTATCAAACTATTTATTAAATCGATAAAATGAATGTTTCACTAAGGTCTCGATCGAGACCTTAGTGAAACATATATGATATTATTTGTGTATATGAATAAATCTATACGCATTATTTTTTACTTACTGTCATCAAACTTCGTTCTACTGCTTGGAGTTTTCTTTGTGCCACAAATGCAAGAACTATTTCAAGGTGAGGCATTCCTCTTGCCGTGCTTTACATTTTCAGTGCTTGGCCTAGCTCTTCTAGTCTCATCACTCAAATCTGAAATTAAACTAAAAGAAAAAAGAGCACTGCTCGCTACTTCCATCGGTGCTCTTGGATTTTTTGTGTCAATTTTTCTGCACAATGCCTTTTATGCTCTCGCTGAGATCTCATCGTCAATTCCAGTATTACCAACTATCTTCGAATTCCTTCAAATCATATTCTTCCTTGCTGCGATTTTCTTAAGTCCAATATTGTTCTTGTTCGGAACAATATCGTTCATCGTTATTACTCGATCGAAATAACCTCATACTCCATAATATCTCCAGCGATCTCCACGCTCACCTTATCACTAACTTTTTTACCTATCAAAGCAGATCCGATGGGGGAGAGGTGAGATATCTTTCCTCTAAGTGGATCGGTCTCGTGTGATCCTAAAATTTCAAACTGTGTCTGTTTGCCGTCGCGTACAACGATCACAATCGACCCGATTTGCACCAGATCATTAGACACTGGCTTCTTGATAATAATCGCATTCTTGATTCGCTCCTTAAGCCCCTCGATCTGCCCCATGGTTCTCCGCAGCGTAAACTTAGCTTCTTGATAGGCGGCGTTTTCACTTAAATCACCCATCTCCTGGGTTCTAGTTACCTCAGCCGCTAAATCTCGCAATGATTTTTCTAAACGCTCTAATTTTTTGCACATCTTATCAAATGCATTTTGTGTGATGTGGTTGTCAGTTGTGCGAGACATCTGTCTTTCTCTTTCTTTTTTTCTAGTTGGCAATCGCATAGCTCTTTAGTTATAATGAAACAAATATATCACATATGCAAAAAGAAAAAACAAAGTCCAATTTTTGGAAGCCTTTATTAATAACAATTGGCGTTTTAATCGGATTAGGGATTATCGCCGTAACGATAATTATAGTTACGCTCTTAATCGTTAAACCTTTTGATATTAATCTAGCCGATGTGCCAGGGGCTATAATAAATGCAACCGATACGGAGTCGAGCTACGACCATCCTTTACTATCATCCGATCAAGAGGTTATGCTCGAATCAGTAGGAATAGACACAACGCAACTTCCAACAGAAATAACAACAGAGCAAGTAAACTGCGGGGTCGAAGCGCTCGGTCAAGAACGAGTTGATGAAATAATGGCCGGCTCACAACCAACGTTTACAGATATACTAAACGCACAACATTGCTATTAGCAAAAAAAATATGTCAGATCAACCGATTGTTAGCCTAGTAAGTGACGATGAAATTCAAGGACCAGCTAAAGAACTTTTTGCAAAAATGACCAAAGCTCAAGGCGGCGTTCCAAAATGGATGCGAGTTATGGCAAACTGTGACGATATCCTCATGCCATTTTTTGGAATGTTTAAGTCGACAATGGACGACTCACCGCTCAATCAAACTTTGAAATGGAAAGTGGCGATGCTTGTATCGAAAATTAACGAATGCACCTACTGCGTCAGCGTAGTCGAATCAAAGCTAAAAGGCTTTGGGCTGACTGACGAACAAATAAAATCAGTCACAGAGGAACCAGCTGACGACCGCGAACGTCTAGCATTTGAGTTTGCAAAAAATGCCACGCAGAAAGCCTACAATATGGATGTCGATCTAATCGAACAAGTTAAAAAGGAATTCTCTGAATGTGAGATCGTTGAACTTACTGCCGTTGTTGGACTTTTCAGTTACATAAATCGTTTTAACGACGCGTTAAATATCCTACCCGACATTGACTAGATCGAACTTCAATAAAAGAAAAAACCACCTCCGCCCTCCATCTCGAGGAGCCATGCGACGACCTGCCGGCAGGCAGGGAGATCTACTTAATAGATTTCCCGGCGGAGCCGGGCCAGGCTACGCCCGGCTCCCAAACCTCGAGATGAGAACTAAGAAGTGGTTTTTTTTAATTCATTACTATGCCAAGAATCCAAGGTACCCAAGTACCAATCCAATGATTAAAACAATAAATGACGATGCGAATAATGCACCACCGGTTTTCATCATGCTCTTTGCAAAATTAGTAAACACTTTTGGAATAAGCAACCAAAAAGCTCCTTTAAGAAGAGTTATCCAACCAATTACAGTGATAATTACTGGCCACCCTTCCCAAATATTATGAGATACTACCATAGCTGCACCAAGCAATAGCGCCCAGATAGCAATAGAGAACACAGCAGTGGAATTTTTTATCATCCCATCGACTACCTTACCCATGGTTTTAGCATTGAACATCATCCCAAAACCAAATACTACAAAGTAAATTGCGAACACCTTAGCGAAAAATATTGATAATTCCATATTATAATTTATAGCAGAAAAGGACCCGTTAAGGCCCTTCTCATTTTTCTTATCTAACCAAGCTAATTGCAGCTCCGCCCTCTGGGTCACAAGCTCCAACCTCAATTGTACCGTTTGTTCCCTTCATCAGATAATAATCTGTTAGAAGTGCGGTACCTGTACTTGGGTCTAGAGGAACCGACCCAAGATATCCTTCAGTGACTAACGCTGACAGATCAACACATGCATTCTGTGTAGTTTGCGCTGTACATCCAACGTTACATCCCGTTGCCCCGTTTGTTCCGATCGTGTAGTACAGATCATCAGTAAGTGCAACAACTGATGCAACGTATGCTCCACCATTGTCAACCTGGTCGGTAACAACTGCAGTTAGTACATTGTTTAGATCATTGAACCGTCGTGCATCACGAGCTTCTTGGAACCGAGTCACAGGATCCAAAGCTACGAAAATAGCTGCTGCTAAAATTGCAATAACTGCAATTACGATCAGCAATTCAATCTAAGTAAAACCTTTTTGGTTTTTCATATTTTGAAAAGAAAATTATTAAGTGTTTTGAGTATATCATTTGTACAAGCTATTGTGTATAATGTTATTAAGGTTTTCCACATATGTTTTCAAAAAAGGAGGATTCGAAAAAAACCAATGATGCCGTAGGGTCAAAAAAGAACGTTCCAATAATCGGGACTTCTGATTTGGAAAAGATGATCAAGGCAGCCGGAACAAAGACAGCGCGAGAAACGCTGGTTATTGAGTTTATGGATGCACTCATGCTCTATGCAAATCAAAACAGAGCGTCGGATGTTCACCTAGAACCAAAGCGTGAAGGTATGGCGATAGTTAGATTGCGAGTGGATGGAATGCTCCGAGATGAATTTGAAATTCCGTATTCACTGCACAGCCAGTCTGTTGCGCGATTAAAGATCATGACCAACATGCGCTCGGACGAACATCGCGCACCGCAAGATGGACGATTTTCGTTTAAAACACAAGTTGAAACTGTCGACGTGCGCGCATCGATAATAGCAACCGTATATGGTGAGAAAGTTGTACTTCGACTCCTCTCAGGCGCAACACACGGACTCACACTTGAAGACTTAGGATTTTCTGAAACCGACCTGCAAAGATTACGCGCGCAAATCAAGAAGCCGTGGGGAATGATTTTGGCGACTGGTCCAACTGGATCTGGAAAGACAACATCAATTTACGCAGTGCTTGAGGAGCTAAACAGGCGAGAAGTAAACATATCCACAATCGAGGATCCGGTCGAATTCAAATTAGGAGACGTAAACCAAAGCCAAGTAGATAGACCAGCTGAGTTTACATTCGCGACAGGACTGCGCTCTCTTTTACGACAAGACCCGGATATTATTATGGTGGGTGAGATTCGTGACAAAGAAACTGCAAAAATAGCTGTAAACGCCGCACTTACTGGACATAAAATGTTATCCACACTGCACACCAACGACGCGCCAACAACAATCCCACGTCTTATGGATATGGGTGTTGAGCCGTATTTGGTTGCATCGACCTTTAATTGTGCTGTAGGCCAACGTCTTATGCGTCGAGTTTGTGAAAAATGCGCAAAAGAGATTTCTTTAACTAAAGCTGAAGCTGTCAAAAAATTGCCCGAAGCTACAGTCAAGTTAGTATTCAAAGACAAGGATAGCATCGAGATAATGGAAGCTGTAGGGTGTGAAGCTTGTGGAAAAAGTGGATATCACGGACGAATAGGAATATATGAAGTGCTGGTCAATACACTGGAAATGCAAAGTCTTATCGCTCAACGTGCTGAAAGCACTGTAATTCGTGAAAAAGCAATCCAGCAGGGAATGACAACCATGGAAGAAGATGGGGCGCGAAAGCTACTACAAAAAGTTTCAACACTTGATGAATTCATGAGAGTTTTGCATGAGTAAAGAAAAATCTCCTAAAATAAAAAAAGAAAAGGTGGAATCAAAATCTACCGATTCCTCTGAACAGGTACCGATAAAAAAGAAAGTCTCGCTTTCAACAAGGCTCAATGTAAGATTGGGCTCAAAAGAAAAAGTACTTTTTGTAAAGTACATGTCTGTATTACTTGAATCAGGCCTGCCGCTTGATCAAGCTTTAGACATTTTACTCACCCAATCAAAAGGACCACTCAAAAAAATCTTAGAATCCGTATCAGTAGAGATTCAAAATGGAAAGCAATTAGCTGACGGTCTTGAGCACTATCCACACATTTTCTCAGAGGTATTCATTAACTTGATTCGTGCTGGTGAAAATACTGGAACACTTAAAGAAAACTTAGCGTACTTGGCCGAACAAGCACAAAAACAATACGACTTAAAGCAAAGTATCCGCGGCTCAATGATGTACCCAATCATTGTCTTACTCGGTGGCGCGATTGTGAGTGTATTTATCATCGTATTCATTTTCCCAAATATCGTAGCCTTGTTTGACACATTAGATGTTGAGCTTCCGTTTGCCACAAAGGTACTACTTTGGATAGCAGATGTATTTGAAAACTATCCATTGCATTTAATCGCTGGAATTATACTTGCAATAGCTCTATTTATCATTGCTAGAAAAATTAGAACTACTAGATACATTTTAGATGCAATGTTTCTTCGTGTTCCGATCGTTGGACGAATACTGCGCGACAGCACACTGTCAAATGTGTTCAGACTACTGGGCACACTACTCGAAAGTGGAATGCCTTTGAAGAAATCCATCAAGGTCACGCGTTCGACAGCGAATAATATGGTTTTTCAGAAAATGTTTGACGACCTAGAAGACCAAGTTAATCAAGGTGGGGAACTAGTCACCGTATTGCGCAAGTATGACCATATTGTTCCACTCATGTCAGTGCGGCTTATCCACGTTGGCGCACAAACTGGTAAGCTCGAACACATGCTTTTGTATCTAGCAAATTTTTACAGCAAGGAAGTAGACGAACTATCAAAGAAGATCTCTGTAGTCATCGAGCCGATACTAATCATTGGAATAGGTTTCATGATTGGATTTTTGGCATTCGCGATCATAACACCTATTTATCAAGTAATAACTAGCGTTGGGTAATGAAAAAACCAGGATTTACATTTCTTGAAATTTTAGTAGTCGTTGGTATCATGTTAATTCTGCTAACGATTGTTTTTTCGTCTATTCGAATGACAAACGCAAGCTTGCAGTCTAAAACCCACCAAGAGGTTTACAGTATGCTAACCGAAGCTTCACGCTATGCACGCAGCGGCGTCGCTGGTTCTGACTGGGGTGTTTATTTTGAATATGATGGAGTCACTGGAGCCGCGGTACGAGCAACGCTTTTTGCTGGTGAAAACTATGCAACTCGCGACACACAATACGACAGATTCACCGCATTTCATGATTCAATAGTTTTTTCTGATGTAACCTTAGTAGACATTGCCCCATGGAGCGGAAATGGGGACGAGATTACATTTGAATCAATGTCAGGTGACACTCATCAAACTGGATCGATCACACTCACCACGGCAAGTAAAACAACTATTGTCTCGGTTGATTCATCTGGCATTCCACTCATTGACTATGTTCAATAAAAAACAACACAAAGGCAGCGTTTTATTAGAAGTCTTGATGGCCATCGGGCTGTCTGCTATTTTCTTTTCCGCAATTGCTGGCCTTTTGGTTGCGTCCAATCAGAGCACGGGTAGCCTTTACAATGCGCAAACGGCCTACTGGCGCGCGCAAGAAGGAATCAGCGCGCTTAAATCAATGTCCTTTTCAGAGCTCTCTGCAACATGGGACGGCAGAGCAACTTATAGTGGAGTATCTGACCAATGGACGTTGGGCACAGGCCAGGTAGAGTTCCCAGATGGTCAAACGAGGTCTCTTGCGATCATTGAAGTTCAAAGAGATGAGAATTGTGAAATTGTGGAAATTGGAGGTGACGTCGATCCCGACAGCTATTACTTAAGAAGTAATATGGCTTGGGAAGGGCTCGGTGGCTCCAAACAAGACCTTGTATTGCAATCCCTGCGCGTAAATTGGAGCGATCCTGTTGGTCAGTGCTTTAATCCGACTGACGCCGGTGGAATCAGCCTAGATTGGTCCGGTGGTTATTGGGGTGGGTCTAAGCAATTGCGTGGAGTTTATATTATCAACAACACCGATCGCGATATTACAATTACAAAAATGACATTACATTGGGATGTACCGGCATCATTTTTACAACAAATATTTGCCATTGGAACCAAGGTTTGGTCTGATTCAGGACCAGGCTCACCATATGGTCAACAGCCTTCGGGAACTGAAATAGATGTACTTGATGCAACAATTCCAGCTGGATACACGGACGAAACCCATAAGATTCAATTCACTCAAGCAATGACAGGTGCAACGTTGATTATGGAGTTTGAATTCGGTGATGGCTCAGTACTAATTACAGATCCATTCACGCCGTAATATGAAACAAGGATTTACATTAATTGAACTTGTTCTCTACATGGCACTTTTGGTAATACTTCTACCATCGATAATTTTAATGTTATTGCAAGTTAGCAAAAACCAGCAACACGTATATACGCGTGCTCAAATCGAAAACACTGCAGCGGTACTTTTTTCAGAATTAAACTACGAAATAACACATGCCAGCAAAATACTAACAAGTACATCAATATTCGACTCTGACCAAGGGGTTTTAGTTTTTAGAGACTCTGACGATCAACTTCGGCGAATCGAATATTCGACTGACACTGTTGAGTTTAGTGAAACCACCTATAATATCGGACGCGTAAGTCTTTTTGATGGACTTGATAGATGGATCACGTCCGAGAACCTGGCAATAACTAGTTTCAAAATAGAACCAGCGCGCGATGATGACTCAAATCTAACTGGACTAAATCTCTGGATTGTAATCGCGCCACTATCAACTGACACTGAGATTGATCAGTCGAATATTCTTAGGCTCAGGACTAGTATTGAAGTTCAACCACACACAATAGAGGAATAATATGGCGAAACAACAACCAAAAGGAATTGCACTCTTACTAACAGTGATCGTTGTTGGTGTAACAGGGTTTGCCGTAATGGCTTTCATTGCTCGATCTGGAATTGCATCGTTACGATCTTCGCAATACCAAAAGGAATCAATAATTTTAGAAAATCAACTCTCAGGCTGTGTTGATGAAGTAATCGCGCAACATCTCATTGATACAGACTTCAACAGAATCTATATTTCATTAGGCCCAAGCACTTGTACCATCGCTACAATCGCATCAAGTCCAACTCAGAAAACTTTGGAACTCAGCACAACAAATGGTATAAGTACACATACAAAAGAGATCACGATTGGGCTAGACCCAGTATCATTAATATCAATTAACTAATTTTATATGGAGCTACTAGGCTTAACACTGACAACGATTGGTGAAATACTAATTGGTGTAACTGTTCTTTACGTGCACCACAAAATCCTGGAAGAACACAAACTTGATAAAATAGTCTTCGCGGGAATTCGCAAAGAGCAGTGGGGTGGTATTTTAGGAGTTTTGTTGATAATCTTTGGGTATATTATTCGCTTAATTTAAGAATATGAAAAAATTACTTTTTCTTTTGCCGTGCCTAATCTTGATTGGTGCCGGTTGTGGATCATCAGACACATACGATAACGATTACAATGATTCGTCTTATTACTATGACGATCCATATTATGAAGATTCATACGACTACGAGTCTGATTATGGAAGTTACGATGCGTACGCGGGGATCCCACAAGGATATCAGGATGTGTACGCATGCGATCTTGATGGAGGATACTGCGACTATATTGAAGTGAACATCTCAGGTAATGAGGTTAGCAGCGCATATTACGGAGGATACACGTATCCATCCGAGTCATACTGCGACACAGTAGGTTGTTATTATGTAGATTATCTTCGTCACGAATGGTACTTTGACTTCTAATATGATTATCACCACAACTGACACTCTCTCGCAGGGAGTTAGCGAGACCATCGGCCTCGTTCAGGGAAGCACAACTCAGAGCCGCCACGTAGGACACGACATTGTATCAGGACTCAAGACAATTATCGGAGGTGAGCTTCACGCCTACACAGAACTGCTCGAATCAGCCAGAGCGGAAGCGATGAATAGAATGATCGCTCAGGCTCAAGAAAAAGGAGCAACTGCGATTATCGGTGTTCGATTCACAACGTCATCAATTGCGAAAGGGGCGTCAGAAATTCTCGCCTACGGGACTGCGGTAAAAATTTAAATTTTTATATTTAACATTTCGACGCATCGGACTTGCCTGCCGGCAGGCAGAAAAATCCCCTTGCTTCGATCGAACTCAGAAGATCTCTCGTGGGACTCGAGATGGGGGGCTAAGCCTTAGCATTTCGACGTCTAGGAGAAATCCTCTCGAGATGGAAATCAATCACCACTTCGACGTCCAGTCGTTAGATCCTGAGCTTGTCGAGGGGGAGAAGTCTTCT
Source organism: Candidatus Uhrbacteria bacterium (assembly GCA_018673485.1). Classification (GTDB taxonomy): domain Bacteria; phylum Patescibacteriota; class Patescibacteriia; order UBA9934; family UBA9934; genus UBA9934. Next base: position 72,768 of record JABHCP010000011.1, read on the forward strand.
GAGTTCGATTGAATTCGAGAAGATCTCTCGCCGCTTCTCTCCTCGAGATGGAAATAAGAGACTCCGCTCGAGATGGGAATAAGAAGGGACGGGTGAGATGGGAAAGTGCGGGAATTATAAAACCGAGGTGTTGAACCTCGGTTTTATTAATCTTTTATTTTGTGGAAATCGTGTGCAGGATTATTGCCAGTGCGCTTGCGACGTTAAGTGACTCAAGTTTATCATCGTGTTTGATGAATACTGAATCTCCTGGAGCTATCAAGCGAATACCGCGACCTTCCGAACCTGCTACCAAAATGATCTTATCCTTGAACTCAACCGAACCAAGCTCAATTGCGCTCTCAGTCTTCTCCATTCTGTAAATTGGTCGCTCGAGTGCCTCCACAACGTTCTTAGCGTTTGATCGGTTCACCTCAACCCATGGTACTTGGAACATAGCGCCAACTGATGATCGTATAACTTTCGGGCTAGTTGGATCTGCGCTTTCGATTAAAACGAGTGACGCATTAAACCCAAGACACAGTCTTAACATTGTTCCAACATTTCCTGGGTCCTGCACACCGTCGAGCACTACAATGACATCTTTAGACTCAACATCCGCCTCAGACCACTTTGGAATTCTTGCAGTTGCCGCAACCTCCTGTGGAGATTCGGTAGTAACCAATTTCTCAAAATTTCTAGTGTCTTCTTTTGTAAATGTAATGTCAATTGCGCTTCCCGCACTTTCAATCACCTTACTTCCTTCAACCAAACAAAGCCCGGTTTCACGTCGTCCTTTTTTGCGGTGAAGAGATTTAATTAATTTTTCTTGTGCGTTTGTAATCATACGCGACAATCATACGGTCTATAGAGCTTAAAGTCAATCATTGTTCCGCAATTAACCCTCATAGAGTATAATCCCATCCATATGATAAATACCCAAGAAATTCAAGCGTTTTTAACAGATAATTACCAATTCTTCCTGTGGTTTGGAATCATCTTTCTGGCCTTTTACCTGTTTAAATCGCTCATAATCATGCGATTAGTGAAAATGAGCAAAAGTACCACTAATACGATCGATGATGCTATTGTGGCAGTTTTAAGAACAATAAGCCTGCCCTTTGCGCTCGCCATCTCAGTCCTTGCAGGATTATGGGCTATTAATATATCTGTCATGGGTAGCGTGGCTTTTCTAGTGGTTTGCGTCCTGATAATCACCTATCAGATCTCACGAGCGCTGACTGTACTGCTTGATTATGGAATCAAGAAGCTAGCAGAGAACGGAAATGTCGCAGCGTTTGAAGGACTTAAAACTATTATCCGAATATTGATCTGGGTTGGTGGCTTAACCTTCTTGGTCGGCGCACTTGGTTACAACATCACGTCAATGGTTGCCGGACTGGGTATTGGAGGTATCGCTATCGCGCTTGCAGCGCAGAGCATGCTCTCTGACATATTCAGTTCATTTTCGATCTTCTTCGATAAGCCATTTAAAGTAGGGGACACTATCATAAACGGCACACATGAAGGAACTGTGGAACGCATCGGACTCAAAACAACACGCATCCGGAGCCCACGCGGTGAAGAAATCGTTATATCGAACCAAGCATTAACTTCAGCCGTTGTCCAAAACCTAGGAACAATCGAACGCCGTAGAGCGGTTGACTCAATCGGGCTCGCATACGACACCACTAAGAATAAGCTCGAAAAACTACAATCAGACATCGAATCAATCGTAAATGAGATCGAGCTGGCAGAATTCGATCGGCTATTCTTTAAAAACTTTGGATCATCCGCCCTTGAATGGGAACTAGTTTACTACATCAACTCCGGTGGCTACCTTGAGTACCTATCCGCAAGACACGAAATAAACATGGCACTAAAGCAATACTTCGAAACCCAAAACATCGAACTCGCTTACCCAACACAAACTATTCACGTAAAAAAATAAGATGCACGAAGCCCCGGCACACGAAGTGTCGGGGCTTTTGTTTTCTCGACGGACCCGAGAAGACTACGAGAGAGCGATGAGCGGGGCGATCACGAGAGCGACCACGCACATCAGCTTGATGAGGATATTGAGGCTGGGTCCCGCGGTGTCCTTGAAGGGGTCACCTACGGTATCGCCGACGACGGCCGCGTGGTGCACTTCGGAGCCCTTGCCATAGGTCTTGCCGTCCTTGGCGCGGAAACCGTCCTCGATGGACTTCTTCGCGTTGTCCCACGCACCACCAGCGTTGGCCATGAAGATGGCGAGGCATACGCCAGTGACCGTGGTGCCTGCGAGCAGGCCAGCCAGGGCCTCGGGGTCCCAGACGCCGACCACGACGGGCACGATGATGGCCATGAGGCCGGGGACGATCATGCGCCGGATGGCGGCTTTGGTGGAGATGTCCACGCAGCGAGCGTAATCAGGCTCGCCGATCGACATGGTCTCATCGCGACCCAGGAGGTTGAACTCGCGGATCTGCTTGCGCACTTCCACGATCATGTCCATCGCCGCTTCACCAACGGCCTTCATGGCCATGGAGGAGAAGAGGAAGGGCAGCATGGCACCGATGAACAGACCGGCCATGGTGGTGGCGCGGGTGATGTCGATGATCTCGACATTGGCCTGGGTACGGTAGGCCGAGAACAATGCCAGTGCAGTGAGCGCTGCCGAGCCGATCGCGAAACCCTTGCCGATGGCAGCCGTGGTGTTACCCACCGCGTCGAGCTTATCGGTGCGCTGACGCACGATGGGGTCCTGCTCAGACATCTCGGCGATGCCGCCAGCGTTGTCAGCCACAGGGCCGTACGCATCAACCGCGAGCTGAATGCCAGTGGTCGAGAGCATGCCCAGGGCTGCGATGGCGATACCGTAGAGGCCAGCGGCCTCGTAGGCACCGACGACACCGATGGAAATGAGCATCACGGGAGCAGCGGTCGACTGCATACCCACAGCCAAACCGGTGATGATGTTGGTCGCCGGTCCAGTGAGGGACTGGTTAGCGATCGAGGTGACCGGGCCGTTGCCGATGGCGCAGTAGTGCTCGGTGATGAGACCGACCAGCACGCCGACCGCGAGGCCGATGATGGTGGCGCCGAACACGCCGCCCACGCCGATGACACCGACGGTGCCGCCGACATCCACACCACCCTCGG
>JABHCP010000009.1 GCA_018673485.1 Candidatus Uhrbacteria bacterium
CCCGAGGTATTTAACAAACGACTTACAGATTGGCTTGTTGAATACAATGCTATTCGACCCCACGAATCCCTGAATTATCTAACTCCACTACAATTCGCTCAAACCACCAAGGACTTGTCTACGATGTGGTCATCTTGTACAAGGGGTTGACAAAACCGCTGATTTGTGATATATTTCTCTGTTCCCGTGATTTACCAAAAGCGGGATCTGTGGGCAAGCAATTGTCTGCAATCCCGTCCTGTCTACACCGAAGCTTCCCACCCCTCCAAGGAGGACATCATGAAGCGCCGCTCCCTCAATCTCTGGACCATCCTGGTCCTCCTGGCTGTCATGGCCTTCACCTTCACCGGCTGCTACGTCACCAACGGTACGACTGGTGACGAGACCGGTCTGTACGACGACGATGGCCGCGGCTCCAGCGATCCGGGTGACAACCCCGGGAGTGAGCCCGAGGCCGACGCCGACACGGACACGGACGCCGACACGGACTGCGACACCGACGCTGATGCCGACGCTGATACCGACGCCGACGCTGACGCTGATGCCGATGCCGATGCCGACGCGGACGCCGATGCCGATGCCGACGCTGACGCCGACGCTGACGCCGACGCTGACGCCGACGCCGACGCTGACAGCGATGCGGACGCTGATGCCGACACCGACGTGACCTACGAGGGCATCGGTGCCCTGATCATCGACTGGACCCACGGCGAGTCCGAAGGCGCCAGCATGTACGCCCAGTACACCCTCAACAGCTACGAGGACTGGACGTACGGCTACGTCGACGGCAGCGTCAGCGAGGTCTACGCCACCAACATCGAGCTCACGCTCGAGGTGGAGACCGGTGAGTGGATCCGCTACTCGGCCTTCGCGGAGTTCGAGGGTGGCGGCACCCTGTTCAACTGCGACGGCGACGGCGAGGACATGGAGTTCCAGGGTACGCACACCGGCACCTTCTACCCCGACGACGGCTCGTCCGAGTTCGTGGTGGCCCTGGGCTACTACGACAAGGACTACGAGAGCTACACCGAGGGCTGCGAAGGCATGTTCGAGGTCGTCCCGGCCGAGTAGAGTCCCCCCCCGTCCCTCGTTTCTTACGCCCCCTGACACCAAGTGTCTGGGGGCGTTCGTGCATCTAGGAAATGTTTAAAGTGTTGAAGGTGTTTAAGTTATTTATTTCCATTGTCATTCCTGCGAAAGCAGAAACCCATCATTCCAGAGGACTTGATTGAATTTCGATAGTTGATGGGTCCCTGGTCGTAGCCAGGGATGACAAGTGAGGGGGTGAGATCTTGACGAAAATACTAATATTGGCTACTATTGCGCCATCGCGTTATTTACAATTTATAAATCATCAGGTTCGAGGCGATGCTGTTGGATCCTCCTGCAAATGCAGGCCCCGCAGTTCGAGCTGAAGTGCTTATGCATACGATAAACCCTTCGACTCCCTTTATTAATTAAGGGTCGCTCAGGATTATTGTTGCAGGCAACAATAAGGAAAATATGCCAAATATTCCAGAAACACAGGACTTGCTGAAGTCTGGTGTCCACTTTGGACATCGAACAGAGCGATGGCACCCTAAGATGAAGCAATACATCCACGGTGCTAAAAAAGGTGTTCACATCATTGATGTTGAACAAACACGATCACTTTTAGAGTCAACCCTTACATACGTAGAGGAGTTGGTTGCTCGTGGTGGTGTTATTTTGTTTGTAAGCACAAAGCCACAAGCTCAAGAGCTTGTTGAGAAATATGCTACTGAGTGCGCTATGCCATACGTTAACGAGCGATGGTTGGGTGGAACGCTAACAAACTACAAAGAGATCCAGAAGCTTGTAAAAGAGTATCTAGATCTTAAGGAAAAACGAGACAAGGGAGAGCTTAAAAAGTACACAAAGTACGAACAGCTTCAGCTTACTCGAAAGATTGAAGAGCTTGATGGTAAGATCGGTGGAATCACAACTATGAAGAAGGTTCCTCAAGCAATGCTTGTGCTTGATATGCGAGTTGATAAAACAGCAGTACTCGAGGCGCGAAACACAGGAGTAAAGGTTATTGGAATCTGTGATACAAATATCAATCCAGGTCTAGCTGATTTCCCGATTCCAGCAAACGATGACGCTATCGGATCACTGATGCTTATCTCTCGAATGTTTGCCGACGCTGTAAAGGCAGGAAAGACTCGAGCAAAAGCAGCTCCAGCACCAACTCCAAAGAAAAAGTAGACAAGGTTTAAGGTGTTGAAGATGTTTAATATGTTTATTTCGAAATCAACAATTTCAACAGTTTAATCAATCTAAACAAAATAATCCCCCCATGTTTATGTCAATATCCGCACAAGATGTACAAAAGCTTCGAGCTGCTTGCTCTGTAGGAATGATGGAAGCAAAAAAAGCACTCACAGAAGCAGAAGGTGATTTCGATAAAGCTGTAGAGCTTTTACGAAAAGCAGGAGCTGCAAAGGCAGCGAAGAAGGCTGATCGCGAGATGAGCCAAGGTCGAGTTCATTCATATATTCACGGCGAAGGACGAGTTGGAGTATTGATCGAGATTTCATCAGAGACTGACTTTGTTGCACGTAATGAGGCATTCGTAGCGTTCTGTAATGACGTCGCAATGCACATCGCTGCAATGAGCCCTCTTTACTTGAGCCGCGAGGAAGTTCCAGGCGAGGTTGTTGCTAAGGAAATTGAGATTGTGAAAGAGCAAAATATCGGAAAGCCAGAAGAGGTGATGACAAAGATCGTAGAAGGAAAGCTCGAGAAGTATTACGAAGAGGTTTGTCTTCTAGATCAGAAGTTCATTAAAGACGAGGACATGACGATTGCAAAGTTGGTCGAGAGCAAGATTCTTACCATCGGTGAGAATATGAAGATCCGACGTTTCTCACGTTACGAACTTGGTTTGTAATAATTTTCGTCACCTTCGACATCATCGGAGAGTTATAGCGAAAAGCCGGTCATATCCGGCTTTTTGTATTGGGGGCACTTCGTCCCCCAAACCCCCAGACATACTTTCTTTGTTGGCTCAAAGAAAGTATGCAAAGAAAGAGCCTTTTTCAGAGTAGTCCCACGGCCGCAAAAGAATGCCGCGGCCTGCAGTCAATGTTTTTGGGTGACTATGAATGGACCGATTGCCAGTTCGGTCGGCAGGCTCCCTCTCAGACGGGGTTGTATGACAATGAGTGAACGGGGGGGCTAACTGGCGGAACATTGCCGGGGGACTGAGATTGAAATAAATATATATTCACGGCTTGGTAAAGTTGCCCACTGCACTTCATTCAACCCGCCTCGTTGGTTCAGGACCTTCGGCTGGATTCTGTGATATAATTTATGCATATGTCACGAATTGCAATTAATGGTTTTGGTCGTATTGGTCGCGCAACTTTTAAAGCCGGTTGGGGAAAACCTGGATTTGATGTTGTAGCTATAAATGATTTAACAGATGCGAAAACACTTGCGCATCTTTTAAAGTATGACTCAGTTTATGGTAAGTGGTCAGTAGAGGTTAAGCCTGGAAAGCAAGCTATTATAATCGACGGTAAGGAAATTCCGATTTTAAGTGAAAGAGATCCACTTAAATTGCCGTGGGATAAAATGGAGATTGATGTTGTAATTGAGTCAACCGGAATCTTTAGAACACAAGAGCAGGCATCGATGCATGTAAGTGCCGGCGCCAAGCGTGTGATTATTTCAGCACCAGCAAAAGGAGGGCATGTACCAACTCGCGTGATTAGTGTAAATGATATCGAGATCAAGGATGATGGGTCAAAGGTGATTAATAACGCATCGTGCACTACTAATTGCGTTGCGCCGGTGACGTCAATTATTAACGATGCTTTTGGGGTAGAGAAGGCATTGATGACGACCATTCATGGTTACACTTCAACACAGAATTTAATTGATGGTCCTCATAAGGATTTGCGAAGAGCTCGAGCAGCTGCAATTAACATGATACCAACTTCAACTGGCGCAGCGATTGCGACTACAGAGACGATTCCAGAGCTTGAAGGTAAGTTTGATGGGCTCGCGATTCGTGTGCCTTTGCCGGTTGTTTCGTTGTCTGACATTACATATTTACTTTCAAAAGATGTAACAGTTGATGATGTTCACAAGGTGATTAAAAAGAGTGTCAAGTCGCCTCGCTTCAAGGGCATTGTGAATTTTACAGAGGAGCCATTGGTTTCTAGTGATTTTATTGGTGATCCGCATTCAGCAATCGTGGACTTTGGACTTACCCGCGTTGTTGGGGGAAATTTATTGAAGGTGGTTGCTTGGTATGACAATGAATGGGGGTATGCTCACAGATTAGCCGAACTCGCTCTCAAATTTTAGATTTTATGCGCAGGAGGACTTTATTTGGAATATTCTCACAAGCCACGAATCAGATTTGGTTTAGTACCACAGTTTTTGTTTTAAGAGTTTTAGTTGGCTTTAATATATTATTATTTGGTGTATCTCGTGTGTCGGATTGGTCTTTGATGACTGAGGTTTCTCAAGGTGCGTTATTTAAGACATGGTTTCTAGACGTGGTTGCAGGGAGTTGGTTTGAGTCGGCATTTCCGTGGTTGATGATTGTATTAGGATTAATGGTAATTATTGGTGCAATGGTTCGGCCTACTTCACTGGTTCTGATCGTTTTGCTTTTAGTTGTTTACGCTTGGAGCTTCGACTCAGGAGAAGTGATTAGCCCGCTACTGATAATAATTGCGACTTTTGGATTATTCATGTCAGGTGGGGTAGGGCACATTATTGGCATGGATCATTTGCTTTATCATTATGCTCGTGAAAAAACTTGTATAACTAAGTTATTGCTTGGCTAGTATGGAATTAAAAACATTACCACTGAGTCAGGTGAAGAGGGGTACGCGTATTTTGATGCGCGTTGATTGTAATGTACCAATTAAGAGTAGGCAGGTTGACGTCGAATCTGATTGGAGGCTTGAGCAAACTTTGGAAGATATTAATGCATATTTGCAAAAAGGAGCGATTGTAATTTTAATGGGGCACCTGGGTAGGCCAAGGGGGCTAACAAAGCTTTCATTAAGTTTGCGGCCAGTGGCTCGTTGGTATGAGATAAAATTGGGTAAAAAGGTATTGTTTATAAAGGATGTAGTTTCGAAAAAAAGTGTCCAAAAGGTGGCGGGACTTGAGCCCGGCTCAGTTGTGATGCTTGAGAATTTGAGGTTTTACCCGAATGAAACTTTTAATTGTATTTGGTTTTCAAAAAGACTGGCCAGGTTCGCAGACATTTATGTGAATGATGCATTTGGAGTTTCTCACCGTCGCCACGCGTCTGTAAAAAATGTAACTAGATTTTTGCCAAGCTACGCAGGTTCTATTCTGGTCAATGAAACAAAAGAACTTTCTAAAAAGCGGGTTTCACCTTTTGTATTTGTATTGGGTGGAATAAAGCTTAAGACAAAGATGCCAACTTTATTAATGTTGGGCCGTGAGGCTGACGAAATATTGTTAGGTGGCGGAGTTGCGGTTGCGGTAGTCTCAGCGCTAATGAATAAGGTATTTCAAATAAACGGTAAGAATATTTCCAGACGTGAGCTTTCACTGGCAAGGCAGGCGATCAAAAAGTTCAAAACAAAGCTAGTATCACCAATCGATTTTATTTGCAGTCGCAATGGTAAGTTGCAAACTGTTTTGACGCTGAATCTTGAGAAGGAGGATGAGATTTTGGATATCGGACCAAGTAGTATTAAGTTGTACAGTGCAAGTTTGAAGCGAGCAAAGAGCGTTGTCTTTAATGGTGCTATGGGATCACTTGATTCGGGTGCGATGAGTGGAACTGAGGCAATTGCTAAGGCTTTGTCAATAAGTGTATCGCAACAAGCAATTGTTGGTGGAGGAGACACTGTAGGATTTTTGCAAAAGAAAAAACTTTTAAAACATTTTAAATTTGTGTCTACGGGTGGTGGTGCAATGTTGGCGTTTTTGGCAGGCAAGAAACTGCCAGGTTTAAAAGTCTTAAAAAAGAAATAATGTATTTTATGAAAGAGAAGATTGATTTGATTCACGCACATGAGATTTTGGATTCAAGAGGAAACCCAACACTTAATGTGACTGTGCTTTTAAAAAATGGTACACGCGGTTCTGCTTCGGTTCCGTCTGGAGCGTCAACTGGTATCCATGAGGCACTAGAGTTGCGCGATGGTGATAAGAAACGATACAACGGAAAGGGGGTGAGCAAGGCAGTGAAGAATGTGAATACCAAAATCGCAAAGCTACTTTTTGGCATGGATGTGATGGATCTGCAGAAGATCGACAATGCGATGAGGATATTTGATGGAACGGCGAATAAACATAGACTTGGTGCTAATGCTATTTTGGGAGTTTCCATGGCTTGCGCTCATGCGGGCGCGCGCCGTCGTAAGGTTCCGCTGTATCAACATTTGCGAGAGGTGTATGAATTTGATTTTGCAAAGTATAAGCTTCCAACGCCACTAATGAATATATTTAATGGTGGGTCGCACGCAAGTACAAATCTAGACATGCAGGAATTTATAATTATCCCGCATGGGTTCAAAAAATTTGGACGTAAGCTTCAGGCCGGTGTAGAGATTTATCATGCGCTCGGTGAGATTTTGCAAAAAGATGGGCTGGATACTGACCTGGGTGATGAGGGCGGATACGCACCAGATGTTGGAAAGACTGAAGATGCTTTGGAATATTTGAAGAAGGCAGTACGTAAAGCAAAATATAAATTGGCAAAAGAGATTAGTTTTGGAATCGATGTAGCCGCGAGTGAGTTTTTTGACCCAAAGAAAAACAAATACATACTTAAAACTGACAGACGAAAGCTTAGTGGTTCTCAGATGACTGATCTTTTTGCTGATTGGATAAAGAAGTATCCATTAATGTCCATTGAAGATGGATTGGATCAAGATGCCTGGGATGATTGGAAGGAGCACACTGCAAGGCTTGGTAAAGACGCGATGCTTATTGGTGATGATTTGTTTGTTACAAATCCTGAGCGTATTCAAAAGGGAATTAATCTCAAGATTGCCAATGCAGTGCTTATTAAGATGAACCAGATTGGGACCATGACCGAGACAATGGACGCGATCAAGCTTGCTCAAAAGCATAGGTACAAGATTGTTATTTCTCATCGCTCTGGTGAAACAGCGGACTCAACGATTGCTGATTTGGCAGTTGCAGTTAACGCGCAGTACATAAAGACTGGCGCACCGTCACGTTCTGAGCGTTTAGTAAAGTATAATCGTCTGTTAGAGATCGAAGAGGAGTTGATGGTCAAGTAGATATGACAATTAAGGTAAAAAAGATTATTGGAATAGTGTTGATGGTTTTTCCTATTCCATTGCTTATAATTACCCTTGTCGCTTATGCGATAATATCATTCATACTAAGCGCGGTTGCATCATCAGGAGACCCGGAGGTAATGATGGTTTTTGGTAATGTTGTTAGGCTTGTTCTGGGTATATTCGGCTTACTGGGTATGTTGGGGATATTTATAGGTTTACCAGTGGGTGCGGTTATGTATTTCTCAGCACGTAAACAGGAGAGGAACGTGAGCGGTGAGGATCAGGTAGCTTCCGCTGAATAGTTGCATGTCGGGGTGCTAAATCTCGTGATCATAGTGCCAGCCACTGGCGCGTTCTTTGAATGATGTGTTCATGGTAGATGCTCGGGATATTGATTCTTGACCAAATTTGACAGCAATGCAGTCGTGCGCTTTGAGTGTGCGCTGCATTTTTTTATCTTTTTGGAAAAGTGACATTGGCGCATCAGATTTCGTTAAGTTTGAAGTGCTTACACCAATAAGCCGAATGCTTTTATTAGTATCTCTAATTTTATCAATCATTGCCCATGCATTTTTGTATATGATGAGTCCGTCCTGGACCATCTCTTTAGTTTGTAATTGTGCATGGTTCGCAGAGAAGTCTGAGTAGCGTACAAATATCGAGATAGATCCTGCGCTAAATCCATCCCTGCGTAATCGATAAGCTACGCGGTCAGACAGCGCTAATAAATTTGTTTGGATCTCTACATCAGAGTCAAGATCATGGGGGAAGGTGTATGAATGACCTATGGACTTAGGGTCTTCGACGATTTCCGAAACATGGTCATCTGATATACCTCTAGCAATATCATAGAGCCAGCTGCCTGCGATTGTTTTAAACTCGTTTAGTAGCAATTGCTTATTTGCTTTGCGTAGTGTTCCAAATGAGGAGATGCCAAGGTTTTCCAGGTGTTTTTCAGTTGCTTTCCCAATTCCACATACGTCGCCAAGTGGTTGCGAGTCTAGGAAAGCTTTTACATCTTGCGGTTGTACGATTGTGAGGCCATTTGGTTTTACAGAGTTTGATGCAAGCTTTGCGATTGTTTTATTTGGACCCACACCTATCGAAACCGTGCAGTGCTTACCACACGACTTTGCAATTTCATTTCGGATTATCTGTGCGACAATGGTGGCGCCAAAATAGTCTTGAGCGGTGCTTGTTATATCTGCAAAAGCTTCATCTGTACTAAATTGCTCTACGGCATCAGAATTTTTCTTCAGTGCTGAAAGGAGTCGTTTTGTTATCTCGCTGTATTTACGCATATCGCCGTGTAACAAAATTAGCTCGGGGCAAATCCGCCTAGCTTCACTAATTGGCATCGGTGTTTTTACACCCAATCTTTTTGCCTCTACAGATGCTGTGGCGACGATTGAGTGTTTCATATCTTTCAAACCTCTCTTGCCGGTGATCGCTATTGCCTTACCGCGCAGGAATGGATTCGCCTGTTGCTCGACAGAGGCAAAGAATGAATTAAAATCTACGTGAAGTATTATTTTAGACATAATTATCCGTCAGTATAAAGTTCTACAAGTCGCCATTCTAAATTTTTTGTGTCGAGTCGAAGTTTCATAAAATTAGCTTTGTCTGAGACTGAGAAGTAAAATATTGATTTTCCTTCTTCATTTGTGGGGTGAACAAGATTTACTTTTTTCATTTTATAAACACGGTTATCCCAACATACTGTTTTGGGTCGAACTTTGTTTCCAATGAAGTCGACTGTGACGTCGATTGGGTCGTTGAGATATTCGTGCATACATGAGGGATTGGAGTGGTTGATCGGACTCAGAGAACTTTATCCATTTAGCGAGGCTGTTGCGCCGCGCAGAAATTGCTTGGCCTTACGACGACTTATTTGTATGCGAATATATTTGCTTGCGTTGCGTGCATGTCTGTCAAAGCGCGTTGGAAGATATGCGTATGCAGTTTTGTAGTAACGGAGTGTGGTGGTGGACATATGGAGAAAAAGGTTAGAAGAGGTTGATGAGAGAAGTTAGAGGAGATTGATTATTGAAAGAACTAAAAGGCGCCGAGAGGAGGAGGATCGGCGCCTTTTTGTCCTGTACAAGGACGGTTGGATCCCTACAACCCTCCTTGCTCAGGGAAAAGCCTAGGATCTTAAGCTGTTCTCTGGGCGAGTAGGGAGGGGGATCTAATTGTAATTATCTAATTATGAAATTTACGCATTACAGCTCGTACTATTCCTTGAATATTTACATCTCCTTTAACTATGATTGGGTCCATAGTGCTGTTTGCTGGTTGAAGTCTTATATGTTTTGCTTCTCGGAAGAATCTTTTTAAAGTCGCGTACTGATTGTCTAGAAGTGCTACTACGACGTCTCCGTTTTTTGGTGATGGGTTCCGCTCGATAACTACGTAATCTCCATCAAAGATCCCGTCTTCGATCATTGACCTTCCTTTTACTCTTAGCACGTATGAGTTTTCAATGTCGACAACGAAGTCGGTTGGAACTGCAAATGCTTCATTGTCTTCCACAGCTTCTATTGGTTCACCAGCTGTGATGACTCCTGCCATTGGTAGCATTATACTCATTGTTGAAACCTCGTCTTCTACGAGCTCAATTGAGCGTGCGCTACCATCTTCAGCTGTATTGATTACACCTTTTTCACAAAGTGCTTGGATGTGTTGGTACACAGTTGATGGGGAAGAGAGCCCCATGCCTTTTGCTATCTCGCGATACGAAGGAGTGTATCCATTGTCCTGAACAAAGCTTTCAATGTAGTCAAGAACTTCGCGCTGCTTTTTTGTAAGTGGTGGGAGGGGGGTCATAGGAGGAAGAAAGTTTAAAGTGGAAAGTTGAAAGTGGGAAGTAGGAATTTTAAAGTGGCAAGTCAGGCTTTTGCATTTATACTTTTCATGAATCCTGATAACACTTTAGATAATTCTTTAGATTGATTGAATAATTTCCAGAAGTCCTCTTGGGTAATTTTATTTTGATCTTTGGCGACATAGAGCATAGATCTAACTTCGCCACATGACCCTTTCGATACATTCAGGAAGTATAGAAGTTCTTTGTTGCTATTACGTTCAAGTCCTTCTGCTATATTGTTCATCGTTGACAGTGCAGCTCTATAGATTTGTTTATAGAATATCCAGTCGCCAATTTTGTAAAAACTTTGATAGATGGCATTTACCAGTATGCGTGATTTCTGCCAAGCGATACTATCTTCGAGCGTTTTCATACTTTATACTTTTAGCTTTTCACTGTTCGCTCCATGTTTCTATTATAACCGAACAAAAAACGAACGCAAGACTTGAGCTGGGGATAAGTAATATTTATCGTGCAGGAGCGTTGCAGTATTGACATTTTGGCTATATTGTGGCATGCTTTGTCAGCTATACGGAGAGCTCGAAGTAAGTAACCTCCGTTCGCTCGGCGAAGCGTTAGCACTCAAAATCATGTTGCTCGGCAAGGCAGCCGCCAGGTGGGATGTGGTAATCCATCTGTAGCGTACGAGTTCCACAGCGCATCGGGGTTTTCCTATGCATCAACGCGTCGTTTCCCTCGTGGACCGGCGCGTTTGTCATTAGGTTGATTTTTATTGTGATTATGCTATATTTTTGAGGCTCAGCCCTGAGCGACAACCCTATCAAGGAGAAAAGATCACGGTGTATACCAAGATCTTCCGCAGCGCCCGCACCAGCCAATAGGTGCACGAGGTCCGAGAGTGTCGTTCTCATAGTCATCGTACCCATTTCGCGGTCATCGTAGCTAAACTGTAAGCATCGTGGCCGCACACACGGACCGGTGACGAAGGCGACCGGCTACATCTTGGGGAAGATGTAGATTCGTACAGCCCCCCACTGACCGGTGAACATCCGGAAAGCCATGAAGGGTGTTGGCGTGCACTCTAAGCTAAACACAGCGCCATCAAAAAAACGTACCACCTGGTCATAGCGCATCATGCGTGGTCTCAACGCGTCGCTTCCCTCGAGGATCGGCGCGTTTGACATCGGGTGAAAAAGATGAGATACATCGTAGACGGTTCATATAAACTGTGATGAGGTTGTTTGGGCAAAGAATTGCTCTTAAATACCTCATTTATGGCATACGAAGCTTACCGCAAGAAACGTTCACA
>JABHCP010000006.1 GCA_018673485.1 Candidatus Uhrbacteria bacterium
GGGGGAGCTGGAGGGGGTTGCCGTCGATGAGTCTCAGGGATCTGAAGCTCAAGCCACTAATCCGATTGAGGAAGTTGAAGAGGAAGGCCCATCTGACTATGAAATTTTAGTGACTCGACTTTCCAAAGAGGATGATCCATACGAGCCAATAGCACATGATGTTTCTGAATCTCAACTTAATAAAATCCTAGATCTAGAACTTCCAGGAATTCATTATGTATTGGAAGAAGCTAGAAGTTATCCGGAGAAAAATCTTGGTGGACATATATTCGGATTTGTTGCTCAGACTGATGATGGTATGAATGGGCAATATGGTTTGGAGGGATTCTTCAATGATTATCTTTCAGGTGCCAATGGTTTTTTGGATATTGTGACAGACATTGGTGGGCAGTGGATTGGTGTTGGAAAGCGGGAGTTTGAACAAGCAAAAGATGGTGGTGATCTTTTACTTACCATTGATCGCACTATTCAATATACAGCTTGCAAAGCACTGCAAGACGGCGTTGAACGTTACGAGGCTGACGGAGGAAGCATTGTTATTATTGATCCTGCAACCGGCAAGGTGATGGCGATGTGCAATGTGCCTGATTTTGATCCTAATACTTACAATGAAGTTGAAAGTATTTCTGTATATAATAATGCGGCAATTTTTGATGCATACGAGCCAGGCTCTGTTTTTAAACCATTGGTAATGGCGGCGGCACTCGATGTCGATGCAGTGACTCCCTCGGAAACTTATAATGACACAGGTGAGGAGGAGATAGAGGAATATACAATTAGAAACTCAGATTTAAAGGCATACGGAATTCAAACCATGACACAGGTGCTTGAGAAATCATTAAACACGGGAATGATTTATGTTATGCGGGAGATGACTGGGTTGGTAATGACCGATTACATTGAGGATTTTGGATTTGGTGTTTTAACTGGCATCGAGCTCGATACAGAGGCTTCTGGTACGATCGAGTCGTTGTATAACGATCATGAGATTTATTATGCAACTGCAAGTTATGGGCAGGGAATAACTTCGACTGTACTACAGATGGCAATGGCATATGGCGCTATCGCAAATGATGGTTGGTTAATGGAGCCATATTTAGTCGAGGAGAAAAGATATGATGATGGAACTGTCGAGGACACTCAGCCATATGCGGTCAGGCAAGTGATTGATAGTAGTACCGCAACAACGATTAGCGCGATGTTGGTTTCTGTTATTGAAAATGGGCATGCGGGATACGCTGGCGTTGATGGATATTACATTGGTGGAAAAACTGGAACAGCACAGGTGGCATCAAGCCAAGGTGGATATCAAGACGATGCTACAATCGCAACATTCGCTGGATTTGGTCCAGTAGAGGACCCGCAGTTTGCAATGGTTGTAAGAATCGATCACCCACGCACAACCGAGTGGGCAGCCGACACCGCAGCACCAATTTTTGGAGAAGTAGCTGAATTTATACTCGATTACCTCGAGGTACCACCTACTAGATAGGTTTTCTGTGGATAGCAGTTTAACTGTTATCCACAGGTCATGTTGATAAAATTGTAATTATTTGATGTAGTAAAGTTATAAACTTCCCATTATTACTGGGAGAGTTTTTTATTTATAAAATATAGTTATTATGCAAGATGATGATTTTGGCACATATCATGTTTACAATCGTGGGGTCGATAAACGAAGTATTTTTATGGATGATATTGATAGAAAGAATATGATTAATAAGATTGAAAAATATAGATTTAATAAGAACGGTGAAAAAGAGGTTGATTTGCTTTGCTATTGTTTGATGGATAATCATTATCATCTTTTGATACAGCCCTGCGTTCAAGGTGGAATGTCAAAATATATGCATCGTATTGGTACGGGTTATACAAATTATTTCAATACTCGAAATTGGAGAAGGTCTGGAGCATTGTTCGAAACTACGTATAAATCAAGACAGGTGGTTGATGATAGCCACTTTTGGCATCTTTATCGGTATATTCATTTGAATCCTTTGAAATTTTTAAGTAGATCGTGGAAGGCTGGAATGAATGATATCGAGCATGCCGTGGAGTTCGTGAAGGGCTACCAGTGGTCAAGTTTTCATATATTATTCAATCAAGATTCCTATTTATTAAAAAACAGAGTGTTTCTTAGCGAGTTTAAGAAGCCAGATGATTTTATCTATTTCCTTATTGACTGGATATGTTTTGGGGTACCAAAAAGGCAATTATTGGTTTAGCTGTGGATAACAGTTAAACTGCTGTCCACAGGGCTTATGGGGCTGTACTTACGTTCGAGGTGGGTGGTAGAATGCTGTATACTATCAATATATGAAGAAAATAATAATAAAAATATTACAAAACCGCGCAAAGGCGGTTTTGTCGAAGTTCGATCCTAGAATTGTTGCAATTACTGGATCGGTGGGGAAGACTTCGGTTAAAGAGGCAATTGCGCTTGTGCTTTCGTCAAAATTCAAGGTTCGAACTGCGCATAAGAATTATAATAATGAATTTGGGGTTCCGCTTACGATTTTGGGAATAAAGAGCCCGGAGCGTAATCCGTTTGGTTGGCTGGTACTTTTTTGGAAGTCATACTTTATAAAGGACTATCCCGAGGTACTTGTGCTTGAGTTTGGAGTAGATCATCCGGGTGACATGGATGAGCTTTGCGCGATTGCGCGACCGGACATCGCGGTGGTCACCGGAATATCGACCGTGCATGCAGCAAACTTTCAAAGTGTACATTCGTTAGCACAAGAGAAGGCAAAGTTGACTCAGTGTGTTAAAGAAGGCGGCGTTGTTATTTTAAATGAAGATGATGAGAAGGTGCGCGCAATGGAAGGGGACGCAAACGAGCGTGTGATTAAGTACGGATCACGATCACTTGAAAATACATATGATGATTTGGAATTAGTAACTCGTGAGGACGATCACTTTAATAAAGGTGAGTCATTTATGTACACACGAGCAAATATTAGAGTGTCAGGTGATCTGCGGGGAGAGCTGGAGTTAATGAATATGATCGGTTACGCGCCAATGATGGCGTCAGTGTGTGCTCTTACTGTTGCTCATGAGATGGGTGCTGATCTTGCCCTTGCGATGCGTACGCTAAGAAATAAATTAGGCGCTGCTCCTGGTCGACTTAATCCAATCGCTGGAATTAAGGGTTCATTAATTATCGATGACTCATATAATGCCGCACCGGCTGCAATGCAAAATGGACTGGAGGCATTAAGAGCGTTCACGCTTGTGAAGGAATCAAGCCGTAAAATCGCAGCACTCGGACAAATGGCAGAGCTGGGTCAATACACAGATCAAGAACATAGAATGATCGGAATGAAGGTTGCAGAGGTAGCTGACGTGTTTATCGCCGTAGGTGAGAGCATGCGCATGGCAGTTGAGGCGGCAGAAGAGGCTGGAATGTACCGCGAAGCAATTGAGTGGTTCGCGACAAGCGAGGAGGCGGGTCGATACTTAGATCGTGAAATTCAAGAGGGTGACATTGCATATGTAAAAGGTTCACAGTCGTCACGCATGGAAAAGCTAGTAAAAGACATTATGGCCGATCCGATGAATGCGCCTCAGTTGTTGGTACGTCAGGAGGAGAAGTGGTTAAAACAGTAGGCTACGTCGTTCGCGAACGACGTGATAGACGGTAGGTAGTATGCGGTAGGCGGTTGAGAATTGAGAAGAAATTAATACCCGGTGTGATAGCGCCGGGTGTTGTGTTTTTAAAAGCAAAAACGCCCTGCACCAGATGTTCTTTCAGAACAACGGTTCAGGGCAGAGCCCGACCGAGGTGGCCGGAGCGTTAGGTGTGGGGCGCGGTGCGTTGGGTGGACGCTAGATAAGCCCCTGAGATTGCCAGCGGATCACGCCGGTTGATCCTCGTTCGTCGAAGATCTCGGCGCGGATGCCGTGCAAGAAGTTGGGGTTTCGCCTCGGGTTGTGGCAGAGGCTGATCACGCTGTTGATGAGGGGCGTGTGTGCCATCACCAATACGCGGCCGGGCGTGCCATCGATCCGTCCCTGGATCTTGCCAGCGTCGACGAGTTCCTCGATGACGTCGCGAACACCGATCGTGTTGAGGTACTCGGCGCCGGGCAGGGTCTCGATGAACGCGCGGTTGGACCATTGTGCTCCGCGACACACCATCGCGAAGGTCTGCACGGCACGGAACGTGCTCGAGACGAACACGCTATCGAACTGCATGACGCCGTATTGGTCACGACCCAGCACGAAGGCCTGTTCGGCTTCATCGGTGCTCAGGTGCCCCTGCACAGGTCCGCAGGAGTAGAAATAGACGATCGCGGAAGCCATGTTTCCTCCAGGAAGTTGGCTGTGTAGAACTGGTCTCGAACTAAGCTGAACGAGACTTATTTCTACCATGAAAAATCGCGTTTGTCAATACTAGAGCTTTAAAAGCAAAAGCGCCCGACCGAGAAGGCCGGAACGCGAGGGTGCGAGTTGGGGCAGTAGGCTACTTCGAGCTCTTGAGACCGAGCTGCACGCCGGCTTCGAAGATCGCGGCAACCATGTCCATGGTCATGTCGTGCTCCAGGTTCAGGAGTGCTTCGAGGTGAGTCCGCATGTAGTCGGGTGTGGCCTCGTCGGCATCTTCGAGGTTCTTGGGAACCTCCCAGAAGCCGAGTACCTGAGCGCCATCACCGAACACATTTTTCATGACGTCCTGCTGGTGGTCGAAGAAGCTATCAACGCAGTCGCCTCGAAATAGGATCGCCTGCTGCTTGGGACCGTCGAGACAGACGAATACTAGTCTTTGCATGTTTTTCTCCAGGAATGGGTGGTAGGGGTCAGGTCTCGAACTAAGCTGAACGAGATATATTTCTATCATTTTATATTGATGATGTCAATCATAAAAACCAGCTTGCGCTGGTTTTATTTAGAATTTGATCGAATGACGGCAACCCCCTCTAGCTCCCCCTTGGGAAGGGGGAGGAGTAAGGTTTACTCCTTCATCATTCTTTTTGGCATTGGCTTTTTACGCTTTTGTCCGTACTTATCAACTCGGTGCTCTATAAAGTTTACAACTTTAGCAGCGACATCAACGCCAGATCCTTTGCTGATGCCTTCAATCCCTGGGTTTGAGTTTACTTCGATTACTTTTGGACCTTTGTTTGTGCGTAGAATATCAACTCCGGCGATGTCGAGTCCCATGACTTGTGCGGCTTTGATTGAAATTTGTTTTTCTTCTTTGCTTAGGTCGGCAAGTTGAACTGAACCACCCTTATGGAAGTTCGCACGAAATTCTCCTTGCTTTGCAACGCGTTCCATTGCTGCCACGATCTTTTTCCCAAGAACGAAAACACGTAGGTCGCAACCATTTGCTTCTTGAATATATTCTTGCAGAGAAATCGGTCCGTTTTCTTTTTCTGTAATGTATTCAACAATCGGCTGAAGTGATCGCTTTGATTCTGCAATAAATACTCCTCTGCCATGAGTTCCGTAAATGACTTTAACGATAACTGGGAATTTGAATTCTTCAGAAGCCTCGGCAAGCAATTGCGGATCCCTGACAACTAAAGTTTTTGGAACTGGAATGCCAAAGTGATCAAGCATTTGCAAGGTTCGGATTTTATTCTTTGCGCGGAACACTCCGATGTAGCCGTTTAAAACATAAAATCCAGCGAGCTGGAATTGTTTTATGATGGATGCATTGATGGATGGATCAGAATTGAAACCAGGGCGTACAACGATGGCGTCGAACTTGTTTGGATCCAATGGCTTTCCCATGTAGGTAATTTTCTTACCGTTGCCAAATTCTAGTCCAACAAATGGACTGCAGAGAACTTTTACTTTGTGTCCGCGAGATCTAGCTTCCTTGATGATCTGTTTTGTCCCAGCCGCAAGTTTGTTCTTTGATTTCACGAAACTAAGAATTGCAATTTGCATAATATATAGTCTAGCTCAGGTATTCTATTTTGAATAAGGGTTAAGGTCAAGCCTATTTGGTTGAGTTTACGTAAAACTCTTCTAAGGTTTGCGCAATCACTTCTTTGTCAGTCGCAGTCATTGCAGTCGGCTTGTATGGTTTGAATCCCTCGACTCCTTTGAAGTACCACGCGAGATGTTTTCTAAATGTTGGCAGACTTTTCTCGCCGTAATGCGCAAGATGGTAGTCCAGATGCGTGAGTGCTGTATCTATTCTGTCGCGAAGCGTGACTTCCATCGGTGCTGCTCCTGCAAGCTGTTGTTCGATTTGAGCAAAGATCCAAGGATTGCCCAATGCGCCACGTCCGATCAGCGCGCCATCACATCCAGTCTCATCAAGCGCTTTAAAATAATCTTCCCAAGTAAAAATATCACCATTGTATAAAACTGGAATCGAAACTGATTCTTTTACGCGTGCCACAACTTCACGATTAGCTAGACCTGAGTAGGCTTGAGCTTTTGTTCTACCATGAACGGTAATGAGGTCTGCGCCAGCTTCTTCGATTAACTTTGCAAACTCAATGCACTCCTTGTGATCAGACCAACCAGCGCGCATTTTTACAGAAACCGGAATATCAACTACTGCTTTAACTTCGCGAACAATCTTGGTTGCAAGTTCAGCGTCTTTCATCAAAGCAGCGCCATTAAAGCTGCTTGTCATTTTGTAAACTGGGCAGCCCATGTTTATGTCGATTGCTTCTGGATGAAATTTATCTGCGACTAGCTTTGCTGCTTTGGCCATCACCTCTGGTTTGGCGCCAAAGATTTGTTGCACAACCGGACGTTCAGAGTCAGGAATCTTTGCCATCGCTAATGTCTTTTCATTGCCACGAGTTACAGCTTCACTGGAGATCATTTCTCGAAATATAACCAATCGTGATTCTGACACGTAGCGCAAAACCACCTCACGAATAATTTTTCCAAAAGGCGCGTCTGTCATATCAGCCATTGGCGACAGTGCAACGATCGGTGATTTTTGATTTTTCCAAGAGAAGGGCATGGCAGTAGTATACAGTAGGTAGTTAATAACTTTAAGAACACCAAATCGTACACGAATTTTTCATTTTTATCAACTGTCGATCATTGCCGGAGTCTGTCGTCTGATGTCTGCCTGCTGTATACTATTGTTATATGAACTTAACATTTTGTGGTGGTGTGAGGGGCGTGACAGGTTCTTGCTATTTTATTGAAACTAAAACTCACAAGTTGCTGATTGATTGTGGAATGTATCAGGGGGAGGGGAAGGCAGAGAGACAAGTGGAAGATTTTAATTTTGACCCGGCAAAAATTGACGCTGTCATTTTGACTCACGCGCATTACGATCACTGTGGGCGCTTACCGGTCTTGGCGCAAAAGGGATTCAGAGGAAAGATTTTTTGTACGCCACCAACAAAAGCACTAAGCCACCTTATTTTAAAGGACTCTCAACATGTGATGGTTGAAAATAATCACAAAAAGGATACTCCGATTTTATTTACGACCGATGACGTTGAGATGACTGATGAGCTGATGCATGTAATGAACTATCATACGGAGTTTGAGCCGGTCCCTGGAATAAAAGTTATGCTTCACGATGTTGGGCACATTCTAGGGTCAGCATTTGTTTCACTTATAGTTGCTGCGCAGCACACAAAGGATGGTGAGAAAAAGACTTTTGTGTTTAGTGGAGATGTTGGAAATGACAATGTTCCAATTCTTCCGGATACTGAATTGATCGAGCGGGCAGACGTGATTGTATTGGAATCCACATATGGAAATCGTGAACATGAGACCGCTGAGGTGAAGATCGATAAGCTCAAGACCATGATTGATCGCGTGATCGGGCGTGGAGGTACATTGATCATTCCAGCGTTTTCAATTGAACGCACACAGGAGCTTTTGTATGAATTGGATAGATTAACTGACGCGGGTGAAATACCAAGCGTTCCAATATACCTTGATAGTCCGATGGCGATTAGGGCCACAGAGATGTACCAGCATTTTTCCAATTACCTAAGATTTGATAGAAATATATTTTCAAGTCCTGACAAGGATTTCTTCAGCTTTCCAAATTTGCACGTAACACTCAGTGTGGATGATTCAAAGCGCATTAATGATAACTCGCAAGCGAAGATCATCATCGCTGGATCAGGAATGATGACCGGTGGGCGCGTAATGCATCACTTGCA
>JABHCP010000014.1 GCA_018673485.1 Candidatus Uhrbacteria bacterium
CAGGTAGGTGGGTGTAAATGCACTAAGGCGTACGAGTGAAACATTGTTAGGGAACTCGGCAAAACAGCGGCCGTAACTTCGGGATAAGGCCTGGTTCTTTTCGGGAGAAAAGGACCCTCAGCAAATGACTGCAAGCGACTGTTTACCAAAAACATAGCTCCCTGCTAAACCGTAAGGTGATGTATAGGGGGTGATGCCTGGCCAGTGTCCGAACGTTAAAGAAGCGGGTTAGATTCTTCGGAGTCGAAGCTTGCGACTGAAGCGCGGATGAACGCCGGCCGTAACTATAACGGTCCTAAGGTAGCGAAATTCCTTGTCGGGTGAGTTCCGACCTGCACGAATGGCATAACGACTTGCAGACTGTCCCAACAATGTACTCGGCGAAATTGCGATGTGAGTGAAGATGCTCACTACGCACAGTCGGACGAAAAGACCCCGTGAAGCTTTACTACAACTTGTTATTGGATCCATGTTCTACATGTTCAGCATAGGTGGGAGCCTTCGGGCACCAGTGAGATACCACCCTTGTATTGTGTGCATCCTAACCGAAAACCATGAATCTGGTTTTTGGGACAGTAGCTGGTGGGTAGTTTGACTGGGGCGGTAGCCTCCTAAAAGGTAACGGAGGCGTCTACAAAGGTTGGCTTAGCCCGGATAGAAATCGGGCTGGACGTGCAAACGCAAAAGCCAGCTTTACTGCAAGACTGACACGTCGCGCAGTTACGAAAGTAGAGGTTAGTGATCCGACCGTTCGATATAGGACGGCGGAAGCTCAACGGATAAAAGCTACTCCGGGGATAACAGGCTAGTCTTGCCCAAGCGTCCACAGCGACGGCAAGGTTCGGCACCTCGATGTCGGCTCATCGCATCCTGGGGGTGAAGAAGCTCCCAAGGGTTAGGCTGTTCGCCTATTAAAGCGGTACGCGAGCTGGGTTCAGAACGTCGTGAGACAGTTCGGTCTCCTATCCACTATGCGCGTTGAAGATTGAAAGGACCCATCCCTAGTACGAGAGGACCGGGATGGACTGACCTCTGGTGTACCAGTTGTTCTGCCAAGGGCATTGCTGGGTAGCTACGTCGGGTTCGGATAACCGCTGAAAGCATCTAAGCGGGAAGTCGACCTTAAGATTAATCTTCATAGACCCCTCAGAGAACATGAGGTTGATAGGCACTAGGTATAAGCCTGGCAACAGGTTAAGCCGAGGTGTACTAATTGGTCGAAAATATTCCTCCACTCTCTTAAGAAGTTAAGTGGAAAGACATTCAATGATTGAATTGATTCTAGATAGATAGATCAGAAATAAAAGTCTTCATTATTCTGGTGGTATTTCCTGCAGGGCCACACCCGTTTCCATCCCGAACACGGAAGTTAAGCCTGTAGGGCCGATGGTAGTCCAGATGGGCGAGAGTAGGTGACCGCCGGAATAATGGAGATTTTTTATTACACAAAATTTGTAGAGAGTAATATAGGTGCCCGGTAGAGTCCTGTCCTTCCGTAGCCGACCTCTCGATCAACACACGGCATGCTTCGAAGTACATACGTCGATTAACAACATCGGCAGCTCAATAGCGAAGGAGGGTGACCGCCGGAATAATGGAGATTTTTTTATTCAAAATAAGCCTTTAAAAAGGGCTTATTTTTGATTAAAAAAGGGCCAATCCTTGACAAAATCAAGGATTCTTGTTATAGTACTCGCTCGTCTCTTAAAATGTTTATTCATTTTCCTTCCTGCTGCGAAAGGTCGGGCCCCCGCCCCTTTCATCCCCACGAAAATTCGATCGTAGTAGTTCTAGGCGTTCTCAGGTAGTGCTTGTTCAGGTGTGCATTAGTGTCGAGGTCATGTTCGAAAGAATGATGAACTCCGCTGATGTATAGGTCCTGGCGGCAATATTTGAAAAGGAAGTAGAGGTCATATAGTGATCTCCTACCTTACGGCCACCTCCAGCCGTTTGAACAATTAGGATCATGGGAAGGACTTCTTCGGCCCGGCCAGTTTCACCACTGGTCGGGTCTTTGACATTCGCTCGTTTTTGCCGTACTATCGCATTGCAAATATCTAAGGTTTTTTTATGAGAACACGAGTAATTGTACTAGCAGCTGGTAAGGGAAAGCGCATGGGACGTGAAATTCCAAAGCCACTTGTCGAGATCGCAGGGCGCCCTATGGTCGAGCATCTCATTGATAGTATTATCGACTCAGAATTGGACTCAAGACCAATCCTCGTGATAGCACCAGACAACATAGAGCTATTCCAGGACGCGCTTGGTGACAAATGTGAGTATGTAACACAGCAGGATCAGTTAGGAACCGGGGACGCTGTGCGCGCGGCAGAGGATGCTTTCTCTGATTCAGATTGTGTGATGGTTTTTTATGGAGATCATCCATTTCTAACAGCAGAAAAAATGCAGGAGCTTAAGGATCTGTACGAACAGGAAAGAACTGTACTCTCAATGGTGACAACGAAAGTTCCATCGTTTAAAGGTCAGTACGAAGGGCTTGCTCGGTGGGGACGAATCATACGCGGTGAAGTCGGTACTGTAACTGCTATTCGGGAGGCAAAAGACGCATCTGAAGCTGAGTTGGAAATCAAAGAAGTGAACCCCGCGCTATTTGCATTCGATGCACAATGGCTTAAAGATCATTTACCAATGCTTTCAAATAAAAATGCGAGCGGCGAGTACTATCTGACAGATCTAATTGAGATGGCTATTGAAGAGGGTGAGGAGATCTCAACGATCACAGCTGAACCACTGGAGGTAATCGGAATCAATACAGAAGAAGAGCTTGAAAAAGCACAGGAATTAATTGGATAAAAAAGACAGGCGTGAAAGCGCCTGTTTTTGTTTTCTGATGTGTCATTCTTGCGCAGGCAGGGATCCATCGTTGTGGTGAGCTAGATCAAATTCGATAGTCGATGGATCCCGGCTCGACGGCCGGGATGACAAAATGAGCAAGTCTGCTACCATGCAATCATATGATCATTTCAATAAACAAGATCGAAGTAGATATGAAGGTTCTTTGGCGGCAGTGGCAGAAGAATGCTGTTCGGATTTGGAGGCAGTCGAAGTCATCGTTTTTGATCTTAGCAATATCGCAGATTGTTTTAGGGCTGATGCCCTATCTTGCAGTTGTATGGTTTGGTGGGTTTGTTGACGCGATTTCTGGAGCGCGTAGTTTGGGGCTGTGGATTGATGAGCTTGATTCTAGATTGTGGATGTTATTGGCATTCATAGCACTCTTTGCAGTCACAATGCATACAACAAGGCAGTTCAAAGGCGCAAGCGCGTCTGTAGCACGCGGGATTCGTTGGGGCGTATTTCTTCTCAGCATTCTGATCGTTCTTCTGCCTGTGGCGCCAGTAATGATATCGATCACAGGATTATTGCTCTTTGCCGAGATTTGGATCGAAAAGCGTGTTCGACTTTTACTTTGGTTGGTCGTAATTGCATGCATCGCTTGGTTACAGTGGAGTTTAATAGAATCGATTGTATTCCAAGCCTTCACAATGGGTGAAGGCTTATCACTTGCAGCATTTGTATTAATGATCCCCGCTCGACAATTTATCGATCGATATTTCGTATGCGAATAATTACTGACTGGCATTTGCACTCTCGTTTTTCTCGGGCGTGCTCTAAAGATCTTACACTTGAGAATAATGCTCTTTGGTGTGAGAAAAAGGGTGTGAATGTTTTGGGTACTGCGGATTTTACGCATCCGAAATGGTTAGCTGAGATCAAGGATCAGCTCGTGGAAGATCAGCCTGGGCTTTATCGATTGAAAAATTCTCGAAAGGCAACCCCCTCCAGCTCCCCCTTGGGAAGGGGGAGGGGCGCGGGAAAGGATGTGCGGTTTATGATGACAACGGAGATTGCGCAGATCTATCGTAAAGATGACAAGTGTCGGCGCATCCATAACATTGTTTTCGCGCCTTCGATTGAATCAGTGGAGAAGATTAACAAATGGTTGAACGACCGTGGGTTTAATTTGAAGTCTGATGGACGACCAATACTTGGAATTGATTCCGAAGAGCTTTACAAGAACCTTAAAGAGATAGATGACCGCGTAATTATTGTTCCAGCACACGCTTGGACGCCATGGTTTTCTGTGTTTGGTTCAAAGTCAGGCTTTGATACTATTAAGCAATGCTTTGGAGAGATGACGAAGTATATTTATGCAGTTGAGACGGGGCTCTCGAGTGATCCACTGATGAATCGATCGCTCAAAGCACTTGATGATGTGATGTTGATTAGTAACTCTGATGCGCACAGTCCACGTAACTTCGGACGTGAGGCAAACGTCTTCGAGTTAGATGAGGCTGAGCTTAGTTACGATACGTTTGTTGATATTCTGAAAAACAAAGATACGGATCGATTTAAGTATACGATCGAGTTCTATCCAGAAGAAGGGAAGTATCATGCCGACGGATGTTCCAATTGTGAGTTCTGGTGTTTGCCAGATGAAACCAAGAAGCTCGACGGTAAATGCAAAATTTGTAAAAAGCCAATGACAATTGGTGTACTTGCGCGAGTTTCCGAGTTGGCTGATCGTAAAATTAAAACAATTCCAAAGAATCACGTACCATTTAAATCAATCGTGCCACTGCAAACGATAATCGCAGAGACATTTGGAATTAAATCAACGTCAAGCAAAAAAGTGCAGGCAATGTACGAGTCCATGATCGAGTCACTCGGATCTGAGTTCGATATTTTGCTCGACGTTTCAATCAGTTCGATAAAAGACGCATCCGATGAGGTAATTGCCGAAGGCATCAATCGAATGCGCAAGGGCAACATCGACATCCGCCCAGGCTACGACGGAATCTTCGGACAAGTAAAGATCTTTTCAGAAGAGAACCCTGCGCCAGTTAAGAACCAAAAGAAGTTGATCTGATACTAGTCTGTCATCCTGAGCGACCAGAGGGAGTCGAAGGATCTACTAATTTAATAGAAGAAAAACCACCAGCCTTCAAGTCAGTGTCTTTTGGTTTCACTAATTGGACGATCGTTCAATTAGTGAAACATTTTATTGATCGCGCCGATCTCCTTTGGGTAACAATCCAATCCAATATCACCAGTAGGTTCAGAAAAGTAGATTGGTTTTTTCATTGCGATTGAGTAGCAAAGTTCTAGTTTGCAGCTGGTGCCCATGTAGCCGTCGGGGAGGATGAAGTATACGGCGTCGGATTGTTCGATTGCTGCGTAGTGATCGAGCGCAAGGGCTTTCTTTTGTTCTATTGTAAGCTCAGCGTCTGGCATTTCGGTGTCCAAGTTTGGAAACAGTGGTTCATGCCCTAGTTCCTGGAGTTCTTTGATCGTCTGTTCGATCTTGTCGCGGAACTTCATACTGCAACAGATTGTTATTTTCATACCTATCGATCTTATCATAAATCAAAAACCCCAGCACGATGACTGGAGTTTTCTGGTTTCACTAATTGAACGATCGTCCACTTTGTGAAACATTTACGCTCCTATTAGTGTTAGTAGTCCATGAACTAGGAATGCTGGCCAGACTAGTGCTTTTAGTACTCCGAGTACTCCAACCCAGAATCCAGTGGCTGCTGCGATGTAGTAAACAACGGCACCAATGAATCCAAGGCAGTATGGAGCGTGTTTCATGCACTTGCATGTGCAGCACTTCATCTTACAGTCCTTTTTACATTTCATCATAAATGAAGCAATTAGTAATTAGTATAAGTATTATACCAAAAAATCCCCGCACACTCCTTGATGAGAATTCCTCCACCCAACTTCTATTGAATAGATATTGGGTGTCCTCCATAGCTCGTAGAGCGACGGACGGACTTTGGACCTCCTCCGGAAGTGACGGGGATTATAATGTTTGAAACTATCGTTTCTTTCGCTTAACCGCTTTACGCTTTGCAGGTTTTTTAGCGACCTTTCGCTTAGCTACTTTACGTTTTGCTGGCTTTCGCTTAGCTACTTTTCGCTTTGCAGGTTTCCTTTTCGCAACCTTATGTTTAGCTGGCTTTTTCTTAGCGACCTTTCGCTTCGAAGCTGCCTTACGCTTAGCTGGTTTTCGCTTAGCTACTTTTCGCTTTGCAGGTTTCTTTTTCGCAACCTTACGTTTAGCTGGCTTTTTCTTAGCGACCTTTCGC
>JABHCP010000005.1 GCA_018673485.1 Candidatus Uhrbacteria bacterium
CTTGGGAAGGAGGGGAGGCTAGATTAAGATTCTCCCCCTTCCCAAGGGGGAGGTAGAGGGGGTTGCCAGCGACAATTGTATGAAAGACAAAATTACAATCAAAGGTGCGCGTGAGCATAACTTAAAGAATGTTGATCTTGAATTACCCAGAAACAAACTAGTTTGTTTCACCGGATTGTCTGGGTCGGGTAAGTCATCACTTGCCTTTGATACTATTTTTGCTGAAGGACAGCGAAGATATATTGAATCGCTCTCAGCGTACGCTCGTCAGTTCTTGGGGCAGATGCAAAAACCAGATGTTGATGAGATCGAGGGGTTGTCACCTGCAATATCTATCGATCAAAAAGCGCATTCGCGTAATCCGCGATCAACTGTTGCAACGGTGACTGAGATTTACGATTATCTTCGTGTGCTTTTTGCACGAATCGGTGTTGCTCGTTGTCCAAAGTGTGAGCAATCAATTTCAAAGTTGAGCATTGATGAGATCACGGACCATGTTTTGCACACCATCGGCAACCCCCTCCAGCTCCCCCTTGGGAAGGGGGAGGGACGAAATGGAAAGATGTTGACAGTGATGGCGCCTGTTGTCCGCGGTCGAAAGGGTGAGTATTATCAGCTTTTGTATGATTTTTATAATGCTGGATTTGCAAAGGTGCGCATCAATGGGCAGATGCATAAGCTTAGCGACAAGATAAAGCTTTCTCGGTATAAAAAGCATGAGATTGAAATAGTTATTGATTCAATTCCTGCGACTACTCTAATTAATCCCAATAAAGATCAGCGTCAACGACTTACTGAGGCGCTTGAGATTGCAGTTGATCGAAGCGAAGGGTTGGTGTGCATCCAACATCCCACTAAGAAGGAACAGTTGTATTCCACAGAGTTTAGCTGTGCTGAGTGTGGATTTTCATTTCCTGAAATTGAACCACGATTGTTTTCATTTAACAGCCCGTACGGTGCGTGTCAGTCCTGTGATGGACTTGGGACTATCGAGCTGTTCTCAGAGGATGAGTGTGAGGTTTGTGAAGGAAAGCGATTACGCACTGAGGCGCTTAATGTATTTGTGAATGGAAAAAATATTGCAGAGTTTGTAGGCATGTCAGTTAAGCAGGCGACAGAGTTTGTTCTCGACATTGAGTTGTCTGATCGGCAAAAAGAGATTGCGAGCACGGTATTAAAAGAGATCGAGAATCGTCTAGCGTTCATGCTTGATGTTGGGTTGCATTATCTGACTCTCAACCGTCGCGCGGGAACGTTGTCAGGTGGAGAGGCGCAACGTATTCGACTGGCTTCACAAATTGGATCACGACTCGTGGGCGCTTTGTATGTTTTGGATGAGCCAACTATTGGCCTGCACCAACGAGATAATGATCAACTTATCGCAACGCTCAAAAACTTAAGAGATTTGGGAAATACAGTTATTGTGGTAGAGCACGATGAAGATACAATTCGTAATTCTGATGTGATGGTGGAAATCGGTCCAGGTGCTGGAGTGCACGGTGGTGAGATCGTTGCCGTTGGTGAAGTTCCAGAGATTTTTAATGATAAGAAGTCAACAACTGCTGCATATCTTAGAGGGGATAGAAAAATAGAGATTCCAAAAGAGCGTCGTAAGGTTGGCAGAGATCGGTTAAAAATCGTTGGTGCCAAGGCCAACAATCTAAAGAATTTAAATGTTGAGATCCCGCTGCGTCGACTGGTGTGTGTGACTGGAGTGTCAGGTTCGGGTAAGTCATCGCTCATGCATGAGGTGATGTACAAGTCGATTGCCAAGAAGTTATATAAGAGCAAGGCAACCCCAGGAGAGCACAAAGCCGTGATGGGTGTGGAATATATCGATAAGTTGATTCTAATCGATCAGTCGGCCATTGGGCGCACCTCACGGTCCAATCCAGCTACTTATACTGGTGCATGGGGGCCAATTCGTGAGTTATATACGGCAACAGAGGAGGCTCGATTTCGTGGTTATAAACCAGGACGTTTTAGCTTTAATGTAAAAGGTGCGCGTGGCGGTCGATGTTCGAACTGCGAGGGACTTGGTGAGATCGGAATCGAGATGCACTTTTTACCAACTGTGTATGTGCAGTGTGACGTGTGCAAGGGAAAGCGATTTAATCGCGAGACACTTGAGGTGAAATGGAATGATAAAGATATTTATCAGGTTCTTGATATGACAATAGAAGATGGTCTTGAGTTCTTTAAAGATATTCCAACAGTTTTTGAAAAGTTTAAGATGTTAAATGAGGTTGGTCTTGGATATTTGAAGATCGGGCAGTCATCCAACACACTTTCCGGTGGCGAAGCGCAACGTGTTAAGTTAGCATCAGAACTTGCTAAGCGTCAGACTGGAAGAACGATGTATTTGCTTGATGAACCAACAACAGGTTTGCATTTTGAAGACGTTAAGCAGTTATTGGAGGTGCTGCATAGATTAGTGGCACGAGGAAACACAGTTTGTGTGATCGAGCATAACCTTGATGTAATTAAAACTGCAGATTGGGTGATTGACCTGGGTCCCGAGGGTGGAGATGAAGGCGGTACGATAGTAGCCGAGGGAACTCCAGAGGACATTGCTCGCAAGACAGCAAGTTACACCGGTAAGTATCTTAGAAAAGTACTATGATTCCAGAGCGAGTCAAAATACAGAGACACGCGATCGGCAACCCCCTCCAGCTCCCCCTTGGGAAGGGGGAGGGCTTAGGGCTTCCTGATGCGTCTGGGGTGTACTTGTATTTTGATGAGTACGATCAAATTTTGTATATCGGAAAGGCGACATCGTTAAAAAAACGTGTTGGCTCATATTTTAACAAGGCGCATAACAGTCGAATTGCAGAATTGGTTTCAAAGATTGCGCGCATTGATTATATTCAGACTTCAACAGTTATCGAGGCTCTAGTTCTCGAAGCAAATCAAATCAAGGAGCATAAGCCGCCTTACAATATCATGCTAAAAGATGGTAAGAGCTTTTTGTATTTAGTAATTACCAATGAAGATTTCCCAAAGCCAATTTTACTGCGTGGACATGAGCTTGAGCGGGAGGGGGTCAGACCATTTCAAAAAGAGTTATCAATTAAGGCGAAGAAGAAGTATATGGCGGTATATGGCCCGTATACCAGCGGTGTTTCTCTAAAGCGTGCATTAGATCTTATTAGAAAGGTCATTCCATGGAGTACATGCGAGCCACCAGAAATATCTGGTAAGCAAAGACCGTGTTTTGATGCGCATATTAAGCGATGTCCGGGAGTTTGCACTGGAAAGATTGATAAGCGAACGTATCGAAAGTACATGAAGCAGCTGATAACATTTTTTGAAGGCGGACGAGCGCGACTTTTAGCTCAGCTTAAGCGCGAGATGAAGAAATACGCAAAAGAAGAAAGATTTGAGATGGCTGAGATAGCTCGACGGAAAGTTTTTGCGCTTGAACACATTCAAGATATCGCGCTTATCACAAAAGAGGATTTTGAATTGCCGTACTCAGCACCGCAAGAGTTTATGTTTGATCTTGATGGTAGGATTGAAGCATATGACATTAGTAATATCTCTGGAACCTCGTCAGTCGGATCGATGGTTGTGTTTGAAGATGGTCAACCGGTCAAGAGTAAATATCGAAAGTTTAAAATCAAGACAGTCGACGGCCCGAACGATGTTGCGATGATGGAAGAAGTCATTCGACGACGATTAAATCGTGCAAAGAGCGCACCTAAGGCTTGGGAGTTGCCGCAAGTAATGATCATTGATGGCGGGAAGCCACAGGTCAATCGAGTAAAATTAATTTTGAAGGAAATGAACATCGACATTCCCGTGATCGGAATCGCAAAAGGATTTGATCGCAAACAAGACCGGCTCGTGTTCGATCGAACTAATATAGAATTATCCAGAGTCGCTGCAGCCGGCAAAGAACTTTTTCAAAAAGCCCGCGACGAAGCCCACCGTTTTGCTGTTGCCTATCACCGCAAGCTACGGTCAAAGCGCTAAAAACAGAAACCCCCACGCAAGCGCAGAGGCTTCGGTGGGGGTGAGAAGTGGACTAGGCGACAGGGCGGATCAGCCGCCGGTCGAGCAGCATCCTGATCGTGGCGCCTTTGCGCCAGTGCCAGAAATGGAGTCCGATATGGGGAAATATGAGAGTGAAGCCCTCACACCCCTTTTTGACCTCGCGCTGCTCCCGCCAGTCGTACTGGCCGAAGGGGTGCATGATCATTACGATCTCACCTTCTTTGGCTACTTCGTGTACAGCGCGGATGAGCGACTGCGCGAAGCTGCCGCCGAGGCCGTCATATTGACGGCCCAGGATTACATGATCGATTCGCTCAGCCCACTGGTAGTGGACTTCGCTTTGCTGATTCAGCGTGTTGAGGAATTCCTGAGCGCAGGCCATTCCTGCTCCTTCCGGGGCGGATGCCCCTTGTGGGTTGGTAGGTTGAACAAGGAAATATAGCATAAAAAAGGGCTTTTGTCAACCCATAGCCCTTGATTTGGGGCTAAAATTAGTGTTATAATCAGGACATGAAAAAATCTGTGTTCAAAACTATCGCTAGTGTTGCCGCAGTTTTTATTTTTATAGAAGCCATGTTTGCGATTGGGTGGGTTTTGGGAGGAGATTTTCAGGTGGTCGATATTACCGTGCCCGTTTTTGGACAGGAAGATATACCGGTTGTTGCATTCACTGTAAACGACCAACCTCAGTCATTGTACGACTGGGCATATGATCAGGCTAAGGACGTCGAGCATGTTGATGCGAAGTCAGCGATCGTGGCTCACCACCTTGTTGTGGCGGACGAGATCGCAAAAGTTTTTGAGACACTTTCAGACGATAGTGTCGATACAGTAATTATTATGAGCCCGAATCATTTTGATCTTGGAGCAACTACTATTCAAACAACCATGGGAAGTTGGGATACATACTATGGCGAGGTTGAGGCTGATCAAGATCTGATTGAGGATTTGGCGGGTGATATTGAGGTGCTGCGAATTGAAGACGAGACTTTCGAGTATGAACATGGAATCAGTGGACTCTTACCGTTTGTGGCACGATCATTTCCTGATGCTAAGATTGTTCCACTCGTGATTCATGAGTCACTCAGCGATGAAGATCGAGATACACTCGCTGAATCAATCAATGAGCATGCTAAGAACGCAGTTATTTTTGCCAGCATCGACATGTCTCATAATTTACCGGAGCATACTCAAAATTTTCATGATGAGATCACTCTACGAGCGTTGGAGATAGGGGATGCTCAAGATATTGAGTTAGAGATCGATGCGAATGTTGTGTTAAATACGCTATTGGCGATAAACAACGATCAGGGAAGCCAAGAGTGGCACCTAACACATCATGACAGTTCGCTGGGTATGGAGCTCACTGATAATTACACCGAAAACACAAGCCACATCCTTGGATACTTCACAGATGGTGAATCGTATGATGATATTTTTGCCACACTTCACATTGTGGGGGACATAATGCTCGACCGTGGGGTACGATCATTACTCGAGTCTGAAGGCCAGGACTATCCATGGTTGAACATGGGGCGATTTTTGTCAGGGGCTCATACTGTTATCGGAAATCTCGAAGGGACAGTGAACGAACTGGCTAGTACATATACAGTTTATCCACCATTTAGATTTGTTTTTTCACCTGATTCGATCGAAGTCATGAATGAATATATCGATGTCGTCAGTTTGGCCAATAATCATGCAAGTGACGTGGGATCGGCTGGTTTGCAGGAGACGAAAGACCGTCTCGACGAGATGGAGATCCCTTGGTTTGGGTCATACGCAACGCCTGTGCCGCGATATGACGAGACCCTCAACGGAATCGACCTAACATATATCGGCTATCATCAGTTTCAACCAGATTCGATCGAACTAGTAGCACAGATTGAAGCAGCGGATGATGAAGGTCGATTTGTAACCGTGTTTCCGCATTGGGGGAGTGAGTATGTTGTAGCTCCAAGCTCATCACAGCGTGAGTTGGCTCAGTTGATGGTTGATGCCGGCGCAGATTTGATCATTGGAGGACATCCACATGTGGCGCAGGGGATAGAGATTATCGATGATGTGCCTGTGGTTTACTCGTTGGGTAACTTTATCTTCGATCAAATAGATCCAGCGACATATCCAGCGCTCACCGCAGGTTTGATAATCGATGATAGCGAAATCGAGATTTACCTCATGCCAGTTTGGACGCAAGGAAGCCAGCCAACGCCGATGAGCGATCAGGAAGCACTGGATTTGTTCTCAGACCTAGCAGAAGTTTCATCAGATGAGCTCGTGACACAAATAAAAAACGGTGTTATAACAACATCATATACAAAATAATTTATCGCATATGAAAAAAGGTTTTACAGGTATTTGGATTCTGTTCCTCGCTGCAGCTATTGCCCTGGCAATTGTGGCTTTTGGATTTGGTTATTGGCTTTCTAATGAGTCAGATAGTGACGTCGAATATGTCGACGATATGGTCGAAGTCGATATCTCGGACGAAGTTGATGATGAGGAAGTAGAAATCGAGATTGAGGTAACCGAGCCGACGATTCTAGAAAATTCTGATGCCATCAATGTCAGTTGGTATAGCGAGATCTCTGAGATCGAGCCACTGGCGATTTTTACAGAGCATCTTAATCTTATTGAAGCGACTGATGATGATCCTAATCGCGCCTTCTCTCTTGGTGAGGTAGTGGGCGGAGATTATGATGGAGCGGAGCTCACCATGCAAATTGTTTATTATTGGGGTATGGGCACTTATTATGAGCAGTATTATGTTCTCGTACCAGCAGATGAGGCGCAAAAGCCAGTTCTAATTGATGAATACTTGATGGGTGAGACGAGTTTTCTATCCTTCACTTCATATTTCAGATCATTCTTGGAGCTAATGACCGATCGTAACGAATATTGGGATGATGAACAGCGAATGCATTATTATGAATTTGTCTCTGGTATTGAGTTTGATATGGAGTCCTATATACCAGAACTCGAGTATGGTGAAGTGGGGACAGATTCTTATGGAAATACATATGAGTTTTTGGGGCCTGGAGCACTTAGCTTTTTTCCAGAAGAAAAAGATATAGCACTTTTTGAAGTGTATTCATATATTGATGGAGGTTCACTTTATGCCGTGGATGGAGATGAGGGAACGTTTGGAAATATGGCTAATTTATTCTTCGCTGTTGAAGATGATGGTCGAGTCTTGGCTTACGACGCACAGATTCCATTCTGGGATTATGAAACCTCTGGATATAGTATGGACCTAGAGGTTGTCGGTGATGAAACATTTTCAGGAACATATTCAAAAGCACATGGTGGTGGTTGTGGCTATACAAATGCAACAAATACCGTTGATGAGAGCGAGATTGGTGAGCTTGAATATATTGGAAGTGTTTCTGGAGGGCACGAGCTTTACGAGTCAGCAAATTATTCGCTCGAGCTCTATGGTGATGACTATGACACTTGGTCGTATTGGCACGAGGGTAGTAGATTTGAAGATTTCTTAGCTCTTCATCCGTTCTTGTACTATCAAGACCAGCTTGGACGTTGGATTCAGCTTTCAAATGTCGAGGTTTTGCCTCAGGCTGAATGTGGAAAGCCAGTGATTTACCTTTATCCTGAAAGCGAGATGGAAATCGATGTATTCATTGAGCCAGAAGGTGGTTTTACTTACACTGAGCCAGTGTATGATGGCGGTTGGTCTGTGCTCGCACAGCCTGATGGGACGCTTACAAACCTTAAAGATGGTAAAACATACCCATACTTGTTCTGGGAGGGGCGAGGGGGTCTTTATTCTCCACCAGAGAACTATTGGGTAGTAGAACAAGATCAGGTTGAGCGGTTCTTAATCAAGACGCTCGGTAAGTATGGCTTGAATCGACAGGAAACATTCGACTTTATGGAGTTCTGGTATCCGCGCATGCAAGACGCTCCGTATTACCAGATTGGATTCCATGGCACAGAGGTGATGGATGCAATCGCACCAATGGAACTATCAGTTCAGCCAGATACAATCTTCCGAATATTGATGGACTTCATAGAGCTTGAGGAGCCAGCTGTATCAAATCCAACCTCAATTCGTGGATTCGACCGAAATGGATTTACAGTTGTAGAGTGGGGAGGAGTGATACAATAGAGATTAGATAAACACCCGTTTGAGTTAATCGAGCGGGTGTTTTGTTTTATAGGATCTATGGAATACAAAGAGACCCAGCCGAGGCTGGGTCTGAGGGTCCGCGTATGCGAACTAAGCAGTGATCTGGAGCAGTTGCATGTACGTGCGATCTTCGCCAGATGAGTGGGGAAATGGACTTGCCAAGCCAACCATCACCAGACGAGCTGGAACAAGATCTCCAACGGCAATTTGCCCAGCTTTTACTCTTTGGAGTAGAGCCGGATCCTTGATTGGCAAGATAACGTCAGAGCGGTCTCGTGTGAACACTCGTAACTGTTTCTTTTCATGTCCAGGAGCGCCAGCATTTACGATTCGTGCGCCAGCTACTTCCCAGAAGGCTGCTGATCGCTCTAGCGTGGGACTACCTTTGTAGAACGCCTTGTTCCATTCGATGGTGATGTCTGGGAATGAACTAACCGGCCCTTGGTAGGAATGGGCCCGAGCATGATAGGCAATCGATCCAGGTGAAGCTGTTTGGCTCACTAGCTGACATGCGTTGGGTGCAACGACACTGTCTTCTGGGTGTGTGGGTCGAGTGCCGATGCAAGTTCTTGCAAATGGAATCTCGACACAACGACCATAGTTCCAGCATCGTGCGTCTTGCCCTGTGTCTAGAAGTGAGCCGTACGTGGGTTGATGACCTGGGTCAAGAAGTACCCTGTAGATCTGTTCGTCATCTCCAAGGACGAGCGTGCAGAAGCGACCATGGTTCATGTCAGTGCGACAGAGGATTACACAACGCAATATGCACCTCCATCTTCGATCTTCTGGCGCTTGGCGACCTTGGCGGTCACGAGGTGTTTGACTTCGAGTCCAGTGTGCAGAAAACTGATCATGTCGGCTGCAAGCGAGCGGTGACATTCCAGGGGATGCTGTTCGACGCACATGAGAGCGATGCGCTCGTGCTTGCCTCGAAGCATGTTGTAGGCAGTGGACAGATCAGGCTCTTCGAGCAAGGTGCGCTGATCGGATTGGTGTGTTTCGAACATGACTCGGCGCTCGACCAGCTCCTGGACATACCGTCGCTTGTACTGACGCCAGAGCTGAGGGGGCGGATGCTTGTCACGGCCTAGGGCAGGTTTGTACCACTTCAGTAGTTTTTCGCTTGGGGCAAGCGCCGGGATGTGTACGTGGTCGATATCGTGCACCTCGCAAATGTAGGGCATGTCTCGCAGTGCTGTGTAGAACGTGTAGGCACCGTGAGGGAACAGGCGGACATCCACGAGAAGCGTCACGCCAGCGTGCTTGAGCATGGCGAAGAGCTCGCGTGCCGTTACATCACCGTAGCCGATGGTGTAGATGATTTTCAGGTGGGGCAATGGCCCCAGACACCCACGATCCTCTTCGGTCATGGGCATAGTCAGTTCAGTGATAGGCATCGAAATCTCCTTTTGATACAGGTGAGGGTCAGGTCGATTGTTAGGGGGCAGGGAGCAATGGTAGTTATAAAATGCATTTTTGTCAATTATGTAGCCATTATAAGAAAAGAAAAAACACCTCGTTTAGAGATGTATTTTCTGGAGCGGGTAGAGGGAATCGAACCCTCATATTCAGCTTGGAAGGCTGACGTAATAGCCATTATACCATACCCGCAGTTGTTGTTTGCGAGCAAATAGTAGCAGATAATATTATTTTTGTAAAGCAGAATGATATGTTATTATATAGGCGAAATTAGCTTGAGAGGAGGATTTAAATGATTGGTCCAGAAGCGCGAATTGTCTTTACGAAAGGCGTACGGCTGGCTCATATAATAGTGACATTATGGCGTCTATGGTTACATGCGGGATATACAAAAATGATAGACTTACTCTATCTCTAATCGTGATAATAATTGCGCTTGGGATTTTTTCTTTCCAATCTAAAGTAGCGAATGCTGCACCCTATGATTGTTCGGCAGACGCAAACTGTGTCGCCCAATACAATTTTGAATCGGGCGCACTCACTACAGACTCAGAGGGCACTAATACACTGACTTCTAATGGGTCTCCAGACGAAGATGCGCTAAATTATAGACAGGGATCAGGGTCTGTTGATTTGAGTAGAACTCCAGGTGATTGGTATTCTGTATCAGATGCAAGCTTAGACGCCGATTTTCCAGGGAAGGTAGTGTCAAGTATGTCTTCATGTTTTTGGGTAAGGCCAGAAGAGGCATCTCCGGATGGAAATCGTTACATCATGTCTAAATTTGCTGCCACTCCCAGCCCTTTCATAGTTCAATATACAACTGCCAGAAAGATCAAAGTTTTTATAGGTGCATCAACTAGTACGCTCGAGCATGCAACAGCGCTTACTGTAAACCAGTGGTATCACGTTTGTTTTTCCTATGACAACGCTGATGATTCTGGAAGGATACACATATACGATGACACAGGCGCGGCTACATTGGGGTCAGATGCGACAGGAACTTTCAGTTCAAGTATGACTACCGATGCAACAGACAATTTTGTAATTGGGTCGAACTCTGCTGGGGCGGTCAATAATAGATTTGAGGGTAATATTGATGAAATGTTGATTTTTAAGGACGTTCTTTCTACTGGCGAGATGGATACTATTCGAGCTGGGGCAACACCAAACCCCGATGTTGTTATTGTTTCAACGCCAGTACAATATAAAACGTTTCAAAGAACAACGGATACTACGGGGCCGATTGCAATCACTGGACAATACGCTGGAAGTCCTACGGCTATCGAGTGTAGTTTTGATAGTGGTGCATATGCCACAGTCGATGCCACGCCAAGCTCAGGGTCCTGGAGTGGAACGCTGACTGGTTCTGTTGGTGATGGATCGCTTCAGTGTCGATTCACGAATGATACAGATGTGAATGTGACCATATCGGACGTACGTATGGGAGATGTCTATATGGTGATTGGACAAAGTAACGCTCATGGTAGGGGGGACAATGATCAGTCTTATACTGGGTCAAACCATGGAGCATCACAGTTTGATACTTCAGACAACTGGGAGGCACTTGGTGATAGTAATGATTTTCTTTCAGCACTCTATGGTTCTGTATGGCCACTTTTAGGAACGTTGCTCAATGATAATGACAACATTCCTGTGGCATTTATTGGATATGCTTCTGGCGGTACAGGTTTTACTGGGAATGATTGGAATCAAGGTGATTCGGCATACAATGCGGCCGTTAATCAATTTAATGATAGTGGAGTGAATGATATTAAAGCTTTCTTGTGGTATCAAGGTGAGAATGATGCGTCGTTAGGGATGAGTGCAAGCGCTTATGAAACAGCTCTCAGTGCAATGCTCAATGATTTGCAAAGTGACCTTTCGACTAGTGCACCATTGGTAGCAGCGCTCATAGGTGAACATAATACTGCCACGGATTCTGAGATAGATGCCATTCGCACAGGGTTGATTAATGCATGGACCAATGATGCAGATATTTACGCGGGGCCTACAGCTCATGATCAAGAATTCACAGACGATGTTCATTGGACGTCAGATGCCGAGATAACAATATTGGCACAACGTTGGTATCGGGTGCTAAGTTCACATTTTTATTCAGGCAGTGAGGCTGTTCGTGGACCAATATTTTCTTCTGCAGAGCGAATCGCTGTGCAATTGATTAATATTGTTTTCTCTGGCGGAGAGGGGAGCTTGAATGACGAAACAGATACAGAGGGTTGGGTTATAAAAGATGGCGGTACCCCAGTTTCTCTCGATAGCGTGACCCGCCTTGATGCCACTACAGTGCAGATTGACACAAGTGCGAACATGATAGGAGTAGTTACAGTGGATTATTTATCAGGAGATAGAGATGCTGATGCTGCTTGGCGTGATAGTGGAACATATCCTTTACCTCCTGAGCCAGTATTAGCTCAGACCGTTTCTACACCACCATTGGCACTAACGTTTTCACCAGCAGACAATGTAACTGGCGCAGATCCCAATGCCAACTTAGTGATAACTTTTTCTGAAAGCGTTACACCGCAAGCTGGCGCGTCTAATGACATTATCATTAAAAGGACTAGTGATGATACAACGGTGGAGACAATTGATGCCCAAAGCGTGAGTGTGACCGGTGGTGGTACATCGTCAATTACTATTAATCCTGCAACCCTGCTCTACAATACAGAATATTATGTGCAGGTCGGGGCTGATGCATTTGATGCAGGTGATGGTGATAGTTACGCTGGAGTTTCAGATACTACAAGTTGGGGCTTTACTATATTTGGTTCAAGTCAAAGTACGAGCTCATCATCCTCTACTTCCTCATCGGATTATTCAATTAGTGTTGAGTTACCGAATGGGGGCGAGGTTTTAGAGGGCGGAGAAAACTATGATATATCTTGGAGCACTGACGGAACAGGTAGTTCGCAGGTAAGCTTTGTAAATCTGTACTACTCTTTGGACGCTGGAGAAACATATATTTCTATAGCAACGAATATTATAAATAGTGGTAGCTACGCATGGGATGCGCCTTTCATTGAAGGCGCAGAAGTTGTGGTGAAGGTTGAAGGAACAGATCTGGCGATCACTTTGGCGTCAGATACCTCTGATGCGGTGTTCGCCATTGAAACCGAAGTGGGAGTCAGCCAAGTGATTGATAGTAGCCCGGAGATTGGTGTTTCCCCAGTCACCGGAGAGCCCCAAGAGATTGATATAGTGACAAGCGGTGATTATATTAGTGGAGAGTCGTTCGACACTGTTTATTATATCGATGATGAAATGGAGCGCAGACCGTTTTCAAGCGCAACTGTATACTTCACTTGGATGGAGTCATTTGAGGGCATTGAGAC
This sequence comes from Candidatus Uhrbacteria bacterium, assembly GCA_018673485.1. Lineage (GTDB taxonomy): Bacteria > Patescibacteriota > Patescibacteriia > UBA9934 > UBA9934 > UBA9934. The sequence goes on from JABHCP010000005.1 coordinate 12,919, forward strand.
GGTCACAGACGCGACTTTAGCCTCTCTTGATCTTGGATTGCCAATGCTCCCTAAAGCTGAGGTAGTAATGGTTAAAATTCAGTCAGATCCCAAAGTTTATGCGATTGAGGGTGATAATACATTAAGATGGGTTGCAAGCGAGGCGGTAGCGTCCGAGCTTTATGGAACAAATTGGTCAGATTATATAATCGATATTGAACCAACTTTTATTGCACGATTTGAAAAGGGTGAGGATATATTGTCTGCCGACGATTACAGTCTCGATATCTCAAAAGCAAAGCAACGGAAGGATCTACAATAGTTCAAAACAAAAAAGAATCTGCAAAGCAGGTTCTTTTTTGGTGCCGGAGGAGGGAATTGAACCCCCGACGCAGGGCTCTTCAGGCCCTCGCTCTACCACTGAGCTACTCCGGCGTCATTTCTGATATTATAACCCTTCATTGTAAAACATTGAAGAGTAGTGGTTCCACCACCAATTTGTATTGATGAGGAAGCCTCTGGTGGGTGTGGGAGGACTCGAACCTCCGACTTCAGTCTTATCAGGACTGCGCTCTAACCACCTGAGCTACACACCCGTTATGTATATCAAAAGCGCGATAATCATACGTAAATTTTGACGTTTAGTCAAGGGATATTAGACCCTTGCTATATGTAGAAAAATTTGGTATATTTCTCACGCAAAACGGGGATTAGCTCAGTAGGCTAGAGCGCTTGGTTTGGGACCAAGAGGTCGTGAGTTCGAGTCTCGCATCCCCGACCATCCATCGTCGCTCCTTCACGGAGCTATGGCGGACTACGAAAAATCGCCAGATATATTCTGGTGGTTTTTTGTTGCAATGAGAGTGAATATTTCTTTAGTCATACAGCGCAAAATTTGATAGACTTATATATATCTATGATGCCAAAACCAATTGAATTTCACTATAAAAAATATCGTATTTTACCGGATAATAAAACGGTCAAGTTTGATTATCAAATCATATTTTCAAATCAGGAGCCACTAGAGTTTACTGAAACCATACGATTGCCAAGGGCCTCAATGAAGCTTTGCTCGAAGGATATGAAGCCCTTCCTTGAAGCGCTTTTGATAATTTTGGGAATTAGTTATTACAAGCTATATCTTCCTAAGAAAGTGATTTTGCCATTCGAGCTTTCAAAAGAACAGGCTGAGTTTTGGAACACAGTTTATCGAAAAGGTCTTGGTGAGCTATTATATCGAAACAAGATTGATTCTAAGCAACTGGCAAAGTTTCAGAGTTCTAAGGTTGTGGTCGGACCGGTATCGATTGAAACGAAAGACCGGGGGTTGCTTGGAATTGGGGGAGGTAAGGATTCAATCGTGGCGGCTGAGTTGCTAAAGGAAGACGGCTATGATTTCTCTTCGTTTGTGGTTGAGACGCAACGCAAGGATCTTGTAGTAGAAAAAGTAATGAAGGAAATCGGCAAGCAAAAAATGATCGTTAGGCGAGTGCTTGATCCTAAGATCTTTGAAGAGCACGAAGGAAGTTTTGATGGGCACATTCCAATCTCTGCGATCTTTGCATTTATTGGATTGTTAACCTCAGCTGTTTACGGTTATAAATATGTAATGGTTGGGAATGAGCATAGTAGCAATTTTGGCAATATCAAACATAAAGGCGAGATAATTAACCATCAATGGAGCAAGACAGCGGAGTTTGAGAATTTGCTTCAGGAATATACTTGCAAATTCATTACAGCAGATATTTCGTATATTTCAGTTCTGCGACAGTTTTATGAGATTCGGATTGCCAAAATGTTTGCGACGCAAAAGAAGTATTTTAAGAGTTTTTCAAGTTGTAACCGTAGTTTTAGGGTTCATAAAGAGAGGACGGGTTCATTGTGGTGTGGCGAGTGCGCTAAGTGTGCATTTACTTTTTTGATTCTATCGCCATTCATGCCTAAAAAAGATTTGGTTGAAATTTTTGGTAAAAATCTTTTAAATGATAAGCGTCTTGAGTTAATGTATCGTGATATTCTAGGTTTTGGAAAATTAAAGCCGTTTGATTGTGTTGGAACATTTGAAGAATCGCGCGTTGCTTTCTGGATGTCTGCGAAAAAATACAAGAAGGATTTTATTGCAAAGAAGTTTGTGCAAAAGATTAAGGACGCGAAAAAATCTTCTAAAGAAGTATTGAGTACTGTGCAAGCACCTACGTTGCCAACTAAGTTTAGATTTTTAGGAATTGAGAATATCTGTATCTTAGGATATGGAAAAGAAGGCAAGGTAACAGAGGCGTATTTGAAAAAGTTTCATCCAAAGCTCGATATTGGTATTTTAGATCAAGCTCACGATAAAAACTATCTTAAGGGTCAAGGTGAATTCGATCTTGCAGTGAAGACTCCCGGGATTTCAAAAGACAAAGTTACTATCCCATATGTGACTGCGACAAACTTATTCTTCTCAAAGATTTCAAATTTGACGATTGGAGTGACGGGAAGTAAGGGGAAGAGCACGACTGCGAGTTTGATTTATCAAATGCTTAAGGCTGATAATCAAAAAGTTCGATTGCTTGGTAATATTGGAAATCCAATGTTGAAGGTTTTGAATGGTAAAATTAATCCAAAAGAGATCTTTGTTATTGAGCTTTCAAGCTATATGCTTGATGACATTGAACACTCGCCAAATATCGCTGTGCTTTTGAATTTATTTCCAGAGCACATGGATTATCACGGAGGAGTTGACGCTTATTACGCGTCTAAGAATAGAATTTTTAAATATCAAAAGTTTGGTGATGTTTCAATTAAGTTTCCGTTTAATGAAAAGATTCCAGTTAAGGATTCTGAGGTCTCTCTTATTGGCGCTCATAATAAAAAGAATATTAAGGCTGCGATTTCAGTTGCACGACTTTTAGGAATATCAACTGCATCAATTTCTAATGCAATTAAAGGATTCAAACCTTTGAGCCACCGATTGGAAGTTATTGGGGAGTTTAATCAGATCAGATTTATCGATGACGCAATTTCAACAACGCCAGAATCAACAATAGAGGCAATGAAGTCTATAAAAAATATCAAAACTATATTTTTAGGTGGGGAAGATCGTGGATATGATTTTAAGGAGCTTGAAAAACAAATTCGAAAAGCTAAAATTGAGAATATTGTTTTATTCCCAGAGACAGGCCGTCGAATGTTATCTTCAGCTAAGGGTCTAAATGTACTCAAAACCAAGAGTATGTCAGAGGCTGTGAAGTTTGCTTATCGATTCACGCCAAAGGGTTCTGTTTGTCTGCTTTCGACAGCGTCTCCGAGTTACAGTATTTGGAAGGATTTTGAGGAGAAGGGAGACTTATTTCAAAAGTTTGTTAAAAAATATGCAAAGTAAAAAGTAATATGAAATATTTATCTTTTCTAATTTTAATTCCAACACTTGTATTGGTTGGTGGGGCATGTCAGGGACCCGATGGTGAGGTGGAGGAAGTTAGTTATGAAGAAGACGTCTATGAGCTCATTGAGGAAGTCGATGGTGACAACCTGATCAAAGGAAGTTGCAATATGATCTCCATAGGTAGCAACTGTGTTGATTTTGTCGGCTCTATTTGGACCCAGGACATGATGGAAATGAGTTGTTCGGGAGATGGGTATGAGTTCTCCAATCTAACATGCCCATACTCAGATTATGGGGGATGTCAGTCCATGCCAAACACAATGAGCGAGAGTATCGCGTGGGTTTATAGCTATGGCGGCGTAGCATATTCGGCTGAGGATGCAATGTATGCGCAGATGACTTGTGATTCGCTCGGCGTTGCTCAATGGGTCACACCAGAGAATATGGATGCAATGCGCGCTCAGGTGGCTGAGGAATTAGGTGAGTAGCATCAGTTTAAAACAAAACACCTCAGTTATTGCTGACTGAGGTGTTTTTTCAATTAAAGCCTTTTTCCTCCACCACGCATTTCTTGCTGAGCGTATCCGTCGAGCTCTTGATTGCGTTCCTGCCATTGCTTCATTAGTTCTTTTTGTTCAGAGAGCCATTCTTGGTAGGCAATTTCGTCTATTTGTTCTTTTTCGATAAATTCAAGTCCTAATTCACGCTTTGCCTCTATTGCAAATTCTTTCATGTCACCCTCTAAAAATTCTTCAAACCAACCTGACTCAGCAATGATCCTTCTTTGTTCTTGAGCTGGTATGCTCCACCATGATGACAAAAACTTAAATTCATCCTCGTCAATCCTAGATTCTGCCCATCCATCTGGAGTCTGAATTCTTTCAAGGTATTCTAGAAGATGGTCGACGTTATCTTCTATCATGTCAGCGTTCGCTAATGCTCCACCAAGCCAACTTTCTTGATGGACCATCCCTCGGATCACTTCTGATTCAAAGAAGTACTCAAGGTCTTCAGCAGCAAATATGACAAGATAACCAAAATCCCGTTCATCTACCACTACTATTTCAGCACTTTGATCTAGCGAGTAGGAGGATTGTGATGCAGACCATTCATTAACAGGCTCAGAATGAATTGTTTCATCATCTTCATGCGCGCCTTCGTGTATTTCAAGAGAGTATGAAACGACCCGGCCACTATTTTGTCCTAACATTTCTTCAACCGATACAATCTTTACAAATGCTTCATTTATTCCAAGAAGATCTAAACCTTGATTTACATCCACATCTCTATAAAAGGCTGAGGCAATATATTCAGGGTCATTAAAGATTTTAACATTCTCATTATCTAACACTCGTCTTATATTATTTGAACTAAATTCAATGCCATCAATGAAATTTTGAGCTCCTGGAGTGCCGTCAGGTCCGAAGACAAGTTCGCTCCCAGGTCCATCTCCGGCCGCGATAGCCATTTCCTCTAAAACAGGGCGAATGTATTGCTCACCATGGTCATGAACTTCAATCAAATTTTGAATTTGCTCTTCTGATGCCTGTTCCATATCGTGCCCACAGCCTGGTGCAAGCAGCAGCGCCGTTGCACCACAAATAAAAGCAGATCGAGCGCTTGGTCCTTTGTTGTCTGAATGGTTTACCATATAGCAGTATTTTACCTCGATCACGACGGAAAACAAAACACCTCAGCCATTTCTGACTGAGGTGTTTTTCTTGTTGCCTTCACGTATTGTGAGATTACAACGTCATTCCAAGGTTTGCTTACTATGTAAGCTAGTTGTTTGTCTAAGACGTACAACTATCGACTCTTTCTATCCCTAGAAAGGAGGTGATCCATCCACAGCTTCCGCTACGGATGCCTTGTTACGACTTCGTCCCTATTGCTGGTGTCGCCTTCGGCCGTTCTACAACGACCTTCGGGCGCCCCCAACTCTCTTGACGTGACGGGCGGTGAGTACAAGACCCGAGAACGTATTCAAGGCGGCGTTATGATCCGCCTTTACTAGCGATTCCGGCTTCAAGGAGTCGAGTTTCAGACTCCTATCCGAACTGAGACAGGCTTTAAGGGGTTTGCTCCGCATCGCTGCTTGGCTTCCCGTTGTACCTGCCATTGTATCATGTGTGTTGCCCCAGACGTAAGGGCCATGCTGATCTGACGTCGTCCCCTCCTTCCTCCTTCTTGCGAAGGCAGTCTCGTGTGAAAGTATAACACACGACAGGGGTTGCGCTCGTTACCCCACTTAAGGGTACACCTCACGGCACGAGCTGACGACGACCATGCAGCACCTATCTAGCACCCTCGAAGGCTACCTGTTTTGCAGGTATGCAGCTAGTAGTTGAGCCTGGGTGAGGTTTCTCGCGTATCATCGAATTAAACCACATGATCCACCGCTTGTGCGGGTCCCCGTCTATTCCTTTATGTTTTAGCCTTGCGGCCGTACTACACAGGCGGAGTGCTTAACGCGTTAGCTTGGTTAAACGGCACTGGCAGGGTCGATACTGCCAATACCTAGCACTCATCGTTTACGGCATGGACTACTGGGGTATCTAATCCCATTCGCTACCCATGCTTTCGTGCATCAGCGTCAGGTATGTTCCAGTAGATTGCTTTCGCTTTTGGTGTTCCACCCGATCTTAACGGATTTAACCCCTACACCGGGCATTCCATCTACCTCTCCCATCCTCTAGTTTTGCAGTATCACCCGCAGTCTCCAGGTTGAGCCTGAAGATTTAACAAATGACTTACAAAACAGCCTGCGCACGCTTTACGCCCAATAAATCCGGTCAACGCTCGTGGTCTCTGTATTACCGCTGCTGCTGGCACAGAGTTAGCAACCACTTTCTGCTGAGGTACCGTCACAAATTCGTCCCTCAGAACAGTCGTTTACGACCCGAAGGCCTTCATCCGACACGCGGTGTCGCTCCGTCACACTTTCGTGCATTGCGGAAGATTCTTGACTGCAGCCTCCCGTAGGAGTCTGGGCCGTGTCTCAGTCCCAGTGAGCCGGGTCACGCTCTCACGCCCGGTATCCGTCATAGCCTTGGTGAGCTTTTACCTCACCAACAAGCTGATAGAACATAAGCTTCTCTCGCACCGCCGGAACTTTCAATGGGAATGGCCTACGCCCCCCCATCTTATCGTGTATTACTCCAGATTTCTCTGGGCTATTCACGAGTGCAAGGTGAATTACTAATGCGTTACTCTCCCGTTTGCCACTAACTCAATTTCCGAAGAAATAAAGTTCGTTCGACTTGCATGCCTTAGACACACCGCCAGCGTTCGACCTGAGCCAGGATCAAACTCTCAATATAAGTTTCTTGATTTGACAAGATCTCTGCTGATTTGAATTTATTTGGAATATTTTGATTTCCGAAGAAATCTAGAACTCGAAACTCCGAAGAGCTTCGAGGACGTTGTAATCGCACAATTGTGAAGGTTCTGTGCTACTCCTTAGGTAGCGCGAGCATTGTACTAAACCCCTGAAAACCTGTCAAGAGATTCAGGGGTAGAAGGGGTAAAGGGGTAAAAGTGGTATTTATGGCCTATCTTGGCAGGTTTCATCTACCTCCGTCCATCCCGAGCGAGCGAAGCGAGTCGAGGGATCTCATATATAACATTTCAAGTTTTCTTGGCATGTTCAAGTACCTCTGATAGGCTTTATAATAAGGAGGTGAGATAAAATGACATTCGTACAATTCACTGATCGAATTCGAGGGTTCTGTGGCTACTGGTTGCCAGTGATGGTGGTGAGTGGTTTGATCGGAGCCGTCGTCGGTTGTATACCTCAGCATGGTGCATTGACCGGACTTTTGCTCAGTGTGGTGATGGCGCTTGCAATTATCTGGCGCGTAAACCCGCAGTGCAGTGCTGATTGCAAGATTATAGGAGTGTTCATCTTTTTGACTTCGCCTTGGATATTTCTTGCGTCTTTGACAGTGGCGTTGAAGCCTTTCTAGGCCTGATTGTTATCGTATCCCCGCCGGCTCGTGCTTGCGGGGCTTTCTGCTTTCTTAATTGACTTTCGGGTCCCTTGTTTGATATTATTTTTAGGCAATGATTTATTTGTTGCACGATTAATAATTGACCGAAAAGACAATATGTCTAAGGAGTTTGATCAGGAATTTACAGAGTTCATAGTGAAGGCGATCGTTAACAATCCAGATGACGTTCGAACAGAGCGCACTGTTGATGAGCGAGGAGTGCTTATTACCCTTCACATAAACCCAGAAGATATGGGGTACGTGGTTGGCCGACAAGGGCAAACTGCTCGCGCAATCCGCACATTGCTCAAAAAGATCGGGGCACGAGAAAACGCACGAGTTAACTTAAAGATCTATGAACCAGAAGGTTCAAGACAGCAACACCTTGAGCAAAAGGCAGCAGCTGCAGCATCAGCGCCAGCAGCAGCTGAGGAGAGTGCTCCAGAATCAGCACCAGCTCCAGTTGTAGAAGAGGAAGAGACAGATACTTCAGTAGTAGACAATCTTACATTCTAAGGAAAAAAACATGGTACGATTTAAGTGCCATGTTTTTTTGTTTAAGTGTTTAAAATGTTTAAGTGTTTATGAAGTTTAATTACGAACGGATGGATATTACAAGCGATGTACATAAACTTATACGCGAAGTTTATCAGCTTTCTTGTATTTTTCCTGATGATGAAAAATTTAATCTTGTATCTCAAGTGAAGCGTGCGTCTACATCCGTACTTTTAAACATTGCAGAGGGTAGTAGTCGAAGATCGGCCGCAGATTACCGAAGGTTTGTTATAATGGCGATAGGCTCAGCAGTTGAACTAGACGCAGTATTGAAGCTTGCAATTTCAATTGGGTATTTAACTCAAGATGAATACTTGCGTATCGAGCCAATGATTAAAACTGTATATTTCAAGCTTATTAAATTGCGCAAATCACTCGAAAAGAAAACATTTTAAACAATTTCAACATTTTAAACTTCATATGAAATTCGACATTATTACCTTATTTCCAGATGTGATTGAGCCTTATGCAAAGGCGTCGATTTTAGGGCGGGCGCAAGTGAAGAAGCTTATTAAAATTAGTGCGCATGATTTGCGTAAGTTTTCAAAAAATAAGCATAAGAGTGTTGATGACACACCTTACGGCGGGGGACCAGGTATGTTGATGACGGTTCAGCCGATTGATAGTGCAGTGCGTAAGGTGCGAAATAAGCTTGGTAAAAAGAAAACTCGAGTAATTCTTACAGCGGCAAATGGAAAGATGTTCACGCAGTCAGATGCAAAGCGATTAGCAAAGTTCGAGCAGTTGATTTTTGTGTGCGGTCGGTATGAGGGGATCGATCATCGTGTTGAGGAGGCAGTTGCGGACGAGGTTTTTTCTGTTGGGGAGTATGTGCTGACTGGTGGTGAGTTGCCAGCTCTAATAATGACTGACGCTATCGCTCGGAATGTGCCGGGAGTTTTAGGTGAAGAAGCATCACTCGAGTCTGAGTCATATAATCAAACAGGCGTACTTGAATATCCGCAGTACACAAAGCCTGAGATTTATAAGTTTAAAGAGGGGTTGGGGTCAAAGGAGCTGAAAGTGCCGAGCGTTTTATTATCAGGAAATCATGCCAAGATTGCACAGTGGCGCACGAAGCAGTCAGAGATTCGATCAGAGTCTACAAAATAGAAAAATTATTAATAATAAAAAATATGCCAATACGACACAGAGGGCCTCAAGCAGCATCTGAAGGGCTAAGAATGCCTTCCCCTGAAAATACTAGCAATCCAGAGTTTGTTGATCCAGAGGATATGAAGCGCGCTGCGCTTACATATGGAGTGGATGAATCTCGTGATCCCGAAGTTGATGAGATGAGAGAAGAGTCTGGAATCGAGTTTGACGATTCGGGCGGCGAACTTCCACCAGTTGATTAAAGAAGAGTTGTTGTAGTAATAAAAAAACCGCCCGCGGGCGGTTTTTTAGCAAGTCTCTTGATTTGCTTGTTGCACTTGAGCCTTTATGTTCACCTCTTCTATTTGTTTGAGGTGCGCTTCAATTTTCTTTTCAGTCATCGTGAGCCTGCGCTCGATTGTTGCTCGTTCTTTATTGGTCTTATCAAGTTTTTGTTGCAAATCGCTGTATTCTTTTTCAATCTTTTTGAGCTGAGTGCTTATTTCCTTTTTTGACAAGGGTTTATTCGTTGAAGTCATATGTTTTTGTTATAATGTGTGTATTATAGCAAAATGTATTAGTAGTATCTATGCCATCAGCAAAAGAAGGACAATCTAAGGAAAGGCAATTGGGCGTTTCTGAAGCTCGAGACCTTGCAAAGGAAAGGGGACGTAGAAACCAGGACATGGAACAGGTTCTGCATACGCACGATGCAGTAGAGGATCGTTTTCAGAAGACCACAGAAAAAGTGCAACACACAAGGGGCCGTATTGAGAAATTGCAATTTGCTCTTCATAATTTGGCATCATCTACAAAAGAAGCAGAGCGCGCTTCAGGCAAGTCATTTTTTGATGGGAAAACTCTTCAAGAAAACGTGAATAAGGCCCTGTCTGATTTATCACGACTGCAGTATGTTTTACAGGATGGACGTAGTAATTTGATGCATGCTCGGGCCCAGTTGCTTGATTTACAGCTGCAGATTGAGCCTTTTAATGAAGTTCGCGAAGAGGTTGTTTCTGTTTTAGAAAAAGGAATTTCTGACTTGGAGCAAACAATTCGCGAGAAGGCTGGGGACTTACCTGAGCAATTGCGCGGTGTGCAAGATGAATTAGATCAACATTATACAACGCTGCAGGAACAGATGAGTGGTATAACGGAGCAGTTTGCAGAGTTGTTTCCAGATACGGTTGCAATTGATCCTGGAGCGCAGAACGGAGAATTCCTTATCACGGAACCTGAGATACAGACAAGAAAAGAACAGATAGGAATAAGAATGGGGCGGGATAGAGCCAATGTGCGTGAGAAACAGAGAGGGCTGGAAAAATCAGAAAGCTCATTAGGTCGCCAAAAGGAGATTAGGATTGGGGAAGAGCGAAAATTTTATTCACGTGAGCAAATTTTTAAGGGAGTTGCCGCTAAAGAGGTACAGGATGCGATGGGCGCCATACAACAAGAGTGGGAGCTGCATGATCGACAGCGACCTTTTATTCTCAAGCGATTGTTCCGTGGAGAAAACGATTGGCAACAGCGCGGAAAGTATCTCGAGGGGCAGATGGAAGGATTACAGAGGCAGTTGAAGAAGGTACAGAGTTGGCAAAGGGAGGAGAAAGATCTTCATCCTCGTGATGTCGCATATCAAGATGGTATAAAGGAAGAGATTGCTGCGATTCAGGTTTTTGTACAAAATTGCGAGGGGCTTATCAAGAAAATGGATGAGGCTCATTCACTTGATCAGGCATATCGCGAGTTGAGAGAAAGAAGAGATTTATTGGAGAATAGACTGGAATCTAGTGTGGGGTATGATAAGAATAAAATGCAGGATTTGCAGAGTGCATTAGAGCTTGCCAGAAAGCCAGACATTGACCATCCATCACTTAGTGGGTTGCTACATAAATTAGAGAATTAGAAGAAAGATACTTCAATCAAAAAAAACGCCCGAGGGCGTTTTTTTAGTTTTTCGATGTTACTCAGCTGTTTTTTCAGCAGGAGTTTCCTCTGTAGGTTTTTCCTCGATCTTAGCTGGAGTTTCTTCCTTTGCGTCAGCGGCAGGTGTTTCCTCAGCTGGAGTTTCAGCAACCTCTTTAACCTCTTCTTTAACCTCTACAAACTCTTTCACCTTTTCTGCCTCTTCTACCTTTTTTGCTTCTGCAGCTTCTTTTTCTTCTTTTGCTTTTGCAGCTTCTGCTTCTTTAGCAGCTTTTTTTGCTTCCTTAGCCTCTGCATCCTTTTCTTCCTTTGCGACCTTCTTTTCTGCTAGCTTAGCTGTTCGCTTCTTACTAATTGTCACAACACCTTCTTTTTCTGCCTTGATAATCTCGGCATTTATGAGCATATTATGTACTGTAGCAGATGGCTTAGCACCAACTGATATCCAGTACTTAATTCGTTCACCTTCAAGAACGATATTGTTCTCTTTGGCTCGTGGATTATAATGACCAAGAATTTCCTTAGCAGGAGACCATGGATCGCGGTGATTTTCCTGAAGAACAACACGATATTGTGGTTGTTTCTTCTTTCCAGTTCGTGATAGTCGAATTGTCAGCATAGAAATGTTTAAAATGTCTAAATGTTTAAGTTGTTGATTACGGCGGTATATTAGCTATATATCAAAAGTTTGTCAATACCTGTCAGGGCATCTGGAAGTTTGTGCGCCCGCCGTAGCTTCGATAGAAGCGAAGGAGGGTCAAGCCCTGTCGGGGCAAATTGATTAAGATGTTTAAAATGTTGAAATTGTTTATGTTGATTTTCACTACAATCATTCAGATCGACACAATAAACACTTTAAACAATTTCATCACTTTAAACCTTTTTCAGAAAGCAATACGCGCCCGGGAGGTGGAGTTCCACTTCTCGGGCGCGTTAGGCGTATGGGGCGGTTGGGTTACCGGCGGAAGGCCTTGGGGCCTGCCTTTTCGACCTTGGCGTGCTCGGCCTCCAGGATCTCGAGCTCGCCCTGCAGGTGCGAGCGTTCGGTCTTGAGCTCGGAGATGAGCTCGCGGGCCGCCTGCTTGTCCTCCTCGTCCATGTGGGCCATGGAGCCGCCCAGGCTGCTGATCTTGCCCGGGATCTCGTCCAAGCGGAACTGCCTGGCCAAGACTTGCTCCACGAGCAGACCGATCTTGGCGTCGAAGGCGGCCTGGGCCTTGGCATTGCGCTCCTGGCGTGCGGCCTGGGCGCGTGCGGCTGCGCGGCTGCGCTTGTTGCCGCTGGGCTTGGCCGTGGGGTTGGGGTACTGCGGACCTCGCTGCTGCGACTGGCCGGGGCGACGGATGTTGCCCTGGTTCTGACGCGGCCGCGGGTTGTGCTCACGGTCGGGCCGGATCTCGAAGCCCAAGATGCCCGCGAGGGCCTCCTGGAGCGTGATCGAGACCATCATGCCCTGCTCGATGAGCTTGCTGGTGCAGCTCGTACCGAAGCCGTAGGCGCTCTGTCCCTTGACGATGGCACCCATCGCCTTCCAGTTGCCCTTGCCGTCGGGGCAGTCGCAGAGCTCGGGGGCGTTGGCGTGCACGACGCAGATGGTGCGACCATCATCGGTCTTGCGACCGAAGTTGACGCGCTCACCGGCCAAGATAGCCTGCGCGAGCTCGAGGATGGTGCTGAAGCCATTGCGCTCCGGCTCAGGCTCGGGCTCGGGGGCCTCGGCTTCGCGCTCCGGCTCGGGCTCGGGGGCCTCGTTGTTGCGGCACTGGTCGGCGGTCTTCACGCCGCGCGCGATCTTGAGCGCGTCGGCAAAGGAGAAGGTCTCGAACTCCAGGTCTTCGACCTGGTCCAAGCACTTCTGGCAGAAGCAGGCAGCGAAGCGGCCGTTGACGATTCCACGCATCTCCTGCGCGGTACCGCTCGTGCCGCACCCGCAGGTGCACCAGTTCATGAACACATCGCCGACCTTCTCAACCCGGTGTTTGCCGATCTTCTGACCCTCGATGAAGGCCTTGACCAGGCGCTGGGCCTTGGACACGGACTCCTGGGCCTGCTTGGCACCCAGGGTCTTGGCCTCGACCGTCTCCATCATCAGAGTGACGGGCTGGTCGTTGTTATCCGTGACGGTCAGGACTTCCTTGCCGTCATCGAACTCACCGGTGCCCCAGCAGACCTCCATGGACTCACGGCAGCCGTCGCAGATTCGGGTGTTGTCATCGAGTCCTTCGGGCAGGTTGACCAGAGCCAGGAGCAAGTCCGGGTTGGTCTGCGCGATGACGCGGGCGAACAGCGTCGCGACACCCTCGAAGGTGCCGTTGATCTGCGGGTTCGGCACGTAACCCAGGTGCTCGGGGACCATGGTCCCGCATAGCACGCACGGTTCGGCCTTCTTCATGTGCGCCGCGCCCGTGCGGCACTTGCCGCTCTTGCGGATCGGCTTGCCGTGGGTTTCGCAGCGCTGGCCCGCGCTTCCGACGCAGTCGTAGCTGGTGGTGGGGAGCAGGGGGTGGGTGGTGGTCAGGGAGAGGGACATGGTGCCTCCAAGTCGCAAGTTTTTGACTTATAGAGGTTTTTCAGACGTTGCGCGGATCACACAACGGTTGCGTCCCAAAGCGGACGAAACAGGGAAAGTTAGCATAAAATGAAGCCTTTGTCAAGATTGGTGGCCAATATTAGTCATCATTTTCGCCATTTGACCCAACTTAATCATTCTTATAAAATTATTTTTATATGATCCATCAGTGGAAGATAAAATATCAAGATTCAGATTTTCTAGTTCATGAGGTTTCCTTGCAGCCTGAATATAAAAAGATAAGTGAGTCCACCTATTCATATATTTGGGTTACAAAGAGAGGGTATACAACATTTGAGGTTATAGATTTGATTGGTGAATTTTTAGAAATTGATAGGCATGAAGTGGCAGTGCAGGGATTGAAAGATGAAGACGGTATCACATCCCAACTCATGTCAGTGAAGGTTATTTTGGAAGAGTCAGATATTGCCAGATTTAATAAAAGAGCTGGCGGTGGTTCCAGATGGGTACGCATTGATCGTGTTAATGGGTTTGGCGACAAGCATGTTCAAGCAAAAAAATTGCATGGCAATGTATTTACAATTACCTTGCGAAATTTCAAGCAGCAGCCCGCAGAAAATTTAGAAAAACATCTGGCAGCTAATAAGAATTTCACCTATATTAATTATTATGACAATCAGAGGTTTGGATTGCCGGGCGGCCCCTATGTGACGCATTTGATTGGAAAGGAGATAGTCGAAGGTAATTGGAAGGGGGCCTTTGAATATTATGTACAGTCAGGAAATCATAAAAATGAACAGGATGTACATGGTCGGTTAAAGATTGTTGGCGGGTATGAGAGTTTCTTTAGATCATTAGATAGACGAAAAGTTAAGTTCTTCATTTCGGCTCATAACAGCATGTTGTGGAATTTGGCTGTGTCCTCCATGTTGATGGAAACGGGTGTAGGAGCTTTAAAAAAGTTTGAACACATTGGTGCTCTTGCAGTTCCTATCTGTTCAAAGCAGGCGCTGCCCAGTCTTTGTTCTTGCAAGGGGTTTGAGTATGACGAGGGTTACAATTCAGTCATCTCTCAGCCAATAAATAGAAGTGTCATTGGGACGACAAAATTATTCTTTTTAGATTCTTCAGATGATGAATTGCACCCAGGTATGAAAAAAGTGGTGTTGTCCTTTATGCTACCGACTGGCTCGTACGCAACGATGGTTATTAAACAGCTTATGGAGTACGTTGATAGCCAAGGTTAAGAATTTCAAAAGAGACCTTTGGCAAAGATTTAATATTAATGATTATCAAAACAAGGCACCCTAATGAATGGGGTGCCTTGTAAACTTATGATTAATGAATATGCAAGCCCTCTTGTTGAATTGGGGCAGGTGAAGCATGTTGCGCATAGGTTAGCTGTTGCCAAAGTATACGCTATTTATTCCACTTTAGATACCGCCGAGCCTTTAGTTTAAACCCTCCTTTCTGCTAGCAAAATTTCCGTGCCGGAGCTTTTGTTATGCGGAATTTATAACAAATCAGACTCTTTAATTGAGTAGCCATTGACTGACATTTTCGTCATAAAGCTATTAAATTGTATATTGGATAAATAGGGATGTCAAAGAAGTTTTTGAGAAAAGTTAAGATTTTTTAATGCCAAAAAGCGGGGTTTGTAACCCCGCTCAAGTCCGTGTAGATGGTCATTTCTTGACATGACCCCTGATTCGCACCTTACCCCCAATGATTTTGTGGGCAGGTCTGTTGTGGTACCTTGCAGCTCTGGCAAATTCAATGCCACATTTTGGGCATTTCATATCACCGCGGGTTGCGTCCCTCATAATGCCGCTCACATAGCACTTTACAAGCTTTCCGGGACCCTCCTTGCGATATCGATACAGGAATGTCTGGCAGCTTGCGCAGTAAATGTCGATAGTATAGATCCGTTTTTTTCTTGCCATACTTACCTCTGGTAGTTAGGCGTGATTGCTCCTACGGGACACATTCCAGCACAGGCGTTGCATGAGATGCACTTGTCTGAGATGGAAGCTGTCTTCCCGGATTTGCCGGGGACGATCGACATGGCTCCAAACAGACAGGCAGTCTCACATCTGCCGCAGCCAGTGCAGCGTGCAGTCTGAACAGTTGGTGATTTCCCAGCAAAGCAGTGGCTATTCGCCAGACTTTGCGTGAGGCCCACGAACTCGGAGAGATCATGGAGACCCCACTCGTTTTCTTGAAGGAAATCGCGCAAACCATTCGTGATGACGCGAAGTGAGCTTGGGCCGTGCAATGCTGGATACGTATAGAGCTGAACTGCTGAGGCGCCTGCCATAAGCATCTGCAATACATCGTCAGAAGAGCAAATGCCACCGACGCCTACGGTCGGAATGTCGACAGCTCGAGCAATTTCGTACACGCAACGAAGTGCGATGGGGAATATTGCTTTTCCAGAGAGGCCTCCTGCGCCGCCCTGTGTTCCGAGCTTTGGATATCCCGTCCCGGTGTCAATTAGTAACCCTGGCCCAATTGAGTTTGTGCACACGATCGCGTCTGCTCCATGCCTCTCTGCGTGCCGTGCCATACCAACTACAAATGGGGAATAGGATAGCTTAACCCAGATAGGGGTTTTTGTAGCTGGCCTTATCACGGCCATACTACTGGCCAAATGGTCGAAATCTACATTAAGGTTACCATGAAGCGCACCAGAGTGAGAGCATGAGAAGTTGATTTCATAGGCATCCACGCCAATTTGATCAAATTCACGAATCATCTGAACGCAGCCTTCAGGGTCTCTGGCGCTCAAGGATACAATGATGGGGCCCCCAGTGTCCTTTACTTGTCGGACCCATTGATCGCGCCAGTTATCCCAGCCGAATTCATTACCCCACTCGCAGTTGAGCATGGAGTCTTCGCCAGGAATGATCGCGTATCTGGGAACTGGAACCCGTTTTCGTTCATCTGGAACGATTTTTTTGAGTGATCGCGTCACGATCGCCGAGCATCCATGAGGAATAGCCTCCATGAAGAAGCTGGGCGTTTCCGTGATGTACCCCGAAGCAAGAATGATCGGAGTATTGAAGCTGATACCGTTAACCTGAACGCTGAGGTTCATTGCAGTCTCCTTGTGATTTTGGTTTCTAGATGCCCTAGTACACTTTGTGCAATCGTATTTTGATTACCTTCGGTAACAACGAAGATTCTGCTGAAAAGCTCAGAGCTTTTTTTGATCTGCTCAATTTCCTGTTCCGCATGGGACATTCTTTTGGCGATCTTTTCTGCAGTTTCTGTTTTGCGAATATGACGCAGACGGTATTCAAGTAGCTCTATCGAATCTGGAATGATTGCAATGCGCACCATTCTGTAAAAAAGGTGAGTAATTGCATCGATGTTGGCAATGTGCAGCTCTGTTAGGTAGGTTTGCCCTAGTACGATTCCGCTGACCATAAGGCCATAGTATTCCCGGTAGACTTCTTGAATAGCCGCCAGGCGGCCTGCTTGTTCAAGTTGCTGGAATTCTTGCATTGTGACAGATAGGCGGTTCATTTCACGCTTACCTGGCCTTTTAGCACGAGTCGTTGCCCAGACTAATTCAGAGACTTGTGGAAAGGTTGCTAGGATTGCTTCCTTCACAAAATCTTTCCCAACCGCAGAAGGTCCAGTGATGGTGATTAGCATGTCCACTCCTGTAAAGGGACGAAGGGATCTTATTAAACTGGATCATATGATAAGTTACCAAGATTTTTTTGTAGTGTCAATGGCGCCATAAGAAGAAAAATGATTTATATTTCAGATTTTGAATTAGCAGCTTTCTGTTATATGATTAAATGACTAAAATTTGTTTATATGAAAACACAATATCCAATTGTAAATGAAAATGACGAAGTTATTGGCGAGATGGGGAAGAGAGAGGCCTATAAGGCAAAGCAGATGCTGCGGTCGTCTGTGATCTTCGTATTTAACAGCGGTGGAGAGCTATTCTTACAAAAGCGAGCAAAGGATAAGGATAGGTATCCCGGAGCATATTGCATGTCAGCAGCTGGACATGTTGAACCTAACGAGACATATGAACAAGCGGCAAAGCGCGAGCTTTTTGAAGAGCTTGGTTTAAAGGCTGAGTTAGTTGAAATATCACAAGAACGCGTTCCAGTTGGTCCGGGTGAATTTGCCATGTCTGCAGTGTTCACCTGTGTTTCTGATGATGAAATTGCATTACAAGAAGAGGAGGTTGAAAGTGGTGAATTTCATAAGATTGATGATGTATTGGAGATGATCAGGGCGGGTAATTCTTTTACACCAAATATTGTTTATTTATTGCAAAAGTACGGTGATAAGTTGGTGGTTAGAAGAGGGTAAAGGGCTAACTTTGGCAATATTTTTAGTTAAACGACAATCCCGCCCTCAGGAGAGGGCGGGCGGGGCAGCAAACGGCGTTGCTACTCGGAGAAAATGTCCAGCTGATGGCCTTGGTCGTTGCTCGGACGGATGGTGGAGTCATCGCAGCACAGGCCTTCTGGCGCCTGGTGTCGGGTAGAGCGTCCCATGATGTCGATGATGCCGTCGTCGGGTCTGGCGCTGACCAGGTGCCCTGCACTCACGAGTGCATTGCGGATTGGCCAGAACTCATTCTCTAGGGCAGTTTCTCGCGGGTTCATGCGGTACCTCCTGTATGCGGGTTTGCGCGAAAAGCTAAGTAGTATTGCTTAATTTTGGCTAAATGTCAAGGTTAGTGTTAGCCAGGGGGCACTTCGTCCCCCTGTAACCCCCAGACATACTTTCTTTGTTGGCTCAAAGAAAGTATGCAAAGAAAGAGCCTTTTTCAGAGTAGTCCCACGGCCATGGGGAATGCTACGGCCTGCAGTCAATGTTTTTGGGTAACCATGAATGAACTGATTGCCAGTTCGGTCGGCAGGCTCCCTCTCAGACGGAGTTGTCTAACAATGAGTGAACGGGGGCTGGCTACTGGAACATTAACGGGGGACTGAGGTGAGAGATGTCGATACAAAAAGAGCCGGTATTACCGGCTTTTTTGTTTAGCTTTGTTTTATCTCCGGGCTGTTCCGTTTTTTTCAACGTCAGAGAGGCTGACTGAGAGTAGGTTGGAGACTCCGTCATCTCCCATGCTTACCCCGTAAAGCAGATCGGCGTGTTCCATTGTTGCCCGGTTGTGTGTCACTACAATAAATTGAGTTAGTTTTTGTAGTTCGTCCAAGATGTTTGCGAATCTAACTGTGTTTGCCTCGTCGAGCGCTGCGTCCACCTCATCGAGTACAACAAATGGGGAGGGGTTGGTCGCCATAATTGCAGAAAGAAGGGCGATTGAGGTCAGTGCGCGTTCTCCACCAGAGAGTAGATTTAGAGATTTCAGGCGTTTACCTGGAGGTGTTGCTTGAATTTCGATTCCGGCAACATGATCCTTTCGTTTTTTGACACGTTTCATTATTGCGCTCACCGAGTTCTCATCTTCTTCGATTTCTTCAATTTGATCTTGAGCGAGCGCCTCCATGGCCCGGTCAAGTGTAATCTTATTTTCTTTCTCTACTTCGTCTTGTTTCATTTTTATCAAACCACAGCTTCCGCCACCAAAAAGAATCTTGAAGTATTTTTGAAACTCTTTGTTTATTTGTTTGAAAACTTTTTCTGATTGCGATTGAATGTTTGAGTCTAGTTCATCGATAACTTTTTCTGATTTTTGAATTGCCTCACGGATGTCACTTACCTGTACGTCAAGGAAATCGTGGCGTTCTTTAGTTTCTTCAAACTCAGTTACAGTTTCTTCATCAATTCCACCAATGAGCTCTAGTTTGTGCTTAAGATCCAGCATTTTCGATCTGAGATTTTCGAGATTTAGGAGATCTTTCGACTCACTTCGTTCGCTCAGGATGGACGAAGAGGGGGTGTTTTTAATTTCCTTAATTCTTTCCGGTACTTCTTCGCGCATTTCGCGCTCAAGCCCCTCGATTCGAGTTTCAACTCGCACCTTCTCGATGTTCAGTTGATTTGATTGGTTTTCGATTTGGTGCAATTCAGACTGAATTTCACGCAGCTTTCTTTGAAAGCTAAAGATTTCAGTTTTATCAGTTCCGTCTTGTTTATTGGCTTGATCCATTTCAGCTTCAGCTGCTTTAAGATCTACCTGCGCTTTTTTAATTTTATCTTTAGAGTCCGCGATCACTTTCAGCATCGCTTTGTCTGGTTTGAAGTCTTCCGGATTTGGTTTTGTGAGCCGTCCTCGTAGCTGCTTAGCGCGTTTGAATATGTTCTCGATTGCATCTGTAATCTTTGTTAGCGCATCAATATCTTTAACAGACTTAAGGTCTTTCAAAGCCTGTTCTTGGTCGGTGGTAATAGATTTTAGCTCATCAAGAATATTCGAAAGTGGTAGTGGTGCCCAATTTGATTGAGCTTTCACTTTTGCGAGTTCCAAAGCACGTTCTGCTTCAAACTGTTCTTGTCGAACACTTTGTAATTGTGCTTGCGCCTTTTTGTAGGCGTCATGAGCTTTAGCTCGTAGCTTAGATTTATCTTCCTTAGATGATTGTTTCTCAAGTTCTAGTAGTTGTTTATCACCGTCTTTAAGTTCTTTTTGTTTTTCTGCAATTCGTTTTTCAATTGACTCTAACTTAGTGTCAGCTTTGCTGAGTTCAATTTGAAGTTGTGACCAAAGGCCACCAAAGTATTTATTTTGAATTTCTTTGAGCTCAACTTCTACAACTTCTCGTTTTTCAAGTCGTTTCACTTGGCGCTTTAAAGATCGTAGTCGTGGCGAGATCTCTGCCAAGAGCATTTCGACTTCTGCTAAGTTGTCACTAGCCTTTTGCAATTTGAGCATTGCTTGGTGCCGTTTTATCTGAAGCCCTCGCACACCAGTTGCGTCGTCAAAAAATATTTTACGTTCTTCTGGAGATGCGGTTAGAACGTGGTCGATCATTCCTTGCCCAACAACTGAATATGTTCTTTGACCAACGCCAGCTTGAGCAAGAAGAAGCTGTATGTCTGAGAGTCGGACAGCCTTTCCGTTAAGTAAATACTCTGATTGACCATCACGATAAAGTCGACGAGTGATGACGACTTCAATGTAATCCACCGGCATTGCTTTGTCAGAGTTATTGATTGTCATTGTGACCTCGGCCATTCCAGAACGTCCCTTGCCTTCAGACCCTGAAAAAATAATATCCTCGCTTTTTTTACCACGAAGCATTTTCATGGACTGCTCACCCAAGCACCAACGAATTGCGTCAGCTATGTTGGATTTCCCTGATCCATTTGGTCCAACAATAACGGTAAGCGCATGCCTGTCCTTGCTTGGTGCCGAAAAGTCCAAAGATGTCTTCTTTGCAAATGTTTTAAAGCCTTGTAGTTCTAGTCGTTGTAAGTGCATAGCGAGAGTATTATATCAAAAAGTGACGGTTGCGGATAATTGCATTCCATCAACCCGTCATCCCGAACGACCGAACGCTTGCGTGAGGAGTTGAGGGATCTATGGCATGCAGCAGGCAATAAACAATTAGAAAGCAAAAGCCCCGCCAACGCAGGGCGCGAGCGGAGTGAGAGCGGGCGGCTAATTGCCAGCGAGCCAGAGTTTGAAGCTACTTGGCCTTTCCATAATCCAGTCCTTGATCTTGCCGAGAATCGGGATCGTATCGCGCACGATCCAGATAGTCTGGCGCACGGCCAAGAGGCCGGTGATCATTGTGATGTAGAGAGACCCAGCGACAACGACTCCAAGCATGATTCCCTGCGAGAGGCCGGTTGCAAGAAACACCAGTTGTGCTGGTGCCCAGGCGAGGCGCCTGTAGTAGCTCCATGGGCTGGTAGCCGGATGCATCCTAGCAAACGCTGAGATGATGTTGAAATTCTGCATTTCTTTTTCGACGTCATGGCAGTGACGCTCGTATTTGACTTCAACTCTGAAGAGTTTGCGAATCACTGCTTGCTTCTCTATCTCGAAGGTTCGAATGTGTTCAAAGACGTGGATTGCGATCGGTAGAATGAGAATATCCCACCAGCGAGTCGTGATGGGCCAGATGATTTCTTCTGGCTGTGGAAGTTCGAATGGCGTTCCAATGGCATAGCTCCAGATCACGAGGCCGATCGCGCGAACAGTCATGGCGATGATAGACCAACGACGTGCGCGGCGCATGAGGATTCGGGCAGGGTGGTTGGGTTCGTACATGACGATTCCTTTGGCGTGTTGCCAGCTGAGAGAGGACGAGGCTTCTAGGTTGATCTTTGCATGGTGGATTTGATTAGTCAATCACTCGACGGCAACCCCCTCCAGCTCCCCCTTGGGAAGGGGGAGGGACTGAGCTATAATGTATTCATATGACATATTTTATTTTCATGATAGTCCTCGCACTTTTTGGAGTGGGGGAGACCGTTTACCTTATTTCCAAGCGCCGCAAGAATCAAAAGCCAGTGTGTTTAGGCAAAGATGATTGCAACCTAGTCCTTAACAGCAAGTACAATAAAATCTTTGGTGTTCATAACGATGTTCTTGGATTGGTATTTTATGCATTTGTTTTCATTTCGCATTTAATATTTCTTGCGGATTTTCTAGCAATTGATTTTGTTCATCAAGCTGATGATTTTGTCAGAATATTGTTATTGGCATTTATATTCGTACTGTTCGTATCATTTATCATGTCTTTGCGATTTGTCTTTTTGATGGCGTTTAAGGTAAAAGCGTGGTGTCAGTGGTGTGTTGGGTCAGCTGTTACTGTGGGTCTGATGGTGCTTATTGTCTTGTTCTATCTCGGAACTGCTTAGTCGATCGGATTGTTGGATACTTGACTGGAATTGGTGCAAAAGGTAAGGTGTCGTGCTTATGATTAAGATGACCTACAAACGGATTGATGCGGAGGTGCAGCGTGCAGAGCGTATTTTGTTGCTTACAGACGAGCGAATCGATGGCGATACGGTTGGAGCAACGCTTGGCATGTACCATGTTTTGAAATCAATGGGTAAGGAGGTGGTTGTGTATTCTCCAAGGGAGATTCCAGCCACTTTTTCGTTTATGCCAGGACTTGAGCAGATTCAATACTGTGACACGGTTTTTGATGATGACTCAATCGACTTGGTGATGATTTTTGATTGTGCCGATGGTGAGTATATTAAGGAGTTGATTCCACGACTGCCAAAGCGATCACCTTTGATCGTTGTCGATCATCACGTTACAAACCCGCGATACGGAACGATTAATTTGGTTGAGGACGATTCTGCATCAGCGTCAGGCGTTGTGTGGAGGTTTGTGAAGACCATGAATTACCCAATGAGCAAATCGGCGGCACAGTGCATTCTAACCGGGATTTGTACGGATACTAATGTATTTTCAACTACAAACACAAACGCAGCTTGTTTGGATGCTGCCCACGAACTTGCACAATACGGTGCGCGTTTGCAGGAGATCGTTCGTGAAACCATGATGAATAAATCAGTGCCAGCACTGAGGTTATGGGGACTTGCATTTGAGCGCTTGCATCACAATGATGAGTTTGATGCTATCGCAACTGCGATTACCCGTAAGGACATGAAAGAGATTGGCGCTCGCCCAGAAGATTTGCAGGGGCTCATAAACTTTTTAAATGCCATGGTCGATGGCGCGGACACAGCTTTGGTCTACTATGAACGTGACGACGGGTCTGTAAAGGGAAGCCTTCGGTCGCACACGGTGGATGTCGCGAAGTTGGCCGGTAAGTATGGCGGGGGAGGACATATTCGCGCGTCTGGATTCCAGATTCAAGATTCAATACTCGAAGAAAAAGACGGGCAGTGGTTTGCCGTAGCGAAGCGAAGGTCCGCCGAAGCTTCAGCGAAGGAGGATGCGAGTAAGATTGAAAATATATAGAAAACCTTATAGAATACTCACGTATGAATATAGAAAATATTGTTCCAGAAATTCAGTCCCAGGTGCTTATTCCGACTGTTGTCGAGAAGACGCATCATGGTGAGCGGTCTTATGATATTTACTCACGGCTTCTAAAGGATCGGATTATCTTTTTAGGAAGTGCAATTGATGACACCGTAGCAAACGCTGTCATTGCTCAATTGTTATTTCTTGAAAGCCAGGATCAAGAGCGTGATATTAAACTTTACATTAATTCCCCAGGCGGATCAGTCACTGCAGGACTAGCGATTTATGACACCATGCAATACATCAAGCCATCAGTTTCAACGATTTGTGTTGGAATGGCGGCAAGTATGGGGGCGGTGCTTTTGACTGCTGGAGAAAAAGGGAAGCGATTCGTTCTACCAAATTCCGAAGTGATGATTCATCAAGTTTTGGGAGGCGTGCAAGGGCAGGCAACTGATATTAAGATTCACGCCGAGCGTATTTTGGCAGTAAAGGATTCACTCAATAAGATTATTTCAAAACATTCCGGTCAACCCATAAAGAAAGTATCTGATGATACAGAGCGCGATAAGTTCCTGACAGCAAAAGACGCACTCGCTTACGGATTGATCGATAAGATAATCAAATAATTAAAAGCGACCCTTTGCGGGTCGTTTTAGGTTTCAGAAAAGCAGAACCACCTCCGGAGAGGTGGTTGAGGCGAAAGACTTGCAAAGTTCGGTTTGAAGCGCTACCGATACCATCGCTGGGGAATTCCCTTTAGGCTAGTGTCTTTGAACGAGCCTGCCTCTGGCACTTTTGAGGCGGTAGGCAGTCCAGGTCCTGCTCGGTGCATCAGAACATCCTGGGTAGTTCTGAATAGTGAAATAATAGCATGAAAAAGCCCTTTTGTCAAGGGATTTAGCCAATTTTTGCGCTATTTTTAGGTAAATTTGATGGGTGGGCTAAGGGGTTGACAGGGGCTTGAATGCGTGGTACTATGCTTCGTCGTGATGACATCCCTTTTGACCTGCAGCCACGACAAGCATGGGGGTATATGATCTGTATGATTTCGGCTCCGGCTGATCCCTTACAGAATATATATCTTCTTGGCTGCAGTTTTGAAGGGATTTTTTTAATTGGGGGTATTTCATCCCCCAAACCCCCAGACATACTTTCTTTGTTGGCTCAAAGAAAGTATGCAAAGAAAGAGCCCTTTCTTACGTGTCCCGCGCCTTTATTAAAATCCAAGTGGCTGCCGCCAATTTTTTATTTAAGGTATTCCTAGGGAGGGCTGATCGATAAGCACCAGCCGTAGGGTTGGCGTCGGATCACAAGGACCAACGCCGTCGGGTAACGTGGTGCAACCGCAAAGCATTAGAGTTTAGCGGGGAAAAATTGGCTTGGGACTCAGTTAAGAATGGCGAGCTTGTGGCGGCTCCCAGTTTAGATAAATGATGAATACGAGTCGAGATTGTAATTTGAAAGCACCTCGTTTTGAGGTGCTTATGGGTTTATTTCTTTTTTGTTGTTTTCTTCTTTTGAGCTTTTCTTTTTGCTTTGGCTCTTAGGTCTGCTACTTTGTCGAATTCGTCTATAATTTCTGTTCCGATGATTTCTTCCAAGATGTCTTCTACCGAGATAACGCCTTCGAAGCCTCCAAACTCGTCGCGTACAATGAATAGGTGTTTGTGCTTTTTGATGAAGGTATTAAGTACATCGTCAAGTGGTGTGTCGGTTGAAACCTCCACTGCTGGTTTTTTGATGAACTTTTCTATTGATTTTCCTTTGATCTCTTTTCCTAGTAGGTCGTGTAGGTGAAGTATGCCGACTATGTTATCTTGAGCATCTTTGTAAACTGGGAAGCGAGAGTGACCAGACTCGCGAAGCTCTTTGATGAGCTTGATTGTTAGCTTTCCTTGAGCATCCAATATCTTAACAACTGTATTGGGTGTCATTACGTCCGATGCTGTTTTGTCAGAGAACGTCAGTGCTCCTCGCGTGATCCTTTCCTCATCAGTGTCAATATCGCTTCGCGCTGAGCTGCCGTGCTCTTCGATGACTTTTAGTAGTTCTCCACGTGAGTAGACACTTGGCATTTCGTCACCTAGAGTTTTGTCTAGTATCCAAGCGATCGGGTAGGTGAGTGGTAGAAGTACGATGATTAATATCTTAACAATCCATGCAGTCTTTGCACCAAAAGCCATTGCGTATCGTGAGATAACAGCTTGTGGCACGATTTCACCGAACACAAAGATCAGTGCTGTTGATACGATTCCAGCTACTAGTCCGGCCGCTATCGTTCCTAAGAAAATCGCAAGCGCTGCGTTTACTGCAACGTTTCCAAGAAGCAGTGTGGTGAGCAATAGGTTCCCACGCTTTCGGATTGGATAAATCTTTTTTGCATATTTATCCTTTAGATCCATTTTTCGTTTTAACTCATGTGCGTCGAGGCCCATGAGTCCAAGTGTGAGTCCGGAAAACAATGCCGAACAGCAAAGAAGTAGGAAAGTAATAACGTATGTCATATTGTGTAAATAAAAAAGATTGACTTCATTATAGCAGTCAATCTTAATTTATTATATTTATTCTTCCCCAGCTTCTTCTGTGAGGTCTTCTTCAATCATTTCGATGTCGTCATCATCATCTGAAGTTTCCGATTCATCAATTGATTCACATTCTTCACCTTCTGCGCACTCAACAGTGAGCTCCTCGACTCCTATCAGACATATCATCGGCAGTGATCGATATACAGATGTGTAAGTTTCACTAAATTGTGTTTCGTCTGCGTAGTCCACGTAGTAGGTAAACTGCGCGGTTGCACCTGGGTGAGGGGACTGGCAAGATGTTACCCCAGGGTCAAGATCAAGAGTTTCTGTATATTCTGTTTCACCATAGCCTGCCCATGAAAGTATTACAGGCGGTGAATAATAGCCATTGCGTCCATCGTTTGTTCCCCAGAAAGTGAATATAACATCAAGAGTGGCGAGATCCACTTCAGTGTTGAGTAAAATATAGTCTTCGTAGTCATTTGTGAACTTAAAGTCCGGATATGGGTCGTAGATAGTCGCATCAGTTCCAGGATTTCCATTACTTGGATCGTTATAATAAGAAACAACTAGTGAGTGATTTTGTCGTTGGTCAATCTGGAGTCCAGAGTTCATTACGGCTCTAAAGGCGGTTGTTCCAATCTGGCACAATCCACCACCTACCTCTGGAATAATCTCATCACCCTTGATCACCAGTTCTGCTAGGTATCCATCAGAAACAGTAAAAGGCCCGAGCATTCCAACGAGTGAGATTGTCTCGCCAGGCGCGATCAAAAGCCCGTCGAGCTTAGATGCACCATGTTGAATGTTTGATATTCGATTTGATGGAGACCCAGAGAAGTCAGATATTCCTACACCAATAATTTCTGAGATGCCAAAGTTATTAACGTCAGCGGTAGAAACGTCTGGCGGAGTGTTGGCAACAGTTATATCAATTACAACATCCTCTTGACCAAGCTCATCGAAGAGTTCCTGCATAGTGGTTTTAGAATCGAGTTCAATTCCATCTTGGCTACCAGAGAATTCGGTAACGATGTTGTCCTCCATTACAAATCGGGCGTTCACTGGACTGATGTTTACGTCATCCGTCACATCTTCCACGAAAGCTTCGTAGGTGCCACCTGCAAAGACAATTATTACATCACCGTCTTTTGAATATGCTGGCTCTATCCAGTCTGATATCTCATCTGCGTCCACAGTCCACCAATATTCACGTAGAGTCTCCGAGGTGTACGTAAGGTAGTACGGGGCAGCTTCCACGATCTCGATAACTTCATCGCTGATTGAAAGCGCATCATCAGATGTCATTTCATACGTGATGTCACGCAAGTTGATGGTTATGTCCTCGAGCTCCAGGTCGTTTGCATCATCCCAAAGTGCTGCGATAGCGGATTCATAATCAATTTCTGTACCATCTTTCCCTGGCATGAATTTCACAGGAGCCTCTGCATCGTTAAGATTAACTCTGTAGTCAGCTGGCAATGACTGTGTTTCAAGTTCGCCAAATTGTTGTGTTAGTTGCTCGCGAATGTCATCCTCATCGATCTCAGATGGCCGTAAGAGTACAGTTGGTTCTATTAGAAGTTTTATTGGTGTAGTTAAGTTTGTCCAAATGGAGTCCGTTCGCCCCACAGCCATGGCGACCTCAATAGCATCAGCGGTATCAATATATATTAAGTCATGCGCTAGGTCAGGCTCTTCAATAATTGACGCTCTTAGGTCGATGTGACCTGATTGACCATCTACGGTAACATCAACGCCATTATTTAGCATGTCGTCAACATGTTGCTGTAAAACCTCGGTAGCATCTGCTTCAGATAGTTCTCCAACGTCAGCAATGCCGATGAAAACATTCGGCAATATGCGACCTTGATATGCTCTTGCATAAGCAAACGAGCTAGCACTGATTGCGATAGCAATGAATAAAACAATACCGGTCGTAATTAAGATCGGTTTTTTGTAACTGCGGACTGTGTCGACGCTAGTTTTGATGAATTGTGCCATATTATATTTTATCAATCAGATAAGTCCTCCCGAACTGGTACCTGCATTTCAGCATGCGCTTTAGGAATGGTCAATGTTAGTACACCGTTTTTCATGTCCGCATTGGCTTCATTGGGCTGAACGTGGGCAGGGAGCACGATCGATCGCGAGAAGCTACCCCAAAAACATTCTTCAAAATGCATTGTGGTGTCATGGCGCTCACGGTGTCGTTCACGCTCGCCCCTTATCGTAACCAAATCACTAGTGACGTTTATATCAATGTCTTTTGGCTTAACTCCAGCTATTGCTGAGCGAATAATAATCTCGCTTGGCGTCTCTAAAACGTCAACTGCTAACTGGCCCTCTTGTGATTCCCACAATTGGTCGTCCATACTATTTTAGTAATTTTCTACGTATGAATTCATACAAAGGCCCAAGTACAAGTCCAAGTGCGAGCGCCCAATATATCAGATCAAGTGACACGCCATTGATGAATTCATTAGTTTGGATGAAAGGGATGACCGGCGTTGTGCTCGTAAATGCCGATCCAAGCGTGGAGGCCAGAAATACAATGAACGCTGTGAATATTGCGCTCCAAATAGAATCCCCCAACAAGTCATGTCTGTGACTGGTAATGTATACGGCGAGTATGATCGCGGCGATTAGCAGAGCGACAGAGGTTGTGAGGCCAAACGCCACAGTTAGTAATATAGTTGCCCAAACAAAGAGCAATAGGCCAAAGAATGTGCCTAGTATCCAAGCGCTTGCAATAACATCTCTTTCTTTTTTGCGTTTTGGTTTGGGCATGTTTTGATAATGCTTACCAAAGAAAACGTGGAACACCGTTGATGCAATTCCAGCAACTGAGAATAAAAATATTAAGTCCAAAAATGATAGTGATGAAAACAGTGCTTGCATTGATCCTGCAGCTACAGCCTGCGTGGCGATCCAAATTGGCAACAAGAAAATTGAGAAGATGCTTATAATTAGCATTTCTTTTCTAAGCTCTTCCTTGGTGACAAAGATTAAGATCCATGTGAGTGCCAATATAAGCGACATCACAGAGTAGTAAGATAGTGCCTCCATATGTTTTTATTATATCAGAAACAGAGGTCAGAACCCAGAACCCAGACGTCAGACTTCAGTCTAGTTTTTCGACTGGGTTCTGAAGTCTGACTTCTTAGTTTTGTCAGATGCTTGAAGCCCCGCCGGAGTGGCCGGCAGGGCAGGAGGAGGGAATCAGTTGTGTCAGGCAATAGCGACCTCGCGGATGGAGCCATTGTTACGATCGATGACCTCGAAAGTGGGTTGCGATACTGCGTGAACTTCGTCAGGACGCACGTTGGTCACGTCGACTGTGCTCAAGCGCATCTTGTATCGACGTGCGATTTCGTCTGCCATGTCGCAGATCAGGGCGAGACGTTCGTTCCGGCCGTTGATTACGCGACCTTTCACGCGGCCGACATCGCTGGGGTGGACCATGACGTCCACGACAACACTGCGGCGCCCGGTGATGATATCGAGCCGAACGCACTCGGGGCGCGTGACGAAGCACATGATGAAGCTGACCAGGGCGGTCTCGAGCATGTCGATAGGCGTTGGTTCTGTAGTGGCCTGTTCGACGTGGGGTTCAGTTGCACTCATGGTGTCTCCAGGGGATGGAGTGGAGGGGCGGGGGTCCCTCGAAGAAATCGAGGGGAGGGGCGTGAAGGAACTTCACATCAGCAGAATACGCAGATATTGGCGAAATGTCAAGAGGGAATGACGTAGGCGGTATGCAGTAGACAGTAGGCGGTAGACTAGGAGACTGAGTTTGAAGCCGCATACTGCCTACTGCATACTGCCTACTTTTGATATAATCACCCCATATGACAAAAGTAAAACCAAGCATTGCTCACATTCGATGGTTCTTTATCGTCGCAAGTGTAATCGTTCTTTATTTATACTGGCAGGTGATAGCGCCGTTTGCGTTAGTGTTAGTCACCGCCGGTGTTTTTGCAATCATTCTTTCTCCAATTGAAATTAGGTTAAGAAAACTAGTGCGCAGCAAGAAGTTGTCAGCCTTTATTATGTTACTGGCAGTATTGGTTATTGTGGTGGGACCGTTATTTGGTGTGGCGGCTCTTATGGTTCAGCAGGCATCTGACGTAGTCGAGATCACAATCAGTCAAGACACGATTATTGAAGGTTTTAGAGAGTCGACAAGCTCGGTCTACAATGTTCTACCAAAAGCACTGCAAGATGAAGTTCGTTCTATTGATTTAGTTGAGTTAGGTAGGGCTGCAGCAACTTGGGCAGCTGAAAACGTTGCATCGATATTATCAAGTACTGCTAAGATCCTGATCCATGTGATGATTTTCTTTATTGCATTGTTTTATTTCTTGCATGACCGTGAGGAGATTTATATATTAGCACTGGACATCAGTCCGTTTAAAGATAGTTTGGACGCAAAGATTTTGAAGCGAATATCCAACACCGTAAGGTCGGTTGTCTTTGGCGCGTTAGTCGTGGCGGTGGTGCAGGCCACTTTGGCAACAATTGGTATGACAATATTTGGAGTGCCAGGGGCCATACTCTGGGGTGCACTCGTTATCATCGCATCACAAGTACCGATGGTCGGAACTAGCATCATATTAGTTCCAGCGATTATCTATTTATTGATCATTGGGCAGCCATGGGCAGCGCTTGGACTTTTAATTTGGTCGGTTGTGGCAGTGAGCACAGTTGATAATCTGATTTCACCATTTATAGTTGGCTCCAAGACTCACATGAATCAGTTGTTGATCCTCATTTCGATATTGGGAGGTCTGCAATGGCTCGGACCAATTGGGTTTATCATCGGACCAACAATCCTCGCAGCTGTAATGGTGGTAGTCGAGCTTTATCGAAATGGGATTCTCGATAGAGGGAGGTAATTAATCGTAAAGATTGTCGGATAAGTCCGGACAAAATAGCCGTAGCAATTATGGCTATTTTTGGTACAATAATATAGTTACTTATACCATTGCCGATCATTTATGAAAAACAAAGCTATTATTACTAATGCAGAGTTGGAGCTAATCGGTCTTAATCAAAGAGACCTTGATGTCTACCTCGCACTTGCAAAACTTGGAAGTGCGCCATTGCGTAGAGTTGCAGAGATCTCGAAGATCAGTCGCTCTACTGTGCATGATGTGTTGCGAAGACTTATTGATCTTGAGCTTGTGAGCTTTGTTGATGGCTCATCTCATCGATATTTCACAGCTGAAGACCCAAAGCAGTTGCGTAGGCTTGTGTCCCGCAAAGAGCTCGCGCTCAGTGAGGCTCGCGAAAGAATCGAAAAAGCGATTCCTGAGTTTCAAGATATCTTTGGTTCAATGTCGTATCGTCCAACGGTAAGGTATTACGAAGGTCCGCGCGGGGTAAAGCAAATTCTGCAAGACGTTCTTTCTACAACTAAGCGAACAAAGGCAAAAAAGTATAGAGTATATTCAAGTTCTGGTATTCGTGATCTGATCGCGCAAGCATGGCCACGGTATAACGCAACGCGAAAGCAGAATAAAGTGAACGTGCGTGCGATCGCGCTTGGTGCGGGTGGAAAAACCTATGGACTCGATCAGCGTAAGTGGCTCACTCAAAAGCAAAGCGCCCCAACTTACATCTTTATCTATGGCGACAAGACCGCATACGTGTCAGCTGACGAAAAGTCACGACTCTTTGGTGTAATCATCGATGACAAGTCAATCTCGCAAACACAAAAAATGATCTTCGATCATTTGTGGCGGCATCTTGGGTGATGATGAGCTCCTCCCCCTTCCCAAGGGGGAGATAGAGGGGGTTGCCGTCTTTCGTGTCATTCTGAACATAGTGAAGAATTTATTGAGCAGATCCTTCACTTCGTTCAGGATGACAGTCAACAACACCGGAGGTTACAGATGCAGTTTCCAGAACATTTGAATATTCTTTACATCACGCGGCAGTGCTGTATCAAAAGTCAGTTAGCACCTAAGCTGAGCAAGGATTCAAGCGAGGTGCACAGTGTGACGTACCGCGGAGCACAGGCTCTGCGTTGGTTTATTGAACGCCAGGCGCAGGGTCAGTCCTATGACGCGGTAATCGTCGAAATCGGCGTGCACTTTCCAGATCTTGATGACGCACTCATTGCCATGCGAATTCTTTTTCCAAAGGTCGTAGTTATTCTCAACTACGGCGCTTACAAGTTCGGTGAGTTCAACTGCGATTATCATAAAGAGATCGTAGAGGCTCACGCCATGATAGTAGCCTGGAACGAGGACGAGCTAATCGCAAAGCTCCTGGAGCTGGCACAGTGCAAGGCCGCCTAATTCGCTCGTACTCACAACCCCGTTCATTAACGCACCTCGTTTTGGCGGGGTGTTGTGCTTAATATGTTTATTCTGATAGTCTTTACTTCATATGAAACAAGATTTTAAATTAAAAATGCTTTTGGGAGTATTTATTGGATTGCTGGTAGGGATGAATCTTTTGGGAGGGAAGATTACAACGTTGCTTGGTATTTCAGTGTCTGTTGGAATATTCATGGTTCCATTAACGTTTTTAATTACAGATATAATTGCAGAGGTGTTCGGCAAAAAGACTGCACAGCAGTTTGTTATTATTGGACTTATTACATTGATAATCACTTTCGTTTACACAGCATTGTTTGTAATCCTTGGCCCACATGAGCGTTATGAGTTTAACGATGCATATGTGACGATCTTTGGAACGTCCTTGCGTATGATGATTGCCAGCATTATTGCTTTTGCGGTAGCACAGCTCCACGACGTTTGGGCGTTTGAGTTTTGGAAAAAGAAGACCAAGGGCAAGATGCTCTGGCTGCGAAATAACCTATCGACGTTTGTGTCCCAAGCAATCGACACGCTCCTATTCATGACAATCGCGTTTTACGGAATCTCAGACAAATTCACATTCGCATTCATTATTAGCCTCTCAATCCCATACTATCTCTTCAAAATCGCATTTGCCGCTATAGACACCCCGTTTGTTTATTTAGGAGTAAAGTGGCTGCAGAGCGGGGAAGAGTGATAAGTATAGTTTCGAAATTAAAAAAACACGCATTGCGCGTGTTTTTTAATTGTATAAAGCGAATACCCACGGTCTACAGCGAGGCTGCGGACCGTGGGCAGGGAGCGTCCTACTTGGAGGACTACTCGGGTGATGGGCTCCTGATCGCTAGAGCTCCATCATGAGGCCGATGTCGTCCCAGAGGCGGCTCCACCAGGAGCTCGAGTCGGTGTCGGTGTCGGCGACGGCGGCGGAGGAGGCGGTCAGCATCGTGCCCAGCAGTGCGATCATGATCAGCTTCTTCATGTCTTCTCCAGTCTTGCAGATGCGGCACGGAAACGCTCCGAAACCTTATGCAAGCCACAACACTTTGCCACATTTTAGGCTTTTTGTCAACCCCCTACGCCTGATACCCAAAAAGCAAAAACGCCGCCCTGCGAGGATGCAGAGACGGCGAAGGTATTGGTGAGTAGGCCCACCACAAACGCTAGAAAGAGTCCGGGGGAAGCCCTGTGGCAGCCTTTGACCACTGGATCCACGCTGGGTGGTTCGGGTCGCCTTTGGCGTCCATGAAGAGGCGGGAAGCGAGGAAACAGCCATCGTCGGCTGAGAATCCACGGAACCGTCCACCGTCGAACATGGGCTTGTACACTTTTTCCATGCTGTACCACCAGGCATCTGCCTCGGACTGGCGGAGCGTCTCCGGATCCATGGCGCGACCGGCAAAATCCTGCTGAGTCAGGTGATAGCCTTCGTGGGTAACGACGCCGACGAGGTAGTCCTCGACGGTCTCGCGGTCGTGGCTCTCGTAGAGATCCCTCAGGTTCACGTACACGAAGCCGATTTTCTTTTTTCCGTTCTCCGTGACCGCGTAGGCAAGGGCATTCTGATTCATGGCACCAGTCTGCATCCCGACCCGGATCTCTCCGTTGGCGACCATACCCATGATCAAAGCCATCTCTTTGCGAGCTGTCTCGATCGGGTACTCGTTCGCGAGTCGGTAGAGGTCGGGCATGAAGACGCGTTCGACGAACTCCACGTCCTCTTGGGTCACCTTGTGAGCCTGGGTGCCTTGCTGAGGCGCAGGTCTCGCAACAGTCTTCGTGACGGCAGGCACCGGGTTGTTCGACTCGGTACTTTTGTCACCGCTCAAGTGGTCTAGGGCGGCAAAGACGACGAAGATTGCGATCACAGACCAGGCGATGGACGTAAACCTCTTTTTGCGTGTACTCGACATGGGTTCTCCCTGTGTTGATGTTGTGTTCAAAGATTTGAACGACAGCTCAGAGTAGCCTAAAAATTCAATTTTGTCAATGGGGGAGTGGTTATATTGATTATCGAGCTTACTTAAAATACAGTATCCGATATCGTATTCTGACGCTTGATATCCAAAAAGCAAAAGCGCCATCCTGCGAGAGTACAGAGATGGCGAGGGGTATGGGCAGGTGGTGCCTACCAGAAGATCCAGACGATGGTAACGATGATCCAGGTGATTTCGTTGGAGAGCTCACTGATTGCCATGCCTCGAAGTGATCGGTTCCATCCTGCCTCGCGAACTGCAAAGGCAAGTTGACCAATACGGATGAGTGTCGTTGCGTGAGCGATCCAAACTGCGATGGCTGCAATGCCGTCTCCACCGACGAGGCTGATCTTGTAGGCCATAGCGAAGTGTGGAATGCCTCGGAAGATGCCCGCAAGCCATCCTCGGATGATCGGATCTGTGATACTTAGCTTTCGTCGCCAGGCAACGGTGAAGATTCCGATTATCGTGATCACCACGACAGTGCTGGCGAGTGTGTCGTACCATCCCCATCCGACCTCTGACATACGAACCAGCAATAGGCCAACGAGAAGGCCGATGCCAACTGTCCAACCTGTGTGCGTGATGAGAAGTTGCATCACCGCTCGTCCAGGTGTGTCACGCCAGCTGAGCCAAGCCAGACTCATGTTGATGATGCAGAAGATCTCGCCGAAGATGAGCCACGTGGGGCTGATTCCTTCAACGGACTGCGTCATGCGGTGTGCTTGCCCACCTACAAAGAAGACCATCAGGATCATCTGAAGCGCAAAGAGCGCGTCTGATTTTTTGATTTTCAAAAGAGCTCCTTGTTCGAGATTCTAGACTGGAAGCACAAGGGCAAAAGTGCCAACGTACTCTGAGTCAAGAAAATGATATTAGTCTAAAAATGGCATTTTGTCAATCGTATAAACCCCCTCAAGGTTAGTTGAGAGGGTTTATACATTATTATATTAGGGTTGGTATTTTAGTTATGATGATCTATTCCTTTGTAGGCATTGATGAATATTTTGATGCGTTCCTCATCGAAATCATCCAATTCATCTATTTTATTCCACGCAGTTAATACAATCGAAGTATTCAATCCTGAGTATGGTTCGAGTATCACTAGTGTTGAATAGTTTCTAACAATGTCTTCTAGATCACTAATAACTTCTTGTGAAACACGTTCATTGTCATAATGCACGATGACGCCACCATCTTCAAGATTGTGTATTTGAATCTCATCGGCAATCTGCTCATCGTGGATTCCCCATTTGGCGATATTTCCAACGTGAGGGCCTGAGGTTGGTGGCGTTGTATTGTATGCACTGTGTGGTGTATCAATAGAGTCAATGTGCTCATTACCCATGTCCGAAATTTGTACTCCTGGCGATGGTTGCATGGCAGACCATATTATAAGTCCCGCGATTAATATAATCGATCCCCCGATTATATATTGTGTTTTAGTCATAGTTATATTTTACAGATGAATGATTTTTTACCCGCCTGTAATAGCAGATAATATGTTGATCCCATGATAAGCACTAAGCTTGTGATGGTAAACTCTAGTCCGTTGAGCGGAAGCAGTCCAATGAATTGGCTCGCAGCAGTTAGTCCGACGAGTGATGATAGTATTACAGATCCGCACGCAGTGCAGCCAACTCCAAGAACTCCTACAATAACGCCTATTACCCCTAAGCCATTTGTGCGATGAAGTTTTGTACGGCTACGTACTTGATCATAGACTAAGGCAATATTCATGCCAGTTAATATGCTGATGAATATATAGCTAATCAGTGATGCTGTACTAAAGTTCGTTCCCAGGCTTCCCAAAAGACTGAATATTATTCGAGTTTTATCCCAAATTGAATATGTTTCTGGTAGGGATAATATCAGCGAACGATTTGGTAGTAGAGCTATAAATGCGAGGAAGGCCCCTGCGACGATAATCGTAATGATTAACGCGCGGGGTTTCATGAATACACGGCGAAAGCCTGTATAAATATTCGTCATATAATTATCTGAGCGAAGCATCTATGATGCTTTGAATAGAGCTATATGGAATTGCTCCGGAAATAAGCTGTGCATTTCCATCAGCGTCAATGAAGATTGACCCAGGTGTTCCTGTAACGCCGGCACTAGCTCCCCCAGCAATATCTTCATTTATGTGGTCTTCATAGCGATCATCGTCTAGGCAAGTTTGGAAGTCTGATTCATCTATTCCTAACTCTACCGCGAAATTTACAAGATCACCTTCGCTCATTCCATTTCCATTCGAGCTCGTTTCATTGAAGATGTAGTCATGCATATCCCAGAATGCATCGTTCCCAGCAAATTCATTTGCACATTCTGTTGCTTCTGCCTGAGTCATGGCCAGTGGTAAGTGAAAGCTTAATGGAAAGTGTCGGAATATGAGTTTTATTTCTCCTTCATAGTCTTCCAACATGCTGTCCATTGTTGGCATGAAACGTTTACAGAACGGGCATTCAAAGTCTGAGTATTCGATCCAGGTTAGTGGAGCGTCTACGTCGCCTCTTATATGATCATCATCTGTGATTGGTGGCACGATCGTATTATTGGCCGTAGGCGCCTGAGCTTCATTGTTATTAACGGTAATGACTGTGGGTTCGTCAGTGTCTGATGTCGTGGAGGTTAATGAGAGATCTGATATATTGTTGAATAACAAGGTAATAGCTATTCCAGACACCAGTCCAAATATAAGTAACATTTTTGGATTCCCGTCAAAGAATCCTTTTTTCTGATTTTGCATAATATAAAATAAATTATTAATAGAATGTTCGTACAATCTATTTTATCTACGCGTCATGCATTGGCACGAAAAAGGGTATAAATGATTTTGATGATAAAAAAGGTCTTTGCTTCGCCCATATCCAACGCATAAACTTCATTCTATGAATCGTTGGATATAATAGTTTTTGTTCAAATGTTTTTGGGAGTGGAAAATGTATTGCAGCAATGATTGTCAGGATTGCCAGGAATAGAATATTTTTATTTGGTACAACTGCTTCTGATGTTTCCGTGTCTTTATGCAGTGTGCTAGACATTTCATGGTTATGGCATGCAGATGTTGCAACACCAAGTGCTAAGCCTACGTTTTGGTTGCAAGTTGATTGAATCAGCGGAAGAAATGAGGCGAGCAAAACAAATGTAAGTACCACGACAAATAAATTGCGTACTTTCTTGATATCTATTTTGTCCTTGTATTGAATCACACCCAGTTGGTCCTTAATTTCCTTTTTAACATCATAACAAATACTCATTGTATGTGCTACATTTCTGGCTTGGCTATTTCTGGTACTTAGCTATGCTATTGCGGCTTCGGCACACTTATCCTGTCTGGAAATTTCCAATGAAAATAGTCACCTATTCGGTGACTGCTTTTCATGGTGACCCCAGGGGGAATCGAACCCCCATTTCCAGGATGAAAACCTGGCGTCCTAACCATTAGACGATGGGGCCGGGGTATGTACCTTCTTTTAATTCCTTACGAACTTTACCAGATCTTTTGATTTGACGTTCTCTTTGAATTGCCTCTTTTTTGTTCTCGTAAACTTCGGAATAAATTAATCTGTATGGTACAAACGGCTTCGTTGATCTTGTTTTTCCAGAATTATGCTCAAGCAATCGACGCTCGATATCATCTGTTGAGCCAATATATAGACACTTATTTATCTCACTTTGTATTACATAAACGAAATATATAATCATATGCGTCTCCGGCGTAGCCGGACCCGGCTCCGCCGGGCTAACCATTAGACGATGGGGCCGGGGTGGATGGTGTTTGTGTTTGCGTCAGAAGGATACTCAAAAATGGAGTGTTTGTCAATAGTTATTGGAGTTACAGAAACAACCTAACCAACCGTAGCTCGTCGTAGGTGTATTTTTCTTTTAGATGTTTGTGTATAGATGTCAGGGTTGCGAATTTTGTTGCTTTGAAGGCTTTTTGGATTTCTTTGAATTGGGGTTCTGCTGGTTTTATGTGGTCAATGTTGGAGATTTTATTTGTGTAGAGGAGTTTTTCTATGTGCTGGATGATTGTGCCTTGGGTTAGTCCGCGTTGCTGTGCCATTTCTTCTACTGTGAGCTTTTGATCGAATAGGGACTTGGTTTCGTCGAGTGTGGCACTTGATCGGCTGGGTTTGTTGCTTGTGCGTGGTGAGGCTCGCGTGGGAATTGGTTTTTCTTCTAGTTGGTTTTCAGATACGTGCGCTGCGATGCATTTAAGAAATTCTTCTCCAAAGGATTCGAGCTTCCGCGTTCCTACTCCGAATATATTTGAAAGGGCATCAAGTGTTGATGGGAAATAGTAGGCCATCTCGTGCAGTGTTCTGTCGCCGAAGATGATAAATGGTGGAACGTCTTGTTCGTCTGCAATCTCTTTACGTATAGCTCGTAATTTATCAAATGCTTCGACGTCGTATTCGAGTTTGGACTCAGACGCTCGCACTGACTTAGTTTTTTGAGCGTTTGAAACTGGTAGCAAAATTGGATTATCGCTTTGCAGTGCTTGCTTTCCTTTTGAGCTTACTCGTAGGGTGGGGTAGTCACCGGTGTTTTGTTCTAAGAACCCTAGCTTCTTTAGTGCCTGCAGATATTCTCGCAGGGTGGTCATTGGGACGCTTTGGGCAATGCCGTGGACTGAAAGTTTGTTGTGACC
Organism: Candidatus Uhrbacteria bacterium; assembly: GCA_018673485.1. Lineage (GTDB taxonomy): Bacteria > Patescibacteriota > Patescibacteriia > UBA9934 > UBA9934 > UBA9934. The sequence goes on from JABHCP010000005.1 coordinate 51,685, forward strand.
GAGCTCTAAGATTCTTTTTTTGTTCGACCCTCGCAAAACATCACAAATGTGCGCTACTCCAAATCGCTCGCCGGTTCGCAAAACTGCAGAGAGAATTTTTTTTGATATTTCTGTAGCGTCAGAGTGCTCAACGTCAGGCGTAACGCAATTATCGCACGCATCACACGTGGGTTCACTTCGATTCTCACCAAAATAGTCTAGAAGATAGGTACGTCGGCACGCGTCGCTTTGACAGTAGTCCACTATGTTGTCGAGTTTGTTGATCGCCAGCTTCTTCTCATTGGGATTTGAAATGTGGTTGATGAAGTATTCCTGCTTTCGGCGATCTGCGTATGAATAGAAAAGAATACACTCACTGGGGAGCCCGTCTCTGCCTGCACGTCCGGTTTCTTGGTAGTATCCTTCAACAGTTTTTGGAATGTCCATGTGTACGACCAAGCGCACATCAGGTTTATCGATTCCCATTCCAAACGCAATCGTGGCAACGATGATTGGGGCCTCGTCGCGAATGAATTTTTCTTGAGTTTGTATTCTTAAATCTTTGGAGAGCCCGGCGTGGTAGGGTAGTGCCTTGAGTCCAGCGTGTGATAATTCTATGGCAGTTCTTTCTGTGTCCTTTCGTGAGAAACAGTAGATTATTGCTGACTTTTCTTTTTGGGATTGCAAAAGTTCTGTGAGTTGCGAGAATGCATTGAACTTGGAACGAACAGTGTAGTGAAGATTCTCGCGATTGAAGCTTGATACAAATGGTGGTGTATCAGTTATTTTGAGTTGATCAATAATATCTTCTTGCACGCGCGGGGTCGCAGTTGCTGTTAAGGCAATGACTGGTGCATTGGAGAATTTTTCACGCAGGGTATGAAGGTTGCGGTACTCTGGACGAAAATCATGACCCCATTCAGAAATACAGTGAGCTTCATCGATTGCTAGAAGCGATATGTTTAAGGTGTCTAAAAAATCAGAGAACCCACTTGAGCTAAGTCGCTCTGGTGCAAGGTAGAGAATCTTTAAATCCCCTGAACCGGCGCGTTCCATTACATCACGCTGTTGTTTTGCGGTCAGCGAGCTATTTATAAAAGCAGCGGAAATTCCATTAGCACATAATGCGTCAACTTGGTCTTTCATCAAGGCAATAAGTGGCGATACCACAAGTGTGATCCCAGGAAGTACGAGCGCTGGGAGTTGAAAACACAAAGATTTTCCACCACCGGTCGGCATTAGGACAAGCGCATCTTGCCCTGCAAGTACGGTGTCGATAATTTCTCTTTGCAGTGGACGAAATGAATCGTATCCAAAGTGATTTTTTAAAAGTTTAAGCATAGGAAGGGTGGTAGAAGGGGTATACGCCTATCGGCGTAGTGGTATAAGGGGTAGAGGAGGAGGGAATTGAATTCGATCGAATTTTTATCTCGAATTCCTGAAGGAGTGAGAGATCTTCTGATAATAGGGAATAAAAAAACTCGGCTCGTCGCCGTGTTTTCTTGCACACAATTTCTAAATTGAGTGTAACGATTTCAAAGCGTCTTGTCAAACGGGAAAGTTTAAAGTGTTGGAGCTGTTTAAAGTGTTTGCTTCGAAATAAACATTTTAAACAAGTAAAGGCACAGCCTTTACGATTCAACATTTTAAACCTTCCCTCAAAAGCACAATCACCCCGAACGAGTCGGGGTGTGAGTCGGCGCGGGTCGCACCGATCAGGCGCTAGGACGGTGGACCTGGGCCGAGGCGTGGCTGAGCTCCATGACCAGTTCGGACAGATTTCTGGCGATGCAGTTCATGCCACCGCGCGCGGTGTGGCGCAGGGTGAGTACCTTTCCGCTGGGGCTCCGCGCCATGACTCGCTTGTTGCCACTGGGCAGCTTTTCGGTATCGATGACATCCCAGCGGTGACCATTGCAGTCGATGAGGGTGTCGGTAGGTTGCAGAGCTTCGAATTCTTGCTGACTGATCGTCACAGTATCTCCAGTACTAGCTGACCAATGCTAGGCGGGTCAGGAATTGACACTGCAGACTAGCATTTTTAAGTGAGTATGTCAATGCTGTTATATTCCATGGCATCGTGTTAGAATAATCTTGTTGTGAAAACGTTAAGACTTCTTACAATTTCAATTATAGCCTTGGGCTTTTTATTCCACGCACCGTTGCAGTGGGGTTCTGTGTTTGTGCATGCACAAGATGATATGGAGATGGACATGGGAATGGACCATGAGGCGGCACAAGAGTGCTTGGAGCATTGTATGAGTCAGGCGTCGCAGATGGCTGATCATCCAGAGTTTTCAGTTCCAGCTGTTGCGGCCTTGCTTGACGCTATAGCAGAAGTTCACGAAGAAGTTCAACTTTCAAATTTTGAGTTACCCGATGATCAGGCACCACCTGGCGATCAGGTACGTCTTTTAACAATCCAAAAACGCGAATAGGCGTAAGTACTTTTTTTCTGGAGAGAGATTTAAGTATTTATGTTTTTTTATTATGGCAAAAACCAAATCGTTCCAGCTTGATGGAACATCGTGCGCAAGTTGTGAAATCATAATTGAGCGCGAACTTACAAAGATGCCGCAGATTCGATCTGCTAACGCATCGCATACAAAACAACTATTAACTGTGAATCTTGAAGAAGGTGAGGACATCAGTCCCGAGGACTTTGAGCCTATCTTGGCAGAACACGGATACGCGGTAGTTGATCGCAAAAAGAATAAAACCGATAAGATCGAGTCGCCTCAAAAGTTCAACTGGACATACGTTGCCGGAGTGATCATTGTGATCATTGGACTTTATGTGATTCTAAAGCGAACTGGGATATTCCTGCTTTCTCCAAACGTTGAGGAGGTCAGTGGAATGATGGGAGTGTTTGTGATCGGATTGATTGCTGCGTTTTCATCTTGCACTGCCGTGTTGGGAGGGCTGATCACAGCAGTCTCGGCATCTGTCGCTAAGCGTGGAGGGTCGCTCACCAAAGAGCAGAAAATGCGACCACATTATTTGTTTAACATCGGTCGTATAGTTGGGTTTCTAATCTTTGGTGCAATTATTGGTTGGATCGGTCAGTCTATTCAGCTCTCGGTTACAGCCAACGGCATGTTTATTCTCGTAATCGCGATAGTGATGATTGGCTTGGGAGTCAATCTTCTTAATCTGTGGCCAAAGGGTGCGTTCAATATCGCGCCACCAAAGTGGCTCTCACATAAGATTCACGATTTAAGTAGTTCTCATCACCCGGCAGTGCCCGCAACGCTTGGTGCGTTGACCTTCTTCTTACCCTGCGGATTCACGCAAGCGATGCAGTTGTTCGCATTGTCACTCGGTGATCCAAAATCGTCAGCTATTGTAATGGGAGTGTTTGCGCTTGGAACTGTCCCAGCACTTTTAGGAATCGGATGGATCACATCGACTTCCAGGGGTAGGGTTTTGAAACAAATTACCAGCGTTGCAGGTGTGCTTGTGCTTTTGCTTGGAATGAGTAACTTAGAAAATGGATTAACTCTTTTGGATATGCATCCGAGTTCGATGTTTGTAAATGCGCAAGTTGAGGTTGGTGACATTGTGTACGATGATGAGTATCAAGTTATTAAGATGAATGTGACTTCAGCCGGTACGTATCAGCCGAGCACGTTGAGTGTTGTGAAAGATGTGCCAGTACGCTGGGAAATTGAAGGCGCTGATTTTATGGGATGCGCTAATTCATTAATTCTCTCTGCTTTTGGAGTGAGGGAATATTTGTACCCAGGTGAAAATGTAGTTGAGTTCACTCCAACTAAAACCGGGCAGTTCACGTTTAGCTGTTCCATGGGAATGGTACGCGGTACAATGAATGTAATAGAATAATCAAAGAATGAGAATATGAAAAAAACAACAATAAAAATTCAGGGCATGCATTGCGCATCGTGCGCTACAAATATTTCGCATGCTTTGGAAAAAGAAGAAGGAGTTAAATCAGCGAACGTTAATTATGCACTTGAAGAAGGGCAGGTGGAATTTGATGACGCGAAAATAAGTGTCGAGAAGATTCACGGGTCGATTAAAGATCAGGGCTATTCGATCAGTGGTATGGATCATGGTGATGGTCACGATCATGGAGATGAGAAAAGTGTAATGCATAGTGTGATTATTTCAGCTGTGTTTGCTGTGCCAGCGTTTGTCTTGGCGATGTTCATGATTGATATTCCAGTTACGATTTCTGGTATCGGACTTTCGATTTGGATTCAGGCAATATTTACAACGGTTGTGGTGCTCTGGCCTGGTATGCAGTTTCACAAAGCAGCCATTGGTCAGCTCAAGCGCATGCAGGCAAGTATGGATACGCTGATTTCCATGGGAACAAGCGTGGCGCTAGTGTTTAGTTGGTATCAGATGTTTATTGGCGGCGAGGTGTACTTTGAAACTGCGGCCGTCATTACTACGTTTATTCTTTTGGGAAGATATTTGGAAGCAAAGAGTAAGGGTAAGGCAAGTGAGGCAGTTTCGAAATTGCTAGAGCTTGGCGCTAAGTCCGCGCATTTAATCCAATCAGATGGGCAGATCAAAGAAGTGTCGATCGAACTTTTGAAAGTTGGTGACAATGTACTTGTGCGTCCTGGAGAAAAGATTCCACTCGATGGAATTGTAGTTAAGGGCAATTCAGTTATTGATGAATCAATGCTGACAGGGGAGAGTGTGCCGATTCACAAGCAAGAAGGCGAGCTTGTGTATGGCGCGACGGTTAATCAACAAGGATCACTAACAATCGAAGTACAAAAACTTTCAGCAGACACAGCTTTGGCGCAAATTGCACGGCTCGTGAAAGAAGCTCAACAACATAAGGCACCAATGCAGAAGTTGGCTGACAGTATTGCGGGTGTGTTTGTTCCAGTTGTCGCAGCTATCGCAATTTTGGTTGGTGTGATTTGGTTCTTTATTACTGGCGAGCTCAACGAGTCATTGATTCCTGCGGTCGCAGTGTTGGTTATTGCTTGCCCGTGCGCTTTGGGGCTTGCAACTCCAACTGCAATTCTTGTTGGAACAGGGCGAGGTGCCAAAGAGGGCATATTGATTAAAAATGGAGAGGCACTTGAGCGTGGTCGTAATTTAGATGTGATCATGTTTGATAAAACTGGTACGTTGACTATTGGCAAGCCAGTTGTGACAGATGCGATATCAAAGGATCAAGATTTTTACACAATTTGTGCGTCACTTGAGTACCACTCCGAACATCCGCTTGCGCGCGCTATTGTAAATTACTCACAAGAGCAGGGAGGTGAGGTGAAAGAGATCGAGAATTTTCAATCGATTGCGGGTAAAGGTGTAGAGGGATTGCTCGACAGGAAATTGGTCAGAATCGGAAGCCCAGCATTCATGCATCAGAGCGGATCAATCGATCACGAATATGTCGATGCGATCGAAAGGTTGCAGGATGAGGCTAAGACCGTGGTGCTTGTTTCGATCGAAGATAAGATTATCGGATTACTTGCCATTGCTGACGCTCCAAAGGAAAATGCAGCTCAGACGGTAAAGCAACTTAAAGAGCTTGGACTCGAGGTGATGATAATCACAGGTGACAATAAGCGAACCGCTATGGCGATTGCGAAGAAGTTAGGAATTGAACAAGTTGAGGCTGAGGTTTTACCTGATAAAAAGTTGGAGATTGTGAAAGCGGCACAAGCCAAGGGTAAGCATGTTGCTTTTGCAGGTGATGGTATTAATGATGCGCCGGCTTTAACTCAAGCAGACTTAGGTATCGCGATTGGATCCGGAACCGATATTGCAATTGAGGCCGGGCAGATTGTGCTGGTAGGTGGTGGACCCGAGAAAATCTATAATGCAATCATGCTGGCGCGACAAACGTATAAAACTATTCGACAGAATTTATTCTGGGCGTTTTTCTACAACGTAATCGCAATACCACTAGCAGCACTCGGCCTACTAAATCCTATGATTGCCGCCGCCGCCATGGCATTCTCATCAATATCAGTTGTATTGAATTCACTGAGGTTGAGGAAGAGGGTTTAAATTGTTGAAGATGTTTAAAGTGTTTACGTCGAAATAAACATTTAAACAAGCAAAGGCGGTGCCTTTGCGATTAAACACTTAAACATTGCATAAAAGCACAGACGCCCCGACCAATGGTCGGGGCGTTTAAGGTAGCACACGAGGGCACTAGTCTTCGTCTTCGAGGTACATGCTCTTATTGTCGTCAGCACCGATACGTTTGCCGGCTGTCGGGCGTTGCGGTGTTAACTTACGCGTGCGTACCGGTTGGGTGGCCTTCACGATGAACTTGTCACCTCGCTCCATCACAGTGGGAATTTCTGGCTGATCAACATCACGTGTCGCACTGGGCGACACGACTATGCCAATGCCTTTTGGCGGCGGCGGCGGTGCTACATTTGCCGCTGCTTTACCTAAGCCAGCAGGTGCGCTGGTGCGTGGTGTTGGAGCACGCGCGACGGGAATGGAGATGCCATCATAGTCATCCATTCCTGGGCGGAATACGGTTACGGCGCCATCTCGCTTGAGTCGTCGACGCGAAATTCCCTCACTGACCCGGCTGTTCACGAATGCGACAGTGTCGCTGTCTCCTGGAGCTGGTTTGACACCAACCTCCATCATTCGTTGCGCAAAGCGGAGCTCGATGCGTCGGATCAGGCTCGAGAGAATGGTCTCGAATCTGGATGCAACGATTGCAATGTGATCATTTCCTACCCACAGGTCAGGTGGATCTCCCACAACCGTAGGTTTTTGGGGCGGGGGGTCAATGTCGACCGACAGCAATTGGCTGCAGACCTTGTAAAAGATCCAGTAGCCTGCCCACAGCAAGAGGTTGAACGGGTTTCGCTGTTTGCGTTGGTATGCTTCGATCTGCTTGTTTACTTCTTCGATGATCATGCACTGACCAAAGTAGAACATGGGCAGGATCTCGATGTAAGGGTATTCCTCTCCTCTATGTCCAAATCGAAGGATAAACGCACTGCCACGGATCAGTGGTACGTGCTGGAGCATGTTGAGTGCTCGCTTTACTTCATCCATGATGGCGTCTTTGTTGTCCGGCTTCATGTCGATGGCATTGCGGATCTCGGGATCATTGGGCAGGATCTGCATCCGCCAAATGCACACAGTCTCGACTCTTGCATTTTCAGTGTTCTCTCGTTCGCTCCAACTTTCCAGCGTGAGGGCGATGGTGCAGCTGAATTCCGTCACACCCGCTTGCGAGTGCAGTAGAATTTTTTGCGCAACACCAGATGTGGGGCCGAACACATAGTGCTCTGTTGGGAATACCGGCGCTCCCTGGGTGATGATGTTGTGTACTCGCGGATGTCCGTCTTCGAGCAAATCGAATGCTTGGTGGATCGTGTCCATTGTGACCTCGGCGGTGAAGGGGCAGGTGTGAGCTAACTACAATTCATCATGTTTTTGGGGTTTTGTCTAGTTTATTTATTACACCATTCACCATCTCGACGCATCGGAGAGATCTTCTAGTCACGATCGAAACTAAGAGGATTTCTCCTGGACGTCGAAATGAGGAGTGAGAGTAAAAAGCAAAACACCAACCAAGGGCAGTGGTGCACGCTTAGAGAGCGTGGCACTGCACCTGGTCGGCAGGTGGGGCGGGGAGTTGAGAGTCTAGCCCTCGGTGGGCTCGGGCGTGAGCCACTGGCCCGGGAACATGTCCGCGATCTGCTGAGCTCGGCGCAGTCTGTTGCTGGTCATGTTGTGCAGGAAGTTGGCGAGGTGCTTGTCCATGATGGTTTGGTAGCGTTGCCCGGAGCGCATGCACATGTACTTACCAATGAGGCCATGGAACTGGGTAAGCACCAGAACAGTATCGCACAGATCTCGGTGGCCGTGCAGGTGACCGATCGGCGTGTGTCCTGAGCTGTAGTTGTGCATGCGGTGCAATTGGAGAAGTGCGTTCTCGTTAGCGCTGTAGGACATCTGACTGTCACTGAGCGCAAGCTGAGCCATCTCACCGAGGCAGCCAAGTTCTTCGGTAGGCAGGAAACGCACTCTCAGCAGCGTACCTTGGGCGAGTCGGAGCATGAGCGGGTGTTGGGGTGGAAGGGCATCGAAGTGCATGCGTGCGCATTCCATAAGCTGATCGGACAGCTGCATGGGGCTGTTGAGGATCTGGATCCACAGGCGTTTCCATGCTTGCAACATAAGTGCGAGATCGCTGTTGATGCTATGCAATACTGGGTCGCAGAGCTCGGCAAACCGAGCCATGTATGTTGCTGGCTTGGGGCCACATTTGGATGTCATTATGATACCCTTGCCGTCATTGGATAAGGCCGCGGTGTACGTGGTGTCGTACATGAGAACATTCTGCTCGCGCAGGACTTCGAGCTGGTCGATCAAGTCATCGTGGCCAGGGAGTTGACCCGGGCAGAGCTTTTGTTCCAAGCCGATCTCGGGGATCTCCAGAACGACGTGGCCTGGCCCTACGATGGTGATCCGCAGGCTCGCACGCACGTTGTGGATGTCGCCGGTAAGCTGGTCGATGAGCTCCCAGGGCGTTGCGCTTTTCATGATGTTCTCCGTGTGAGGGGACGCTTCTTGTAAGAGTAGAGATACTCGGAAAGAAGGCATTAGATTAGCCTGTTTTGCCCGCGAGGTCAATAGTGAGTTAGAAAGCAAAACACCGACCAAGGGCAGTGGTGCACGCTTAGAGAGCGTGGCACTGCACCTGGTCGGCAGGTGGGGCGAGAGTTGAGCTAGGCCGCAGCTCCCTTGGCGTCGTTGATACCGGTGGTGTCGGGGTCGACGAAGAAAGCCTCGGGGCCTCCTTTGCCGTCGCAGTGGCAGTCCTGCACCTGAGCGTCGAGCTCGGCGTCGATGGTCTGGGGGTTGGTGGGGCTGGGCTCGACCAGGTTGGCGAGCTCGTGTCGTGAGAGCTTGGTAGGGCTCATTTTACACTCCGTGCTGTGGTGAAGGGGCCCGCGACTGTGCCATAAATATCGAGTTTCGTCAATGCCTTGACTGTATACTGCCTACCGCCTACTGTATACTGTAATTATATGCGAATACTAGGAATCGAATCGAGTTGTGACGAAACTGCCTTGGCGCTTGTGGTGGGCAAGGGTGACCAACTTAAGGTTGAGAACTCTACAGTGCTCTCTCAAATCCAAACTCATCAGCAATATGGTGGAGTGGTACCCGAGGTTGCAGCGCGCGAGCACCTAGCTGCGATTTTTCCTATGCTTGAGCGCGAGATTCCGTTTGATGGAAAAGGGATCGATGCCGTTGCGGTGACGTCAGGTCCAGGCTTGGCGCCGGCGTTGCGGATCGGAGTTGAAGTCGCAAAGACCTTGGCATGGAGCTGGGGCGTGCCGCTTGTTGGAGTTTGTCATCTGGAAGGTCACATATACGCTAGTTGGTTGCCAAGGGCTAAGCGATTGTTTTTATTCTTGCCGCAGAAGACTCCAATATTTCCCGCACTTAGTCTTATAGTTTCGGGTGGACACACTGAGTTGGTGTTAATGCACGACCATGGAAGATTTGAGCGCATTGGTGAGACAATGGATGATGCTGCAGGTGAAGCATTCGATAAAGTTGCAAAGATGTTAGGACTTCCATACCCGGGTGGGCCACACATTGCGCGCTTGGCAGTGGGTGGTGATACAAAAGCATTTGATTTCCCACGTGGGCTTTTGGATAGAGATAATTTTGAGTTTAGTTTTTCTGGATTAAAGACATCGGTTCTATATACTTTGCGTAAAAATGAGGATAAACTTGAGAATGTTGAGTTTAGGCAAAACATCGCTGCGTCTTTTCAAGAGGCTGCGGTTGATGTGCTGACACAGAAGTCTATGAAAGCGATCGAGAAGTATAAACCTAAGTCGTTTATTCTTGCAGGTGGAGTCGCAGCAAATATTGAGCTGCGAAAGCGGATCAAAAAAGAAGGAACGCGGCGAGCAACTAAGGTATTTGTACCACCGTTTACCTATTCGGTTGATAACGCAGCGATGATCGCTGTCGCTGGATATTTCCGAGCACAGAACGATAAGAATTTCGTAGAACCTGAGGACTTGGCGGCCGACTCAAATATGGATATTGTTTAATTCACTCTGTCATTCCGTAATCACCCATCCAGAGGAGCCTAAAGGCGACGAAGGATCCCGTAGATATATGCACGACGATTATCATTTCGTATACATCATGACCAACACAAGGCACACTGTTTTGTATACTGGTTTTACGTCAGACCTAGCGAAGAGAAATTACGAGCATAAAGAAAAGTTGGTTGCGGGTTTCACGAAAAGATACAATGCGACTGAGCTTGTTTATTTCGAGTGTATAGAAGATCGAGATTCAGCCCTTGCTCGAGAAAAACAGATTAAAGGTGTTAGTAGAAATAAGAAAGAATTTTTAATTAATTCAAAGAATCCTGATTGGAGAGATTTATCTGATGACATACTGTAACGATCGGGATCCCTCGGCCGTTTTTACGGCCTTCGGGATGGGGGGTTAAGTAATATATGAAACACGTTTCAAAAAGTGAACTTCAGACTAAAGAAATCGCAGCCAAGTTTGCTCGTAAACTTGCGGGTGGTGAATTTATTGAGTTGGTTGGTGACCTCGGTGCCGGCAAAACGGTTTTTGTACGCGGTATGGTTGAGGCGCTTGGTTCAACGGCACGAGTGAAGAGTCCGACTTTTACAATTATGAATGAGTACCCAGTGCAAGGTGAGCATGTAACCAAGATTGCGCACTTGGACTTGTATCGGTTTGATGATGAATCGCAGCTTAGCGCTTTAGAGCTTGAGGATTATATAAATGATAAGACTGTGATTTGTGTTGAGTGGCCTGATATTTTTGGTAAGTCACCATTTGAACCAACACACCGGGTCACAATCGAGCACGTTGATGTAGATACTAGGGAGATTATTGTTAATGAATTATAACCACCCCTAGCCCCTCCTTAAAAAGGAGGGGGAATCAAGACTTCGACCCTCCCCATTTTTAAGGGGGAGTTGGAGGGGGTTATGTGCATATGAAATCAAACAAACAAAGTTTAAACGAGACATTATTGAACATGGCGGATATTGACTCGGAGATTGAGTCGATTGATTTGCATGGAATGAATGTCCACGAGGCAGAGCTTGAGGTTGATCAATTTCTCGCCGACATGCAGTTTCGCAAGGAGCAGGTGGTAGAGATTGTCTGCGGTGCTGGAACTGGTGTGCTAGCTGACGCGATATGGGAGTTTGTACAAAAGCACCCAATGGTGCAACTTGCCAAATCCAAGGGTTCCAGAATATTTTGTGTTTTATAAAATAGGTCTTATAAGACCTATTGGACATATACTGGCAGACCTATTCCGACAAACAAAACAACCGCCACACCACTAACCCATCCCGACGTCCAGGAGGGATCCACTGAAACAAAACAACCGCCACACCACTAACCCATCCCGACGTCCAGGAGGGATCCACTGAAACAAAACAACCGCCTGAGAGAATGCGGTTGTTTTTTATACACTGAGCACCACGTGAGTGATGCGCATTGCATGTGCCCTCGGGTGAGGGCGAGAGAAGTGAAGGAGCTGATCTAGTGGCGCATTGTGCGCAGCATCGCCTTGTAGACGAGCCATTCGCGCAGGGCCATCGCGAAGGCCTGCAGCACGGTCCAGGTGATGGACAGGGCGACGCCGATCATGGCACCGCTTGAGACCCAGACCACCAACGTTTCCAGGGAGTAGTTGGGTGCCATCAGCACTCCGAAGATCTCGCAGACGATCATGCAGATCACCATGCCGATGAAGGCATAGGGATAGCTGATCTTCTTGAAGTACTTGTTGAAGAGGTTGCCAAGGGTCATCTCGGACATGATGTCTCCGTTTTGAGTGAAAGTCCACCAAAGGCCATGATATTATTATGAACTTTGGCGGACGCCCGAGGTGAGTCGGGCAGTACGAAGTCGATGAGACGTTTCTTAGCGTCTCTTGAGGATCGGGGTCAGGAAGGTACCTCCAAGTAGTACCATCAAAGCACCCAAGGTGCTCATGATGCGTGGGAACACGATGTTCCTGGGGTCGTTCACCTGCCACGAGAACTCGACGCCAATGGCGATGAGGCCGAGCAAGATGATGGCGAGCCCGACAAGGGCCCAGATACGGTTTTTCTTTTCCATCGATATTCCTCGTAGCCCTTTGATAGATGCTACTGGTTATAGGTCCGCCAAAATCCAGAATCAAGTTCTAAACTTTGGCGGACGCCCGACAGTTGCCAGGCGTGAGGAAGGAAGGGGGCGATCTCGCTAGAAGGGCCGTGGCCCATCGAGCTTCTCGTTCCAGGTGAGAAGGCAGGTCGCCAAGCCGATCGCCGCGAAGACTGCGCCCAGGGTGATCGTGAAGAAACCGTAGAGAACGGACTCCTTCAGGCTGCCACCACCGTTGAAGGCGATGAAGAAGCCGAGGGCGAAGGCCGCGATGATCGCGGTCTTGCCGAGGTGGCGCTTGAGAAAAAAGTCGAAGAAGTTGTCCATGTGATCCTCTGGTCTGTTGACCGGGGTGAAAGTCCACCAAAACCTAGAATCGAGTTCTAAACTTTGGCGGACCCTGCGAGGTTCCATTGGTTCTCGCAGGAGTTAGGGGTGACGGCGAGGATGGCCACGACCACCTCTACGCTGGTTGCCCATGTAGTAGTGGTTGTGGACGGTCTGCCGACCATTTTGGCGGTTGCGACGTCGCGCCGGCTGACCAGTGGCCAGGCGGTACACGAATGGCACTCCATACCAGAGGGCGAGGATGGGGAGGGAGATGGGCAGCGAAGCTGCGATGGCGTTGACCATCACGGTGCGACGCACCAGAGTGCTGATAGCACCACCACTGACACCAAAGACCGAGAGGCCAATGGCAATCAAGTAAATGGGTGAACACATCAGCACCGTCCAGATGGCCCAGCTTCCCCAAGCTGCGAAGGCCAGCGCCACGATCTCCATGAGGAGTTGTGGAACCGATCCGACGAGCTGTCCAAGTTGAGCGATCATCGTATTCTCCTTGTGAAAGATGTTGGCCCATCAGTACTCACAATCTAGTTATGCGTATTGATAGGCCGCGGGGATATTGTCTCCCCGCTAGTTGAAGTGCAACCTCTCTAGAGGTTTGAGGGCGGTCCCTTGCTACCGTGACCGGTGGCGCCGTGCCAGCATTCGCCGGCAATGTCGCTCAAGGGGAGGTTTCCGCTGAGCCACCACAGGATCAGGATCCCTGCAGTAAGGGTGACCTCACCCAGTGTGCGCAGCTTTTTCTTCAGATTCATTTCGCCTCCGGGCGATAGTTGTCGAAGCTGCTGGAAGTCCCCAGCAGTGCCTCTATGAAGAGAACAAATGGCCACAGGCCAGTGCAGATCAGGAAGATCTGAAAGCACTCGTGCTTGAGCCTTTTCCCCAGGATGGGGTTGATCGAGATCAGTCCTACGAGTAGGCCAATCGCGATCGAAAACTGGTCGCTAATGAATTTGATCAAGATGTCTCCTTTGAACCATCGATACTCACAAGCTAGTTATGCGTATTGATGGGCCGCCGGTCTAGTGAAGACCGGCGAGGGGAGGGGTGTTAGAACTTGTGATAGATCAGCAAGCCCCAGCGAAACCAGACGCCCATGATGAATAGGGCAATGCTCGAGAGCACCGTGGTGCTGTTGAGCGGGTCGGGTTGCACGTTCATCGCTGAGGCGATGAACGTGTCGTACGCGATGGCGCCAACGGCGCCTAGGAGGGCACCGGCGATGCCGGCGAGCATGAAGGTGAAGAAGAGCATCACCAACTTCCTGTCAGTCGAATCGGTCGCGACTTCCATGGGGGGTGTGGTGTTGTCCATTTCAGCTCCAGCTTCAGCATCAGCGGCCCTTCATCACGATAGACTTCGCAATAGGACTGCTAAGACTAGCATAGAATTAAGCTCTTGTCAAGTCAAGGAGCCAAAAAATCGACTAACTTTAGTCGATTATATCAAGTCACGGCAACCCCCTCCTGCTCCCCCTTGGGAAGGGGGAGGGTTTTAGGCTCAGAATCCAGTTACTCGTGCGATCTCTTCGATTGATGTTTGACCTTCCATGGCTTTCAAGAGTCCGTCTTGGGCCATGCTAATCATTCCTTGGGCTGTTGCAACTTCTCGCATTTTGTATTCAGAAACGTCGCCTTCAAGAATAAATTTTTCAACGTTTTGATCTTTTACTAAGACTTCATAAATTCCGACTCTGCCCTTGTATCCAGTTTTATTACACACTTCGCACCCCGCTCCCTTGAAAAACTTCATCGCTTCAGTCTTTGGTTTTGGTTCGCCAGAATTTTCTGGAATGGCGTCGAGGAGTTCTTTCACTTTTGCTAGCACATCAGGTTCGATTGTATCTTCTTGCTTGCAACTTTCACACACTCGGCGAACCAAGCGCTGACCCATGATGGCATTCAAAGATGGCGCCAACAGAAAAGGCTTCACGCCCATAGCTGTGAATCTTGGAATGGCTCCAGCTGCATCGTTGGTGTGAATGGTTGAAAGGAGTAGGTGGCCGGTGAGTGACGCTTGGATTGCAGTTTCAGCAGTTTCCAAGTCGCGGATCTCACCAACGAGCACAATGTCCGGATCTTGTCGAAGTATTGAACGCAGGCCTTTTGCAAATGTATACTCCTTTGAGTGATCGATTTGGCTTTGGTTAATTCCTTTAAGTTTGTATTCAACCGGATCTTCAAGTGTAATAATTTTAACACCAGGTTTGTTGAGTCGCTTTAAGATTGCGTAGAGCGTAGTGGTTTTACCAGATCCAGTTGGTCCAGTTGTAATTACCATTCCATGTGGTTTTTCGATTTCCTTTGCTAGGCGCTCAAACGCTGCTTTTCGGAATCCAAGTTGTTCAAATTCAAGCTCAATTGCATCAGGGTTCAAGATTCGCATTACAACAGACTCACCCCAAGCAGTCGGCAGGGTAGAGGTACGTACATCGATCTTTTTATCTTTTTGATAAATCGTAAATCGTCCGTCTTGTGGTTTGTCGGTGATGTTTAATTTCAGTCCCGCGATCAATTTAATTCGATTGATGATTTTTTTCCATTGAGAAACATCAAGATTAGCAACATCTTGGAGGATTCCATCTACTCGCAGTCGAACAGCGATACCTTTTTCTTCAGCTTCAATATGAATATCAGATGATCCAAGTTTAACAGATGCGGCTACTACAACTGCGAGCACATCAGTAATGCTTGCTTGCTTTAGTATGCTGTCAATATCTTTAAAACTTTCCATTTGGCTTTGATATTGTTCAAGTTCTTCCGCTTTAATTTGCACACCTTTCACAATAGTACGAATTTTTGGGAGCGTACGATAAAGTTTGACTGCATGATCAAAAGAATCCTCAGTGATTTTATATAAAACTGCATTTGTTTTAAAACGTTCACCAATACCAAACGCTATCTGTTTGATATCTTCGTTTTCAGGGTTCACGCTTGCGATTCTAAGCTCCGGGCCGGTGTAGAGAAAAGCAATTGTTTTATTCTCGATTGCTTTTTTTTCAGGAATGAGTCGTAGTGCATCTGGGCTAATTGCAAAACCTACCAAGTTTATATAAGGGATTCCTTGAACCTTTGCTAGACCCTCAGCTTCTTTTTCTTTAGATCCGATTTCGATTTTTGCCATTTTACGATCAAGCTTTTGAGCTGGTGACATTTCTTCCAATGTTTTCCCCTTTAGCTCTTCCTTGATGGGTTCCGGATCGCTCAGTACCTTCGGTGCTGTACTTGGCTTGCTAGGTGTTTTGTTTGAATCAGAAACAGGGTCCTTCGCCGGAGCGCTGGACTGTTTTAGCAAATCTTCAATTGATGGCAACCCACCCGTCATATTTATTTGAGAAGTTTTTTAAGAGCGTGTTCGATTGCGGGGAAGTGCTCGTACCTGCTTAAGTGATCTGAAAGTTTTGTCCATGCACTGTAATTGAAGGTTGTAATTGCCCCAGCGTATACAAGAATGATCGCCGCAGTGATTAGAAGTGATAGGAACGTAACTATCGACATTAGAATATATGATCCAACTGCAAGTGCTACCTCAAAGGCGATACCTGCTAAGATTGCGAAGCAGATTAAAGCGGTGAATAGTATTCCTGACGTAATGAAATTTATTACAAAAAGTATAAGTGCTAACTCAAACGCTGCTAACCAGTGATCGCGCAGTAGACTTGTGACATTGTTCATCATTTTACCTAAGCTCATATCCTTTTTGACAAGCTGTATAAGGCAGAGCATTCCAAATATTTGGACGATGAACGCGAGTGGTAATGCGATGGTATATATGCCAACGCTCCAAATGGCATCGAGGAATAAGACATCTGTAATTAGCATTCCAAGAGCTAGCGTTGTCAGCCCGATGATGATAGTGAAGAGAATTCTCATCATTGCATTCACGCTAAACAGTCTTAGGACATGAATGTGATGTAATTTTTTACGAATCATTTTCCAGGTGATGTTCTTTGTTCCTTTTGAGATTATAAATAGAAGAATGTATTGCGCCACCAAAGCAAAGAGTGCGATTAATACTAATATCGTAATCGATACAAGGATGTATGCAATAAGGTGTGGAGTCTCTAAGAGCGTTAGATTACGAGCGTAGCTAAGCACCCATGAAAAGAATGGGCTGATTTGTTGGAGTGCTGTTGCGTTAAGCTCTGCCGCGGGTTGCAAGTTTAAGAAGGAACGAATGAGCATGTTAAAAATCGCGCCCGTATGTACGAGTCCGGCAAGTGCGGCGAGTGCCCACCACTCTTTTTGCGCAAGCGTGATCTCGCAAGCCTTCTTAATAATTTTTATGTAAGTATTCATCGATTTAGCAAGATTCATATTCCTCCAATTTAAGTTGCTTTCATTATATCAAACAATTGACATTTCGGTTAAAATGTTGTATGTTTATTCACTGTTAGTTTGTAAGTGATAGAGTTACAAGTGTTAAAGGTAGCCTTTTATTGTTAAAACTAAACGATAGAATGCCGCTTTTAACAAAAGACAAAATGATAAACGAGGGTGTGCCTCGGAATCAGTGCGTCGGCGGTTCAACTGTAAAGGAGGTTGTCATGGCGGGTAACTACCCTGTCACAGGCGACCAGTATCGCGACATCGATCGTCGCATGTCCGAGATCAAGCGCCAGCTCAACCAGGACGAAGGTAGTCCGTCGGATCCTGTAAGAATCCTTCTGGCACTGCAGGGCATCGTTGAAGGCAACTTCGACAACGTGCCCGTTGAGCGTCTGCCCATCATCGACTGCGACGCCATGCCCTTCATCCCTAACGGTTGGAGTGCAGTAGAGCACCGCAAGGGTGGTCAGATCGAGTTCGATCCGAGCAAGATCGTCCTTCACCTGGAGTCGGAGCAGCAGCGTAGCACGATCGTTGGCAATGAGCTTCGCAAGCGACTCGAGGGCCAGCCTGTGATGAACGCCAACGTTCTTGATCATCTGCTTGCTAACACCCGTCTCATCCCCGAGGACTGGAAGGCCGATGAGCAGGGGCGTATCCGCTGCATCTACTTCTGGGGCACCATCTACCGCGACTCCGGCGGCCGCCTGTACGTTCGTTACTTGTGCTGGAACGATGGTCAGTGGCGCTGGTACTGCAGCTGGCTCGACGATCCGTGGGACAGTCAGCGCCCGGCTGCCATTCTCGCGAGTTAGGCACTTAGGGCTTTGTGACTTGGTTCTTTGTTCTCTAGTTCGTACTTGACCGGCGCAACGTTGTTGTGTCGGTCTCTGCTTTTAACAAAAGAAGCGCGTTTACGCTTCTTTATTTGTTGAGTGATTTACTTCAGTGGTTTGGACATTTTCCACAAGAAATCAAAATATTGTTTGTGGTACTTGGCGATTTCTTTACTACGAATCGTTGTGCCGATTGGTTGGCTTGTCCAAAGTACAAAGTCCACCTTATCATCGCGTATTTGCATACCCGCAACAGAGGCAAAGTCTGCTGGAAGGATACGGACTTTTGTAAAAGGCATATCCTTAATTTGTTCTGCTCGTTTCATTGATCCTTTTGGAAAGATAAAACGTGCTGGTATCTCACGTTGTATGCGTCGCCTGTGAAAGTCTGCAAGTACAGTTGGAATAAATTCTTTGATGGTTTGTGCATCTTCTGCAAATCCTCCAATAACGTAAAATGTTCCTTTGGTACTAAGCGCATCCTCAAATAATGTTTTTAAACCACGCTTGCCCTTGTAGTGAAATACCTCCTGATCTTCTTTGGAGAGCTTTCGCTTTGCCTCGAGCGCAGGGATTATCTTATTCAATTCTTTTTCTTGAGCCTCAAGCTCTTCTTGTTTTCTTTCAATTACTTTTTTGAGTCGCTTTGGAGTTACCGCTTCAAAGTATTTAGTGTTCGACATGATTACATTTGAGACAAGCCCCTTTTTCGCTAGGGAACCAAGACAATCATAAACCTGACCTCGAGAGAGGTTGGTTTTGGAGATAATGTCCTTAGTCGTCACAGACCCAAGCTCAAGGAGGTTGAGATAGATCGTCGCCTCATTGCCTGTTAGCCCGATTTTCTTTAGAAGTTCTTTCATATATTGATTGTCATACTACTCCAAGACGACAAGTTTGTCAATGATTCAAGGCTTTGATATCTTTCCAGGCTCGTCCCTTAACAACCGAGCAAAGAAGATGGGAGAGGAAAGCATGTGTACTAAAAATCAAAATCCTTTCGAGCAGACGGTTGAGGAGCAGCTCGCTGCGCTTCGTCGTCAGAACAAACTTGGTAGTTGGGGCATAGAGGAGAGCGTATTTGCACGTCTTGCCAAGACCGCTCCCGAGTGGCCAGAAGGGCGTGATGCTTATAGGAGTTTTCGTATTCGTTTTGGTGAGGGACGTGATGGTGTCATCAAGACCTTCGAGGCGCATGTCAATGCAGTTAAACATACTCATGACAATTTCTGGCGTTGGAATGGTTTGCTCTCTGGAGAGCATCCGTTCCTTGGAAAGCAAATAGACCGTCTGCGATTGCTGGCCGGCAATGGCAGTCATGCACCCATGATAGAGTGGATCATTATTCCCGACCTGTCGGCCAACCTGGGACATGGTTCAATCAACTCCGTACGTGGGGTAAAGTCTCTTGCAGATGCAGGACTTGTAGTGATTTGGCTTGTACCTGACCGGGTGCGTGCGATTGATTATAAAGAGTGGTGTGCATGGTTCCTTGCTGGCTATGAGGTGAATGAACCCAGAGATTATGTCCAATGGTGGACAAGTGTACCGTGCGTTCAATATAGCCCCCACACGGGGACGGGTTTGCAAACTTGGTTGCGTTGCTATCCCAATCCAGGTTTTGCGGCGCCATCAGGCATATAGTCTTTGGGGTCGCAACGTCCTTGAAGATCGCGATGAGTCGTGGAAGCACGTGGTGATCGTCAGCCGTGATCTGCGTGGTTACATGACAAGTCTAACAGCCCGCTTACGTAGTAATGTTTGTCCGTATTACCAAGTACCCTCGTTTGAGTAGTATTGTCCGCGAGTGATATAATTGATAATACTTAAAACTTACCCGCTTTCTCAGACTGGCGTGACGTTGTTGCGTCGGTTTTTGTTTATATCAAAAGAAGCGCTTTCGCGCTTCTTTATTTGTTGAGTGGGTTACTCCTTTGACTCTGTAGCTTTTGGTCCCATGAGCTCTTCGAATCTTTCTTTCTCGATAGTTTCTTTCTCCAGTAGTTCTGCAACTGTATTTTCTATCTTGTCTTGGTTTTCTTTAATCACCTTGTTTGCAGTTTCGAGTGCTTCGCTTACTAGTCGTAGGATCTCTTCATCGATTAGTTGAGCGGTATTCTCGGAATAGTTGCGTCTGTCTTTGATTTCCTTTCCAAGGAACACTAGGTCTTCTCGTTCTCCGTATGTTCGTGGTCCCATTTTTTCACTCATTCCGTATTGAGTGATGAGGTTTTGTGCGAGTTTTGTTGCACGTTGCAAATCATTTGATGCACCAGTAGTAATGTCACCAAAAGTTGATTTCTCAACTGCGTACCCGGCAAGCATCATAGCGAGCTCATCGATAAATTCTGCACGGAAGTGCATCTTGCGGTCCTCACTTGGCAAACTCATTGTGTAACCAGCAGCTCGCCCGCGTGAGATTATTGATATCTTGTGCACGTCATCACAGTGCGGAAGCATGTGGCCAACAATCGCGTGTCCTGCCTCATGGTACGCAGTAATTTTCTTTTCTTTTTTAGAAAGGATGCTGCTCTTGCGCTCAGGTCCGAGCATAACTTTTTCAATAGCGTCCAAAATGTTCTTTTGTGCAATAATTTTTTTGTTGTGGCGTGCTGCGAGAATCGCACCTTCGTTCATGATGTTCATCAGGTCCGCTCCAGAGAATCCAACAGTACGTTCGGCAACGCGTTGAAGATCAACGCTTTCCTCGAGCGGTTTGCCTTTGGCATGAATTTCAAGAATCGCTTTTCTGTCTTTAAGTCCTGGGAAGTCAAGAGTGATTCTTCGATCAAATCGTCCAGGTCTCAAAAGCGCTGGATCAAGTACGTCTGGTCGGTTGGTTGCGGCGATTACGATAATTCCGTTGTTTGGAGAGAACCCATCCATTTCTACCAAAATCTGGTTTAGTGTTTGCTCACGTTCATCATTTCCACCACCAAGCCCGGCGCCACGCTGACGTCCAACTGCATCAATCTCATCAATGAATACTATGCACGGTGATGCTTTCTTTGCTTTTGTAAATAAGTCACGCACACGTGATGCTCCAACTCCAACAAACATTTCTACAAACTCGGATCCGGAAATGTGGAAGAAGGGAACATTGGCTTCTCCTGCCACAGCTCTTGCGAGCAGTGTTTTACCAGTTCCTGGAGGACCCATCAGCAAAACTCCTTTTGGAATTTTTGCTCCTACCTCTGCATACTTTTTTGGATGCTTTAGAAAGTCGACAACCTCAGTTAGTTCTTCTTTTGATTCTGCTTCTCCGGCCACGTCCTTAAATGAAACACGATCTTTTTTACTAGTTACTTCTTTTGCTTTTGACTGACCAAATGTCATGGCCTTGTTGTTCGCTCCTTGCATTTGATTGATCAGGAACCAGAAGATTACCAAGAAACCAATTAGGAAAATCAGTGTTGGCAAAATTGATCGCAATAGTGAGATCCACATACTTGGCTCGACAACCTGAATGTTTACCGCTGAGAGTTCCTCACTAGTGATTCCGTAATTGGTAAGTAAATCAGAAAGTGATTCACCAGACTCTTTTTTTACTTCAAACTCAGTTTCATCAAGCGCGAAGATCTTTAGTGTATTTTCCTCGATTTCAATGCGGTCGATTTCTTGATTGGTAATTTTCTCAACAAGAGTACTTGTACCGATTACTTCCGGTTCATCGCCGTTAAGGTTATATGATGAAAAAATGACTCCCAATGCTAATACGACAAGGAAGAAAATGATTAAGTTTTTTGATAGTGGCTTCATAGGTATTATAGTTATAGCGTCCTTTAGCGCCTGCATGATGCCAAAAAACAGGGGTTTTGGCAACCTTGATTAAAATGCACTTAATAAAGCAAGAGACACCCGGGGTGGGGTGTCGAGACGTGGGGCCGTTTGGTGGCTGGCTAGGTTGCCAGGTAGAGTTTGGCCCTATTTGCGTTGAGCTTGAAGCCACGGGAGAGAACGCCAAATACCTTGATGAGAATCGCCGAGACGAGCAGGGTGCTTACCATGAAGCCGACAGTCGTGATTACCAGCGCTGGGTCGGCTTGTTGGATGACCATTGGGCTCATCAGTCCGATGAGGGCGAGTACGCCAATGACAACGCTTGTGCTGGTCGCGTAGACCGCGATGCTCACAAAGAGGCATAGGCCATCGATAATTTGGTTTGTGCGGTTCAAGGTGCGCTCCTTTGCAAATGTGAGGTATAGGCTGAATCCTTATTCAAATCATACCTCACTTTTGCAGACCAGGAAACTTAGCAGGAATGGGAGATTATGTCAACCGTCTACGATGTATCTCATCTTTTTCAGCATTAGCCCTATTGGGGGTATTTCATCCCCCAAACCCCCTGACATACTTTCTTTGTTGGCTCAAAGAAAGTATGCAAAGCCATGGCGGAGCCAGGTCCGGCTCCGCCGGAAAAAAGCCTTTTCAGAGTGTCCCACGGCCGCAAAGAATGATGCGGCCTGCAGTCAATGTTTTTTGGGTGACCATGAATGGACTGATTGCCAGTTCGGTCGGCAGGCTCCTTCTCAGACGGGGTGATTTGACAATGAATGAACGGGGGGCTAACTACTGAAACATTGCCGGGGGACTTGGATTGAAGAAATAAAAAGCAAAAGAACCGCCTTGGGGCGGTTCTTTTTAAGGTCTTGGATTCTGCGATTACTCAGCCTTCGCTTCTTCTGTTTTTTCTACTTCAGCTTCAGCTGGTGCTTCAGTCTTTGCATCGTCGGCAGGAGCCTCTACTTCTGCCTCGGCTGGAGTTTCAGTCGCTTCAGATGTTTCGGAAACCTCTTCCTTAACCTCCGCAACCTCTTGAGATCCCTCCTCCTTCGCTAAAGCTACGGCGGACAGGTCGGCTTCGCTCGGGATGACGGCTTCTGGAATACTATTATCCGCTACCGTCACCTTTTCTTCCTTTACAACCTCTTCTGCCTTTACCGCCTTCTTCTCTTCCAGTGCTCTTAGAGAAAGTCCTAGTCTGTGTTCTTTTGGTTCGATTGATACAATCTTGAACTTTAGCACCTCACCTGACTTTGCAACCTTTGAAGGGTGGTCAACAGGGGATTCTGAAAGTTCTGAAATGTGAGCTAGTCCATGAATGTCTTTATCAAGCTCCACAAAAAGTCCAAATGGGTTGCTCTTAAGTACTGTTCCTTCAACAACATCACCAATCTTGTACTTTGTTTCAACATCAGCCCATGGGTCAGTCTTTAGCTTCTTCATTGAAAGGAAGATCTTGCTTCCATCTATTCCAATAATTTCAGCCTTTGCAGTTTCACCTGCTTTTAGAAGATCTCGTGGGTGATCAATTCTTTGCCATGCAATTTCCGAGATGTGAACCAATCCTTCGAGTGCGCCACTTGCGTCTGATCCTGATGGAATGAACTTTACGAAAGCTCCAAAGTCGGCAAGTGCTGTGATTTCACCCTCAACAACGTCTCCAACGTTGATCTGTGAAATAACATTCTTTTGCTCTGACTCCCAAATTGTCTTTTCTGAAACAATTAGCTTTTCATCATCTATGTTCATGTCTAGAATCTGTACTCGCATTTTCTTACCAACAAAGCTTTTAAGCTTGTCGAGAATCTTTCCTTTATCACCACCGCTAACACGTGGGTAGTTTTCAGGAGCGAGTTGTGAAACAGGAAGGAATCCAGTGACGTGTCCAAGCTGAACGATAAGTCCACCTTTGTTTGCGTCGAGAACTTTAACCTCAACTGGTTCGTTCTTTTGGAATTGTTCCTGCATGTCTTCCCATGCTTTCTTGTTACCAGCAAAACGGAATGAAAGTTCCATTTCTCCATTTTCATTTTCAAGGTCAACTACAGTTGCCTCTACTTTGTCTCCACGCTTTATGTTTCCGTAAGTTCCACCCTCGGTGAAAAGCTCACGACCTCGTACAACACCAGTAGTTAGTCCATTGATATCCAAGCGCACCTCACGTCCTTTAATAGATAAAACGGTGGCCTCAATCAGCGCACCGAGCTCGGGGACGTTGAGATACTGATCATTTTCCAATAAAGCGGAAAGCTGTGAATTCTGTGTATCTGTCATATATTGTGCCTGGCGCCGACAATATATAGATATTGCGGGCAGCAGGTATTAATAATTAGTTATTTGTTGAACGTCGGAAGTGTAGCGTTTTGGCCAAATATTGTCAATATGCTAAGGTTCAACCAATCCTGATGCGCACCTTTGCGCACATGAACATGGAGGTCAGGATGTCCTTTAAGATCGTGGGCGTAAAGTCGCTTGCAGAGCTCGAGGAGCTTTTGTGCACGAAGGGTGAGGACGAGCAGATTCTGGCTGTCAACCTTACCCTTACCAGTATCCAGAAGTTCTTCGCGGCTTTTGTGGCGGCGGTAGTGGCCGCATTTGACTTCGATGGCACTGTAACGGCGCATAGTCAGTTTACAGCTCTTCGTAACAACACGAAGACCATGACACGGGCCATGGCAGAGGAGGATGAGGCAGATGCAATGTCGTACTTCGGTGGCGGCATTCTCTCTGACTACGGCCACATCTCGTTCATCTTCCGTACAGTTCGGCGCATGCTGTCTGCACGGTTGGATCGCAATGACTTCAGGGAAGCAGTTACGGAGATCAAGCCGCGTCCTGGGGCTATTGAGCTGATGCAGACGTTTTTGCCACGGATGGCTGGAGCGATCGCTATCATTTCTTACGGACTGTGGGACGTGATTCGTATCTGGACAGACTTCTACGCTTACCATGTTGTGCGTAGCGATGCGATCCACGCTCTCAAGCTTGATTGGAAGCGTGACATGCTTGATGGGTGTCAGCTCACCACTGTTGTCAGCGATGGCAACAAGGGCCATCGATTCGCTGTGCACTGCGCGCTCAATGAAGTGGAACCTAAGACAGCGATCGTGATCGGCGATTCACCCATTACCGATTTGTCCATGCTCCGTATGGGAATTGGTGTTCTGCTGATCCCCAATACCGAGAAGGTGTTGAGGAATATCAAGAAGCAGGAGGCGGAGATGCGCGCTGACCACCGTGTTGGCCCCTTCCTTGCACCTGCGTTCATGCATGTGCAGGCGTTTTTCCTCTCGGACGATCTGACCCCGCTTGCGAAGATTCGTTTGGGTGAGATCACGTGTGACTGATCCGATCAGTCAATTTCTACCCCGTGCTAGCCTCTCAGGCCGGCGCGGGTCTTTCGCTTTTTTTTGGGAAATGAAAAGGCTATGCTAAGGTTCAACCAATCCTGATGCGCATTGTCGCGCACATGAACACGGAGGTCAGGATGTCCTTTGATATCGCTGAGGCACACAATTATCTTGCATTGATCAATCGGATTGGGGACATGAGGGAGGGTGAGGTTTTGCTGGTTGTTAACCGGCAGGTTACGACGCCTGAGATTGCGCTTGCGGGCATTCGTGATGCTGAACTGTGTGTCTCGGACTATGATGACACAATGACACTTAAGGGTCAGTATCTGATTATGGGCGAACATTTGATGCGCGATGGTCGTGGTGATGAGGACCTTGCCGATGCGATGCGGGTCTTTCACGGTCAGCATGTGACTCCTTCGGATGTGATGAGACTCATTGGTCGTTCTATGGGGCGGTTGATCGAGTCGCGTCTTGGGATGGCTGAGTTTCAGCATGCCGTGCAGCATGCAAAGCCTCGGTCAGGAGTTCATGAGCTTATCCTAAGCTTTGAGGATCAATCCAAGGTTGACGATCCATTTGTAGTCGTTACCTCTGGAACGCGTGATTGGGTTCAAGCCTGGGAGACACACTATTTGTCATTACCATCTACCCTTCGAGTGCATGGCTTGAAGCTCAAGTGGAGTAAGGCTGGCGCCCGTCAGCTGCTTGGCTGTGATATTGAGACCATGGTTTGCGTGCAGAACAAGGCGGTCAAGGTTGCTATGGAGGCTACGCGTTGCAACCTTTCGATAGGTCAGGTTATGACGGTTGGGGATTCGCCACTGATCGACCAGACCTTGTTGACAGCCGAGTTGATTCGAGGATCTGACGGGCAGGTGGTTCGCCCTGGTGTGCATGGTGTGCTGCTGATCGAGGATTGTCAGACAGCTCTAAACCATCCGCATGGAAAGCACCATATGCGTGCGGCATTCGATGCTGGCGTGCCTATGTTCTTGATCTCTCCGTCGCTCGTGCCCCTCGCGCAGATTCGGCGTGGTGAGATCACCGCGTAAGATCCAAGCCCTGCTTGGATTAAATATCGTTTCCCGTGCTAGCCTCTCAGGCCGGCGCGGGATTGTTGCTTATAAAACAGTAGGCAGTAGGCAGTATGCAGCTGCGCCCTTCCGTAGCTTTAGCGAAGGAGGGTAGGCGGTTTTGGTAGCTTGCTTTATCGACTGTCTACCGTCTACTGCATACTGCATACTTTTGATATACTATTCACGTATGAATCACCCACACAAATCTTATTTGGACGAGTATAAGATCTCGATTGATAAACTTGTTCCTTTGACCCCTCCTGAAATCAGAGAAGAAGCTTTGAAATATTACAAAGAGCTTTCGGAGAATAATGACTCAACTGCTAAGCAGATCCATCAGGCTTTGAGCTTGATTGGTCGTAAGGAATTTCCTTATCGTAAGGCTTATGATGAGTTGTGTGCAGGGGACGAAGAGCAACGCTTGCAGGTATTGGTTTACGATCGGATCGATGAGAGCGTTAAGAAGAAAGTTCACTCAGTGGTACAACACGGCGTGATGCTTGATGACTTTGTATCAAGTGATATGTTCGAGGCTTTGGAGCCAGAGGAAAGATTGCAGATCGATCAGGCGATATTGCTCGCCGAGGATACGCTGGACCACCAGTGTGATGAACGCGCACATAAAAAACAACAGCAGTACGAGACTTTGGTTGAGAATTGGAAACAGGAATCATCTCGTTTGCAGGGGTTGATTGATAACTTGCGAGCAATGGGAGATCAGGATCAAAAATGGAAAGGAGAGATCGATAGCGTGTGCGATCGTTTGGAAGAAGGATGGTCGATTGTAGAGCGCGATCCGTCTGAGGAAGAGGTTAAAAAAGAACTTGAGTATTGGAATACAGTTTTGCACGAGACAGAGGAGTAAAGTACGCAGTTCACAGTGCTCAGTATGCAGTTTTAAAACCGGCCTTACAGCCGGTTTTTATTTATAGCTCTCTTTGTAGAAAATCTTCTATCATATTTGTGTCGACGGTGAAAGATTCTGATCGTATCCCGTCTTTTTTTCTTACCCTACGACGTACTGTTAAAGGTCTTTTATTTATTTCCGATGTTTCGACGTCTGCTGCTTCAGGAATGCTGATTATACAATCTCCGTAATTGGTTTTTATGTGAATTTGTTTATTGCCAGAATATTCATGCACCTCCATTGGTATGTCTGGCATGCTTTGTACTAATAACGCATGCGTTTTTTCAAGTTGAACATTGCGCACGTCCTGCCTGCCTCGCTCTTCTCTTTCTCTTTGTATTCCTGCCGGTATTCCATCCTTAAGTCTAAAAAATCCAGAAATATCTTTATGGTTAAATTCTGGAACATCTGGATAGAATTCTGCCATTGTATCAGCCAGTTGAGTTTTTCTATAAAACGGATCAGCTTGAAGTTCCTCAACTGATTTACCGAGTATGTGGTGCTCTAGATAAAATAGCCAATATGAATTGCGTAATAAAAGACTTTGTTCATCAGCGTAGTCGCTATCTAAAGGGACAACGTAGTTAGTATCGAACATTCTAAGTACTGGCTTGCCGTCGATCATTTGGACAGATAGATTTCCAAGATGTGTTAAATCTGGAATGGCATGTGAGAATTCTGGATCCTCAGGATCTTTCGCATCAACCATTGTTTTGGTGATTCTGATGAAATCACTAAGTTGTTCAAGAAGCTCTTCTTTTTTATCAGGCTCTAAATCATCAATTTTGAATTTATCGATTGTTTTAAAGTCTTTCATTCTTTCCTGTACAGAAATAATTGTTCCTGCTGGGTGTAATTCCTCTTTTGGTGCAAGTCTAATGATTTTTTCTCTAGGAATTAAGTTGGGAAGTTCATTGTCATAAGACCTGTGAAGATGATCGCGCTCTCTTCTTAGATAACTGGCAACTGTTTTTGTGAGTTCTGGGTCGCGGTGAGGGCCATATTCAGGAAAGATGAAATGTGACTTAAGTCGTTTGGCTACTAGATTATCACGCACTTTTCCAGTTTTCCTGTCTGTGTAGTCAAAGACATGCCAAAATGCACCGCTCCCGCGATGTCGAAACTTTCTTTCCTGTCTTTCATCTGCGCCTTGCTCAGCAGGTTTTTCAGATGGTACGTCTGTTGTATTTCTTGAAAATGGATTCCACATATTGACGATATTTTACCATACTTGCCCTGTACTGTAGCCACTATACATGCTACAATTAAGGCGCTAAATTTTGGTTTTTATAGATTTTATGAATATAAGTTGGAACGGTTTTGGTAGCTTCACGATTACCGGGAAGCCGCTTGATGGAGAGGTAACATTAGCAACAGATCCATATCAGGGAACCTTGGGACTGCGTTTTCCACGTACCCTCAAGGCGTCTATCGCAGTACGGTCCCACGATGGCGATTATGCAAATAATATAGATGCAATTGGACCCGAGGGCGACAATCGTATGTTTAAGATCACGCATGCCGGAGAATATGAGGTGCGTGGTATTTTTGTTAAAGGAATTACAGCACCAAAGAAAGATGAACCTAGTCATACTATCTACAAAATTACCCTCGAAGATGTTCGAATAGGATTTTTGGGTGGATTGGATCGGAAGCTTAAGGATGTCGAGCTTGAGGCCTTAGGTGAGATTGATGTTTTGATTGTTCCCGCAGGTGGAAAGAGCGTGATGGATTCAAGTATTGCCTCTGAGGTCGTTTCGCAGGTTGAGCCACGTCTTGTTATCCCATCATACATTGATGTTAAGGGAGCGAAGGAAAAATTTGCAGATGTAAAAGACTTTTGTAAAGAGATTGGATGCGCTAGTGAGGAGGTTAATAAGGCTAAAATTTCAAAGAGTACTTTGCCACAAGAGGATATGAAGATGATGATACTTTCTCGAAGTTAATTATGAAGATGCATACCAAAGATAGAAAGAAAGAGCGTTTACTTGTTTTTTCAATTATCATTGGAATGGTTGTAGTCTTGGTGGTGTGGGGGTTCCAGCTTCACAATATGTTTACCAATACCGTTGCTAAAGAGGGAAGCGAATTATCGCAGGAGTATCAAGACACTATTGATGAGTTGGAGTTATTCACAGAAGAGTTTGATCAAAGATTCCCAGAGGTTACTCAAGATCTTGGTGGTATGCTTAATATGATCGAGCAAGAGCAGTTACAGCAAAAGCAGGCATTGCAAGAGGCGCAAGATGAAGTAATTGAAAGTGTGGCTTTGGAAGCAGCGCTTAAATTGCAGGAGCAGGCAGCGCAGGAGGTTCAAGATGCTATGGAGGACGAGGAGTAGAATAAAAAAATGAAGAACTGGATTAGATAGTTACATAAAAATTATGCCAAAGAAACAAAATAAGAAGTCAAAAGTAGAAAGCGAAAAGCCTCAGGAAGAAGAAATGATGACAAAGCTGATTCCGCAGGGGATTACAGATGAGATGAAGCGTTGCTACTTGGACTACGCGATGTCAGTTATTGTTTCGCGTGCTTTGCCAGATGTGCGTGACGGATTGAAGCCAGTACAGCGCAGAATTTTGTATGCGATGTGGACCATTGGTTTGCGATCAAATGCAAAGTTTAGAAAGTCAGCGAATGTAGTTGGAGAAGTGATGGCGAAGTATCACCCTCATGGAGACTCATCAATTTATGAAACAATGGTTCGAATGGCTCAGGATTTCTCATTTAGACATCCGCTAGTGAGAGGACAGGGAAACTTTGGTTCAATGGACGGAGACTCAGCTGCCGCTATGCGTTACACCGAGGCAAAGCTCGAGACGATTGCTGAGGAGATGTTGCTCGACATTGAAAAAGATACGGTTGATTTTAGACCTAACTACGATGGTTCAAACAAGGAGCCTAGTGTATTGCCGTCAAAGATGCCAAACCTTTTGATTAACGGAACGCTTGGAATTGCAGTGGGAATGGCGACCAACATCGCACCACATAACTTGCGTGAGGTTGGAAATGCAGTTTTAGAGTTAATTGATAATCCAAAGGCAACGCTTGATGATTTACTAAAGCATATTAAGGGTCCAGACTTTCCAACTGGCGCCATTGCGTATAGTTCAAAAGATATTAAAGCGGCTTATGCTACCGGAAAGGGAGGAGTGGTAGTTCGTGCAAAGGCCGAGGTAGTTGAGGCTAAGAAGGGCGCGCATAATATAATCGTGACAGAGGTGCCATACATGGTTAACAAGGCAACACTTTTAGAGAAGATTGCCAATGCAGTTCGTGAGAAAAAGATTGATGGTATTAGAGACCTTCGCGATGAATCCAATAAAGACGGAGTTCGTGTTGTTATTGAGCTTAAAAAAGATGCATATCCACGAAAGGTTCTTAATCGTTTGTACCAACTCACCCAATTGCAAACTGCGTTTCACTTTAACGTAGTGGCACTTGTTGATGGCGGAACGCAGCCACGGACACTTGGACTCAAGGTAATGCTGGAAGAATTTTTAGCGCATCGTTTAGTGGTTGTGCGACGTCGTACTGAGTATGACTTGGCCCGCGCGCAAGAAAGAGCGCATATTTTGGAAGGATTAAGAATCGCTCTTACAAAAATCGATAAAGTAATTGCAACAATCAAGAAGTCAAAAGATAAGGATGTTGCGCGTACTAATTTGATGAAGTCATTCAAGATGAGCGAGCGCCAGGCGATTGCAATTTTGGAAATGCGACTACAAAGTTTGGCAAACCTTGAGAGATTAAAGATTGAGCAAGAGTATAAGGAGAAGATGGTGATAATCAAGGCACTGGAAGCGATTTTGAAGTCAAAGAAGAAAATGATGAGCGTGATTCGAGAGGAGACAATGGCGGTCATGGAAAAGCATGGAGAAGATCGTCGCACTAAAATTGTCAAAACTGGAATTAAAGAATTCTCAATTGAAGATGTTATTCCAGATGAGCAGACAATTGTGATGATGACCAAGGATGGTTACATCAAACGAATTTCACCTGATACTTTCAAACAGCAGACGCGTGGTGGTAAGGGTGTAGTTGGATTATCAACAAAGGAAGAAGACATGGTGGAGAGTATTTTCACAACCACTACTCACAAGGAGGTTATGTTCTTCACTTCAAGTGGTCGTGTATTTAAGTTGATGGTGCATGAGTTACCTGAGGCTTCACGAACAGCAAAGGGTCAAGCAATCGTAAACTTTTTGCAATTAGCTCCAGGTGAGTCAGTTACTGCAACGATGACTCCATCGGACTTGGAAGACGCGAAGTTTATTATCATGGTGACTTCAAAGGGAACTATTAAAAAGACTGAGCTGAGTGACTTTGAAAACGTACGCCGATCAGGATTAATCGCGATTAAGCTTAAAAATGGAGACGCGCTTGAGTGGGTTCGAATCTCATCTGGGAAAGATGACGTTGTTCTGGCAACTGCAAATGGAATGGCTATTAGATTCAATGAGAAAAATGTTAGATCTATGGGGCGTGTTGCATCAGGTGTGCGAGGATTGAAGTTAAAGATTGATGATCGCGTAGTTGGCATGGGCACTGTGCAAAACGGTGACGAGAAGGATTTGCAACTTATGGTTGTCATGGAGAATGGTTATGGAAAACGAACTGCACTGCGAGAGTACAAGCAACAAGGTCGTGGAGGTATGGGAATACGTACCGCAAAGATTACAAGTAAAACTGGAAAGCTGGTATCAGCTCGTGTTGTAAGGAAGAAGGATGGACGTGATTTGCTCGCCATTTCAGAAGGTGGACAGGTGATTAGAATGTCAGTAAATTCAATTTCTTCACTAAGTCGCGCAACGCAGGGAGTTCGAATAATGCGATTCAAAAAAGTCGACGACAAGGTTTCAAGTGTTACATTGATAGACGTTGATGAGGCCATGGAGGAAGTTGAGGAGGTGGTCGAGAAGGTTGCAAAGGAAATTCAGAAAGAGCCTGAGGCAAAAGAGAAGGCTAAAAAGCCAACTGCTAAAAAATCAGCTAAGAAAAAAGCTCCTGCAAAGAAAAAGAAGTAAAACAAAGTACACAGTTCACAGATCACATATCAAAGAACCGCTTTCAAGTGGTTCTTTTGATTTTTAGCACAGATATTTTATTTTCGTGATTGGTCCGATCGGACCAATCATGAAAATTTTCATTGTTAAGTAAAGTCTTGAAATCGACTTAAAGGGCAGTTTTGAAAAATTCATGATATGTCCGATCGGACATAAAGTGGCAGGTAAAAAGTTGTGAAGAAAAAGGCGTTATCAAAGAAAAAGAAACAAATTCAATTAAAAGCCGACTCGTAGGATTGTTTTTTTAGTATGTTTGATTTTATCGCTAAGGTTGATCTTCGCTTGACCTGTTTTTATTTTTAAGCTATTCTCACGGGCGCGATTCGGATGATCCAATCGTGTGTTCACATCAGAAACCAGAGGAGAGATTCTTGGCACTTATCGAAGTCGTTATCAAGACCCGCGTGGCTATCAGCTCCAAGCGAGCAGACTCCATCCGTCGTGGCCTACTCCACATCCTGTGCATGCGTACTGAGGGCCGTATTCGGCAAAGCCTCAGTGACATGCCTGATGAGCGGGTTCTGCGCGTGCGCTTCTTCAGACGCGACGCTATGCGCGTCACGGTCACTCAGACCGAACCTATCTTGGGGGACCGCTGGCTGGTTACCAAGGACGGGCTGGTCGACGAGATCGATCGCTTCTTCCGTAGCGTGATCAACAGCGACCTGCACATGGTCTCTCAGTTCTCGGCGCAGTGGATCTTCAAGGGCGAAGGCGCATCTGACGACTCCGAGGAGGTCACTGAGCCGTCGATCGATACACCGATCTCCATTGGTGGTCGTCAGGCTTTCCGCAGGCGCATGGTCGGTGCATACAGCCGTCTGGGCAGTGAGGTTTAGCCTATGGTGGGGGAAGATACTCAAGTGCCCGTTTTCACTATCGAAGTTGCCGCTGCTAGAACAGGAGGCTCTGTAGAGCTACGCCTGGCTCTGATCGCGGTGATACGTGAAGAAGGTGGCTACCCAACTGATATCTGGACCAATGAGATGCTTTTGTCGCTTTTCTACAGGCGAAGGAAGGGGGTAAGACCTACTGCGGAGATTCGTCAGAACTACCGCCCAGGTGACATCTGGCTTGTAGGATTTGACGATTCGACCCTGCTTGAGCTCATGCTCAAGCAGGTGTTGCAGGAGCGCCTCGACATTGGACCGACGTACATTTCCGTTAAGTGTGGGCGCAATTAGCTCATACACTTACCGTTCTTGGCCGACCTCCGGGTCGGCTTTCGTGCATCTATTGACCTATTTGCTAATTTAAGCTACACTTCCGACATCAAAAAATTATTGATAATGCGTCGCCAGCCGAAGCTTTATGCGAAGGTTGGGCGCGTTAATTACAGCAAATATGTCAGTACCAAAAAAGAGAAAATCTAGTTCAAGTGTTCGACGACGTCGATCACATCATGCGCTTAGCGCAACGAACGTACAGACGTGCCCGAATTGTAAGGCTCCAGCACTTTCGCACATCACGTGTAAGGAATGTGGACAGTACAATGGACGTCAGGTTGTAGGTGGAATGGAAAAGGTAGAAAAGACTCTTGAAAAGAAGGTCGCCAAAAAGCCAGCCAAGCCCGCAGCAAGTAAAGAAGAAAAGAAGTAAGCAGAGGAAATCCTCTGCTTTTTCGATTAGCTTGAGTCTTCCTTGATCAATCGGTATACTGTGGAAGTAGAAAGCTCAAAGCATTTAAACTTATATATTTTATTATGTCCAACAGACATTTGGCACGAACCACGGTAATGCAGTGTTTATTCGAATGGGACTTTCAAGGGCAGGATTCAAAAAGGCTTGATGAGGTTATTGAATATATCAAGAATGAGTTTGCACCTGATTTTGATGATGAAGGATATATCGCAGGTCAGGCACATAACGTAATTAATAACGTTGATAAGGTCGACGCCTTGCTCGAAGAATTCGCGCCAGAATGGCCAGTCTCTGAAATGACAAATACAGATCGTAATATTTTACGTCTGGGAGTTTATGAGTTGATGTTCGATCAAGATATTCCTGCCAAGGTTGCAATCAACGAAGCAATTGAGCTTGGTAAGGCATTTGGAGGTGATGCATCTGGAAAGTTTGTAAACGGAGTGCTTGGCGCGATGTTTAGAGATATGGTTGCAAAAGGAAAGACAAAGAATGTCGACAAAGAAACGTCACCCGATCCAGTGTCAGGATCAAAGCCGAAGTCAGAACCCAGAATTCAGACTTCAGAACCCGATAAAGAAGAAAACGAAAATTAATATTTATGAGTGAAAAAGACATAGAAGGCTTTGCTAAGTCGATCGGTATCGAGTACCTAGAGGATGGTCATCTTAAGCAGGCACTAGTGCACCGGTCATATTTAAATGAACATGCAGATTTTCCATTGGGTCACAATGAGCGACTTGAGTTTTTGGGTGACGCTGTGCTCGAGTTGGTTGTCACTGAATATTTATTTCAGAATTTTGATGAACCGGAGGGTGAGCTGACTAATTATCGCGCAGCTTTGGTTAACGGACATAACCTAGCTAAGGTAGCGCGTACAATCGATATCGAAGATCAGCTTTACTTGTCTAAGGGTGAAGCACAGGACAAAAATGAAAAGTCACGGAACTACATTTTGGCAAACTCAATGGAATCCATCATTGGTGCTATTTATTTAGACTTTGGATGGGATGAAGTGAAACGATTTATCACCGACGTTGTAATTTCCACCTTGCCAGAGATTTTGGAGAAAAAACTCTATATTGATCCAAAGAGTAGGTTTCAGGAAGAGTCGCAAGCTCGCATGTCTATTACACCAAGTTACAAAGTCCTGGAGGAGTCAGGACCGGATCATAAAAAGCTATTTAGAATTGGGGCATATCTTGGAAAGGAGTTGGTAGCCGAGGGAGCAGGAACTTCAAAGCAAGAAGCTCAAATCGACGCCGCTGCCAATTCACTTGAGGCTAAGAAGTGGTGAAATGATCAATTAAGAAAAACACGCCTGTAGGTGTGTTTTTTTGTTTGAAACCATTGACAAAATCGGTATTTTGTGCTATTTTATTATTATAATAATCTAATATAACTATATGTTTGAACTTCACCTAGGAGAAAATCTCCAAGTATCTTCCGAGAAATTCAAGGAAGGTTTTTTTGTTACAGGAAACCCAGGGCAGGGTAAAACAGTTTTCCTTGTTCAACTTGCTTTAGAACTTATCAAAAATGGTCAAAAGGGTTTATTAATAGACCCATATGGTGATCTAGCAAAGACCGTTGAAGATCATATTAAAACTGAGCAAGCAAAGAAAGGAGTTGAGTTTATTTCACTTGATATCGAGGGCTATGATTTGGCTGCAAAATTGCAAGATAAATTTGTGATTGTGTCTGGAAAATATTTTGACGATGGTCATAGGATGACAGCGAAAAAGATTCAGAGATTTGTTACGAAATATTATAAGCAGGCAAAAGATGATCAATGGCTTATTATCGATGAAGCTTTGAGTTGTGTGAATGATGAAATCTTTGAGTTATATCTAGCTAGCGCTTCAAAGAATATTCATTACGTATTTTCTGGTATAGATTTTCTTCAACTTTCCAAAAAGGAACGTGCTGAGTTCGCCAATGTAGTGCAGAACTATGTTATCTACAAGACTAGGAATATGGATGCGGTACTATTGTCACGAGAACGCGGGGAGTTAGACCCAAAGAAAATAAAAGCAATAGAACAGTATCATTTTCAGGCCTTGATTGATGGAGGAATGAAGTATACAAAGGGACTACATCCACTTGGAGAGATATAAAATAGACAAACAAAAAATCGCAGGTAAAACCTACGATTTTTTGGTACACCGGGTGGGATTCGAACCCACGACCCACTGATTAAGAGTCAGTTGCTCTAACCAACTGAGCTACCGGTGCCTGGTACGGCGTGAGGGGTTCGAACCCCCGACCTCCTGGTCCGAAGCCAGGCGCTCTATCCAGCTGAGCTAACGCCGCATTGTATGGATAGCGTTAGCGAAGCTGGATAGATTTCCAGCTGCCTGTCCGCCGTAGCTCTGGAAGAGCGAAGGTGGAAGCTAACGCCGCATTGTTTGGATAACGTTAGCTAAGGTGTAGCTAACGTCGCATTGCAGCGAAATAATACGCTATTTTATAGAAAAGGTCAACCCGTATTAGTGCGTGCAGATCTCGTACCTTGACACATGACTGCTTTCGAGTTAATCTGCTATACTTATCAAAAGTTATGTCAATGATATTATTTGTAGGAATTGTTTTAACAGTAGTGCCGGCAACCCTAATACTTGGGTTTGCTCTTGTTATTTTCTTTTCTTTTGCACGCGATGACAGTGTCGCGCAAGCTGCAGTTAACTTGGCACTTATAATTTTGTTTATTGGCTTGATGCTTATCGGTGGTCACTTCTTGGGTGGATATATGGGCTAGATTTGCTCTACTACCTACCACCTACTATCTATACTATAATAAGAGGCGTATGAAACGCCTACTTATTTTTACTTTTTCGATTTTACTGATTGCCCCGAGTTTTGCTTTTGCTCAGGAGACTCAAGACGTAAGAGCGACGGTCACCAATATCGTTCAAGAGCAAACTATTGATGGTCAGCAGTTGATTATATTTGAAGCTATCGATCAAGATGGTGAGAGTTATCGTGTCGATACAGCACAGGGGTACACTAAGGGGTTTGAATATCGAATAGATGAAGGCTCAAAAGTAACACTACAGGTTATAAATAATGTTGATGGAACGCAGACGGTATTTTTAGCTGACATTATTCGCACACAGTATTTATTTTGGATGATTGGGCTTTTCGCATTGATTACGATTATTGTAGGTATGAAACGCGGAGCGTTAGCACTTGTTGGATTATCAATTACTTTAGCGGTTTTATTTTTGTGGATCATGCCGCGTATTATCGCGGGTGGCGATCCGGTTCTTACAGTGATCCTGGGTGGAGCATTTATCATGTTGGTGAATATGCACCTAGTTCATGGATTTAAGAAAAAAACTTTTGTAGCCTTTGGTGGTATTATCGTTGGTTTGGGATTAGTGGCAGGACTCGCTGCGCTTTTCTCTTATTTTACTCAGCTCACAGGTTTGGCACACGAGGACGCGAGTTTTCTTTTCTTCCAGATGCCCGAGGTGATTGTGCCAAAAGGTGTATTGCTCGCCGGTATGATCTTGGGTGCTTTGGGAGTGCTTGATGATATTGCTATAACTCAGCAAGAGGCAGTCTCTGAATTGATTGAGGCAAACGATGAATTAGACAGAAAAGAATTATTTAAGCGTGCCATGCGAATTGGACGTCATCACATTGCGTCGATGGTAAACACACTTGTGCTTGCCTATGCTGGTGCAGCGCTACCACTGTTTTTATTGTTTTATATAACCGGTTCAGTTGATTGGACAGGGTTTATAAATACGGAAGTTGTGGCAGAAGAGATAATACGAACAATCGCCGGTACAACAGGGCTCGTCCTGCTAGTTCCGATCTCAACTTGGTTTGCGGTTTTGGCTCAGAAAAGGTAATATTTTCAAAGTATGAAACAATCAAAATTATTTACAAAGACCTCTAAGCAGGTTCCAGCAGACGCGGACAGCGCGAATGCAAAATTTTTAGTTCAAGCCGGATTTGTCGATCAAGTCATGGCAGGAGTTTACACATATTTGCCGCTTGGTCTTCGAACTTTGCAGAAGATCCAAAATATTGTTCGTGAAGAGATGAATGATATTGGTGGGCAAGAAATCTACATGCCAGCACTTGCTCCAAAAGAGAATTGGCAAGCAACTGGTCGTTGGGACGATCTTGATGTTTTGTTTAAACTTGATGGTGCGGGGGATAAGGAGTACGCGCTTGGTGCAACTCATGAAGAGATCGTTACACCACTTGCCAAAAAGTTTGCGCGTTCGTATAAAGATTTTCCATTCGCTGTTTATCAAATTCAGGATAAGTTTAGAAATGAGTTGCGTTGCAAGTCAGGAATCTTGAGAGGACGCGAGTTTAACATGAAGGATTTGTACAGTTTCCATACATCAGTTGAAGATATGGAAGCGTATTATCAAAAGGCACTCGAGGCGTATAAGAATGTATTCGTAAGATGTGGAATTAATGCGCTTGTAACTGAAGCCTCCGGTGGATCATTTTCAAAATGGAGCCACGAGTTCCAGATGCCGACCGAAAGCGGGGAGGATACAATCTACGTGAATGAGGCAGGAGACTATGCGTGGAATAATGAATTGTTCCCAGATATGAAAGATGGTGATGACGCGCCTGATAAATCTGGAAAGGTCAAAGAGATAAAAGCAATCGAGGTTGGAAATATTTTCCCGCTAAAGACAAAGTACTCAGAGGCTTTTAAATACAACTATATTGATGAAAATGGAGAAGAGAAGCCTGTGATGATGGGCTGCTACGGAATCGGACCCTCAAGAACTATGGGAGCGATAGTAGAAGCAAATCATGACGATAAAGGAATGATCTGGCCAAAGAGTGTGGCGCCATTTGCTGTTCATCTTGTTTCTCTTGGTTCAAAAGACGAGACCATTCAAGATCGAATTGATACAGTTTCTGAAGCAGTGTATACCGATCTTCAAAAGGCTGGCATCGAGGTATTGTGGAACGATCGAACCGATCAATCATTCGGAGAAAAGTTCGCAGACGCTGACCTCATTGGCTTACCACTTCGATTGGTAGTATCAGAAAAAACACTCGCAGAGGACTCAATCGAGTGGAAAGAGCGAGCGTCCACTGACATGCGACTAGTAAAAATCCAAAGCGCCGTTGAAGAGGTTGCGAGTTGGGTGAAGGAATAATTCTACTACAGCAAAACGAAAATATTGATTATATTATAGCGATCAATTTCATAACAAACGATAATAAAAGTTTTATGCCAGAGATTGAAGTGAGTGAAATGCATCCTTATGCAGAGATAGATTTCTCAGGGGTCGAGGGAGAGTTAGATAATGTACAAAGAGACGAAGAGAAAGGAGTTTATACTGGTGAGTTTTCTGTGGGTGATAACGCGATAACTATTGAGTTTACTAAAACAGATAAGGGCTGGGATGTGGTGATGACCGACTCAAATCCTGTAAAGAAGCTTGGAGGAGGCAGGGTTTCTCGAGGGGCAAAAAACTTAAAACTTGAATTGAAGGAAGCGCGTGAGCATGTAGAATGGTGTTTATCTGAAATGGAGCGACTAAATCCAAATATTGAGCAACTCAAGCAAGCGTTCGGTGAGTTTGGAGAAGTAGAAGAGTTCAAGTCAGAAGATGAGGATGGTAAAGCTCCAGGTTATGTAAATACAAAATATGAGGGAGCTATAAATATTGATGGTGAAGCATACACTGTTCGTGCATTCGTTGATCGCGCCGCAGGAACAGCGCAATATCCAAGTATTTCACCATGGACAGTTAGATTGTTCGGCACAGATCGATCAGTTTCAAGAGCAGAAGGACAATCAATTCAAGAGGCAATGTCTAAGTTAGTAAAGAGTAGTTAAATATAGATATATTTGCAGTTCGAAACAAAAGAACCAGTCCACAGGCTGGTTCTTGACAAATGCATAAAAACACTGTAGATTTATAAAGTTATGGAATATCTAACCCGAAATATGACTAAGTTCGTCATCCCTACATCTCTCGATTGTGGGCGGAACTTTTGTTTGCCGGGTTTAATATGCGTTTAATGAATTAGAATACTGATTTTACATTTTGAGCGTAAGAATAACCCGGTAACCGCCGGGTTATTCTAATTCACCGTCTGATCTAATCAGACATAGCAGGAGGCGAATATGCGCTCAACAAAAGCGTTCTACATCTTCACGTTTCTCACCAGACTGGGAATGGGATCGATTTGTTCGGTCTACGTTCTCTATCTCTTGGATTTGGGATTGAGCTACAGTCAAGTAACTCTTGTTAACGCATTGTTCTTTGTCTTTTTGATCTTGTTCGAGCTTCCAACTGGCATGCTCGCTGACGGTCGCGGTCGAGGGTATTCCGTAATAGGAGGAGCGCTCTTTACAGCCCTTTCGGGTGCCGCGTACTGGCTAGCTGACGGACTTTGGATGGCAATCGTTGCAGAAGCACTTTGTGCCGTAGGTTCAGCATTCTTTACTGGAGCCTTGACGGCCTGGATAGCTGATGCGCCTGATCGAAAGATCTCACTGCAAAAGGTTTATGCAAATAGAACAATCATGGATGGCGCTGGAATGACGATTGGTACATTGTTTGGAGTGTACATTGCAACTTGGTCAGATCGAGCGGATGCGTTCCTGTTCTTCATGGCTTGGTACTTCGTTGCCATGATCTTTGCCGGGATCTTCATGAGAGGCAAAGAGCCTGAACATACCCTTAGTGAGTTCGAGGCACTCAAACATGCAACAGATCATCTGAAAGGATCGGTTTCAATGCGCTGGGCACTTGGTGTCGAGTTGGTTACCGGGTTTTTTGGTGCTTACAACTTGTTTTGGGCGCCACTTATGATCACGCAGTTCTCACAGGTGGAGCTTGGATGGATTTGGATCCTCATGTACGCCGTGTGTATTATTGCGGGATTGATTGTTCGCAAGCAGAGCGAAGACGAAGAGTCTGCACGTAACCATCTTGCAACAAGGACCGTTAAAGCACTTGTTTTGGTAGCAGTAGCGATGGCATTTATTTGGACAACTGGAAGCGGATTTGTCTGGATTGCCATGATCGCAGTTCACGAGTTTGGTCGTGGCTTGGTCACACCATATCTTGAGACCTACGTTCAGCAGCGTGTTGATACATCGTACCGTGCAACCTACGGATCCTTACAGTCCTTCCTTGGACTATTTGGACTTGTAGCTGTGCAACTTACGTTAACTGGAGTTTTCAAGTTTGTTGGATCTGATATATCCATAATTCCTTGGCTCTGGTTAGTGACAAGTTGTTTGATGCTTGTTGCTTGTGCTGCGCTCTACAAATTCAGACCGAAGATGTAACCGTAAACCCCGTTGATAAGTTCAGCGGGGTTTGAGCTATAAAGAATGTTTCACATAAGCGACGATCGTCGCTTATGTGAAACATTTAGAGATTGAAAAACCGACCCACGTGGGGCCGATTCTTTTTATATTTATTTTAACTCTACCCCTCGACGGGCTCGGGACCTACGCCGTAGGCTCGGCTGGAGTGTCAACTGGCGCATCGTTAACTGGCGCTGGTTCTGTGGCTGGCGCGGGAGTTGAGCTTGCCATACTTGCTTTCAGATCGTCTTTCAATCGTTTTCCTGCTTTGAATTTTGGAACCTTTACTGCAGGAACGTCGATCATTTCATTTGGCTTGCGGGGGTTTACACCTTTACGCGCATGTCGAACGCGAGATGAGAATGTTCCGAAACCAGCGATTGTTACCTCTTCATCACGTTTTAGTGCCTCGATTACAACTTCTTGAAATGTTGCAATGAAATCTTCTGCGTTCTTTTTTGGAAGGTCTAGCCGTTCTGAAATTTTAAGAGCAAGTGTAGCTTTGTTCATAGTTGATCTTTATAACTTGATTACGTTGGATATGATACCAAGATTGGCGATTTTCAGCAACCCCTTGTTAGCGAGCGTATTCAGTCGCTCGTGTTTCACGAATAACTGTTACGCGCACCTCACCTGGATATGTGAGTTCTGATTCAATCTTTTTAGCAATGTCTCGTGCTAAATTCTCAGATGAAAATTCATCGATTTTGTCAGGCCGTACGAAAACTCGAACTTCACGTCCTGCCTGAATCGCGTAAGCTTTTTCAACTCCTTCAAATTCGCTGGCAGTTTGTTCTAGGTTTTGTAATCGTTGAATGTACTCCTCAAGAGTATTGCGTCGCGCTCCAGGTCGTGCACCACTGATCGCATCCGCTGCCTTAACAATGACACCTTCGATAGTCTTTGGCTTATCTTCATGATGAGCAATTGACTGGTAGCAAAGCTCTTCTGGGAATCCAAACTTTTTCATGATGTTGTAGCCAATCTCTGGGTGCGCACCCTGCATGTCGTGGTCAACTGCTTTTCCAATATCATGGAACAGTCCACCCTTTTTGCAATCAAATACATTAGCTCCAAGCTCTTCGGCAAGCATTCCAGAAACTCGCGCTACCTCGATTGAGTGTTGCAGCACATTCTGACCATAACTTGTTCTGAATTTAAGTCGTCCCAAGATAGAGATCAGCTTAGGGTCAATTGATGAAACTGGAATTCCAAGTTCATATAATGCGTCCTCTCCAGACTTTTTCATTTCCTTTGCCAACCCTTTCTTCGCTTCCATTACAGCGTCCTCAATTCGTGCTGGTTGAATTCGACCGTCCTTAATAAGTGCGGTAAGTGCGCGGTTGGCAACCTGACGACGAACAGGGGAGAACCCACTAATCATAATTGCCTCCGGAGTATCATCAATGATGAGTTCGCAACCAGTGAGGCGCTCAAGAGTTTTGATGTTACGCCCTTCTTTACCAATGATCCGTCCTTTCATCTCATCTGAAGGAAGCGAAACCATTGTCGTAGTAGCGTCAGAAACGTGGCTAGCAGCAAAACGCTGTACAGCCAAAGAGATTATTGAGTTTGCACGCTTTTCGATTTCTTCTTCACTGACTTGTTCAAGCTTGTGCATTCGGTTAAGAAGCGTTTCTTTCTCCGCTTCTTCAACTGCACTGAGCAATTCCTCACGAGCTTGGTCATGAGTAAGTCCAGCAATTTTTTGCAACTTATCAATTTGTTCTTGCTTTACCTCATTGACCTTAATCTTGAGCTCTTCAAGTTGCTTTTGTTCCTTTTCAAGCTTGTTTTTTCGATCCTCAACTGCGAGCAGTTGCTGGTCAAACTTATTTTCACGATGTTGCAATCGTGATTGCTGAGAT
Source organism: Candidatus Uhrbacteria bacterium (assembly GCA_018673485.1). Taxonomy (GTDB): domain Bacteria; phylum Patescibacteriota; class Patescibacteriia; order UBA9934; family UBA9934; genus UBA9934. Next base: position 94,335 of record JABHCP010000005.1, read on the forward strand.
TGAATCTCGCGCCTTCGCGCCTCGGCATCTTTTTTACCTTCTTCAAGTGTGGCGATTGCTTTTTCTTTTGCCTGGAGCAGGATCTCTTTTTCTTGTGATTTTGCCTTGTTTAGGATTTTTTCAGCTCGGGCCTCAACGGACTTTGCCTTGCCTTTCATGACAATTTTTCGGACAAAGTATCCAATCAAGATTCCAAGTAAAAAGACTCCCAACCCAATAGCAATCACCATTTCTAGTGTTGTCATAGAGTATTTAGGAGTTGGAAATGAAAACAAGCAGGAGCTATTCCTGATGGTCTATTCTTCGATTGTTCACGGATGTTAGCTGAAAACCTTTTGTAAAGATTTTTGCGCTAGATGTGTATTTTGAAGTCATAGATACTGCCGGTTTTGCCTGATTTTCTTCCAAACTCAGTTAATTTTTACATGCTTAGATTATCATGCTTGCCCCTTTTCGTCAATCACATCAATTTCAAGCTTTTTTACCAAGTTCTGCCAAGTTTCAGAATTAATCTGATCCATCTCGAGTGCATCGGAAACGTTGAAGTCGCCGATCTTTGATCTCCGTAGTGCGCGGCAGTAGCCTGTAGTGTTGAGTTTTTGAGCTAAGTCGCGCGCGAGTGCTCGAATGTAGGTGCCACTTGAGCATTGAATGCGGACTTCAAGGATTAGCTGACCATTTTCTTTTTCAATGTCACTGATAAGTCTAAAATCCTCTATTCGAACTGGTCTTGGCTTGCGTTCGATTTCCTCACCCTTGCGAGCCATTTTATATAATCGTTGACCACCGACTTTAATAGCGGAATGCATTGGGGGGATTTGTTTTATATCACCGATAAGTTCTTTCATTACCGTATCGATCTGTTCGTGTGTGATCTCTGGCATATTAGTATCGACCACTACTTCAGTTTCTGTGTCCAGGCTGTCAGTTGTAGCACCCAGTACAAACTCTGCAATGTATTCTTTTCCGAGCCCCATGAAGGAGTCGATTTGTTTTGTTGCGTCGCGGCCAATTGCAACTATCAAAAGACCAGTAGCAAATGGGTCAAGCGTTCCTGCGTGACCAATTTTTTTGATTTGCGTAATGTTGCGTAATTTTGCAACAACGTCAAAGCTAGTCCACTCCTGTGGTTTATTGATTAGAAGAAATCCTGAGTTTGTCATATAATCGGAGTATAGATCGAAATAAAAGAATTTACTACCCATCCAGAGGAGCCTAAAGGCGACGAAGGACCCCGTGCGTAATGATCGAACGTTGATCAATCTACGGGATTCCTCACTCGCTTTGCTCGTTTCGGAATGGGGGAGGCATATGAACAAACCACGAGGTTACACGATCATCGAAGTTATTGCAGCGGTTTTTGTTGTCGCGATGATTTTATTGATCGGCATCATTGTCGCGAATCCGAAAGACTCACTCGAAGGTGCATATCGCGAGCAGCAGCTCGATGGTGTGCGTGATTATATGGAAGTCATGTTAGGGCTTGAAATATCCGACCCCGATTTGTTTTATGAGATTGCACTGCAGGTGGAAGGTGAGAAGAAGATGATCGGAATGGGGCAGGGGTGCGATGGTTCTTTTGGGGATCAGTGCGAGGATGCTGAGCTATCAGATACTTGCTTGGATATTCAAAATTATTTACCCGAAGGGTTTTTGGAGGAATTACCTGTTGATTTATCAAATACAACATTTTCACGCGTCCGGACAGGATATTACATGTTATATGAGGATGATGTGCTCGAAGTCGGAGTCTGCGACCCCTCTGGTGCTGAAAGTGTAAGATTGATGAGTTTGATTCGATGATTAAAAATCGAGGTCTGATCTCGTTTTTTTGTTTCACATTTGTCCCGATCGGGACAAATGTGAAAAATATGACTGGGCTCTGGAGTCTGTCGTCTGACCTCTGAAATTGACATTTTTCCCTAATTTTCGTATCCTTGCGCCATGAATATCTCAGAATTAGCACGAAGATTACGAATCTCCACCGACGAGCTTAGAACCAAATTGCCTGAGCTCGGTTTTGATATTGGAGCCAAGGCCATCAAGATCCCAGATCGAGAGGCTGGAAGGATCCAATACGCATGGCGTCAGTATCAGAAACGTAAGTTTTTGGCAGGTAAACGTGATGAGCAACGCGCAAGAGCTGAGCGAAAACAAATGGTTGTAGAAGGAACTGCGCAGAAGATTTTTCTGCCAAACGCTATTACTGTGCGAGAGTTTGCAGATAAGGTGGAGATGCCGATTGCAAAGGTAATGCAAGAACTAATGCGTGCAGGAATTTTGGCATCATTAAACGAACGAATTGACTTTGACAGTGCAGCAATTATCTCAGCTGATCTCGGATTCATTGCTGAGCAGGAAGATGCAGAGGCAAAAGCAGCTGATGAAGAGGGAATGGAAAAACTTGAAGGAATACTTGCCGATCAAGAAGGTGCACAGCCGCGACCGCCAGTTATTGTTGTTATGGGTCACGTTGACCACGGTAAGACAAAGTTGCTCGACGCTATTCGAGACACAAATGTAATTGATACCGAGCATGGTGGAATCACTCAGCACATCGGTGCTTACCAAGTGGTGCGCAATGATCGTGAACTTACTTTTATTGATACTCCAGGACACGAAGCTTTTACAGTGATGCGTTCTCGTGGAGCAAAAGTTGCCGACATCGCAATCATTGTTGTGGCAGCTGACGACGGAGTGAAGCCACAGACTCGTGAGGTAATCGATATCGTGAAGGCTTCAAAGATGCCGTTTATTGTAGCGATCAACAAAATAGATAAAGAGAATGCGAATATAGACATGGTAAAGAGCCAGCTCTCAGAGTTTGGGCTTATTCCAGAGGACTACGGTGGTGACACGGTGATGGTTCCAATCTCTGCAAAGCAAGGACAGAACATTGATCAGATTTTGGATATGTTGATCCTTGTAGCTGACATGGAAAAGGATAAGATCGTTGCTAATGCTGACCGTAGAGGCATCGGAACAATTATTGAATCAAGAGTTGATAAGGCTCGTGGTCCAGTTGCGACAGTTCTAGTTCAGTCTGGAACATTAAAGTTAGGCAATGCAGTTGGTGTACGTGGTGCAGGTTACGGAAAAGTTCGTGCAATGCAGACTTGGGATGGTAAGGATATTAAAGAAGCAAAGCCATCAACTCCAGTTAGAATTTTAGGATTTAAAGCAGCGCCTTCCATTGGAGACGTAATGGAAGTTCCAGAAGATCCAAAGTCACTTGAAAAGCTAAAGTCACAACCAACGCGTAAAGCAGGAGCAGATGAGATGCGAGTTCATACGTCGCAAGCCGAAGTTGGGACAGATGACGAGAATGATGGAGACAAGAAGGTAATGCTAAACATTATTATTCGCTCAGACGTACTCGGATCACTCGAAGCTGTACTTGGAATGATCGAGAAGATTGACAACCCTCATGTTGGAGTTAAGGTGATTTCCAAGGGACTTGGAAACGTAACTGATGCCGATATTATTAGTGCGGAAGCTGCAAAGGCGTGGGTGTTTGCATTCAATGTTAAACCACCGAGCGCTGTAGCAATGCTTGCACGTGAGAAGGATGTAAAGTTAAGCGAGTACACTGTTATTTACAAACTATTTGAAGATTTGGTAGAGCGCCTTCGTATTCTTATTCCTGCCGAGCAAATTTACACAGAGCTCGGAGCGGTCGAGATTCTTGCAACATTCCAAAAAATAGCAAAGGGAATGATTATTGGAGGAAAGGTAACCAAGGGTATTATTGCAGTCGGCGCCACAGCTCGTGTTGTGCGAGAAGAGGAAGTAATTGCCGAGGGAAAGATTAATAGCTTGCAGATGGGTAAGATGGATGTGAAGGATGTAGAGAAGGGTAACGAATGTGGAATTGAGTTTACTGGAAAAGCAAAGATCGAACCCGGTGACATACTCGAGATTTACCGCGAAGAAGAAAAGGCTCGAACACTCGAGGTCGAAGGATCTAAATAAGAGATTTATCAAAACCGCGCCTTATGCGCGGTTTTGTGTTTCAAGGTTGAACCTCTAGAGGCTCAACCTTGAACGAGAAAGTGTCTATTTATTGTCAATCTCATGCTATGTGGTAAAATACCTCTCGTCGATTCATAAATATAAAACTATGGAGTTAACAACAGACAGCTTTGATGAAAAAGTTTTGCAAGCAGATGGTCTTGTATTGGTAGATTTTTGGGCAGAGTGGTGTGGGCCTTGTAAGATGATGAGCCCGATCGTTGATGAGCTTGCCAGTGAGCTTGATGGAGTGGTGGTAGGAAAGGTGAATGTTGATAACGAACCAGATCTAGCGCGACAATTTAATATTCTTTCAATTCCAACATTTATAATTTTCAAATCAGGACAGGTCGTTGAGCAGTTCTCAGGATCAATGAATAAAGAGATGCTAAAGGAGAGAATTGGAAAGCACATGGAGTAGCAGTACGCAGTGCTCAGTTCACAGTATGAAGGAGTCGGCCAAAGTCGGCTCTTTTTTGTGCCCATCCAGAGGAGCCTAAAGGCGACGAAGGATCTCGTACATTGCCGATCGAACGTCGACGTAAACAACGGGATTCCTCGCAGAGCTCGGAATGGGTGGCGAGGGGAGTGGATAAATCGAGCAAGGTAAGATCTTCTTGTGATAAAATAACTCACGTATGGAAAAACGTCGATTGATTATTGTTGGATCCGGTCCGGCCGGGTATACAGCTGCTATTTACGCTGCACGAGCTGATCTGCAGCCGCTTTTATTTACTGGCATTCAACCAGGTGGGCAACTCACAACGACAACTGACGTTGAGAATTGGCCCGGCGAGGTTGAGGGTATTATGGGCACGCAGCTCATGGAGAATCTTAAGGCACAGGCTTTGCGGTTTGGAACTGAGGTGGTGGACGCCACTGTTGCTGATATCGATTTGAGTGTTAGACCGTTTAAGATGAAAACTGAGCAGGGTGAGTATGAAGCTGATGCGGTGATTGTTGCCACAGGTGCTTCTGCAAAGTGGTTGGGAGTTCCTGGCGAGGATAATCTAAAGGGTAAAGGAGTTTCAGCGTGCGCGACATGTGATGGTTTCTTTTTCCGTGATAAAAAAATAGTCATGGTCGGTGGAGGTGACTCTGCAATGGAAGAAGCAATTTTCTTAACTCGATTTGCTGAGACTGTGACCGTGCTAGTACGACGTGATGAGTTGCGAGCTTCAAAGATCATGCAAAAGCGAGCAATGGATAATTCAAAGATTAAGTTTTTGTGGAATACGGAAACCAAGGAATTAATCGGAACTGATAAGTTGGAATCGGTTAAGGTTTTGAATAATAAAACTCAAGAGGAGACAGACGTTCCGGCTGATGGATTTTTTGTGGCCATTGGTCACAAGCCTAATACAGATTTTCTTAACGGTCAGATCGAATTGGATGAGAATGGTTATATTAAAAATATCCCAGGAACTTCAAAGACAAGCCTGGAAGGTGTATTTGCCTGTGGTGACGTGATTGATCCGTGGTACCGTCAAGCAATAACCTCAGCGGGTACAGGCTGTATTGCGGCACTCGACGCTGAGCGGTGGTTAATTAATCAGGAATAGCTTAATTAACGTCCCTCTTCCCAAGGGGGACAACAGGGGGTTGCCAGGATTCGATCGAATTCGATCAAACGGCAACCACCCCCAGCCCCTCCTTGCCCTTTCGACAAGCTCAGGGCACCCTGAGGAATCGAAGGGTGGGAAGGAGGGGAGATGAATTACCACTTTAAACTTCTTGCTATGAATACAGCATTCGACAACGCTTTGAATCAAATCAATCGAGCAGCAGAGCTTGCGAATATTGATGCGCAGGTTTTGGCAAAGCTTTTGGTTCCAATGAACGAGGTGAAGATCGATATCCCGGTAACTATGGATGATGGATCCGAGAAGACCTTTGAAGGTTTCCGCGTGCAACACAACAATTGGCGTGGGCCGTTTAAGGGTGGAATTCGTTATCATCAACAGGTTGATATTCATGAGGTGAAAGCACTTGCTACTTGGATGACATTTAAGTGTGCAGTGGCTGGAATCCCAATGGGAGGCGGAAAGGGCGGAGTACTTGTAAATCCAAAAGAACTTTCAGTTACTGAGTTGGAAAAGTTGACTCGCGGATGGGCACGTGGAATGAAGGACGTTATTGGTCCCGAGATTGATGTTCCAGCACCTGACGTTAACACATCACCACGTGAGATGGCGTGGATCGCAGATGAGTTTGGCCACCCTGCAGTTGTGACTGGAAAGCCAATTGAAGCTGGAGGAAGCGCTGGGCGAGGAGCAGCAACTGCAACTGGTGGATATTATGTTCTTGATACTTTGATTGATAGATTGCACTTGGAGCCAGAAATGCGCAGTGCAGTGATTCAAGGATTTGGGAACGCTGGGAGAATCATGGCGACGTTATTGCATCGACATGGATGGAAGATCATTGCAGTTTCTGATTCACGAGGTGGAATTTACAATCCGCTCGGATTAGATGTTGAGGCACTCGAGGCGCACAAGGATGCAACGCGAACGGTGCAGGATTTTGAAGGCGCTGAGAATATTTCAAATGAAGAATTACTTGAGCTTGAGTGCGGGCTATTAGTTCCAGCGGCACTTGAGAATCAGATCACAAAAGAAAATGCGGCAAGTATTAAAGCACGCGTGATATTAGAACTCGCCAACGGGCCAACGACTCCTGAGGCTGATGATATTTTACGTGAGCGTGGTATTGAGGTGATTCCTGATATCCTGGCAAACTCTGGAGGAGTAACCGTTAGTTATTACGAGTGGGATCAGAACATGAAGGGTGAGGTTTGGACCGAGGAGCAGGTTGATGACAAATTAAGAAAAGCAATGACAGAAGCTGCGGACGCTGTTTGGGAACAAAAAGAAAAATACAATACAGACTTCCGCCGCGCAGCATTCGTCCTCGCACTAGAACGTCTACAAGAATCAGCACCCAAAGAATAATGATTCTATCGATTCGATTCCCCCTACTTTTTAAGGAGGGGATAGGGGTGGTTATTAAATAGTTTCATTTAAAAAAGCAACAATCCCGGACATTCAAGTCCGGGACACGACTGACACCGCGAGGGTCAGTTTTTGATATTGTAGGTCGCGCGCTAGTTGCACACATAGACGTAGGTCACCAGACCAAGCCCCACGCACGCGAGGCTGATCGGGACGATGTTCGTGGTCACCCAGAGGCAAATGCGGTAGATCATGAGTAGCTCCAGGTAGGAGATTGGGAGGGGATACATTCACCTTGCCGTATACAGGCGAGTTTGTCAAAAGCAAAAAACCACACCCGAGAGCGCAGTTCTTGCGCCTGTCCGATTCGATCGGACGGGGTGTGGTTAGGGGGTGCGGCCTCCCTTGAGGTTCATCCGTAGGAACACGATGAGAGCACATGCGGTGAGCAGGCCTGGGAAGAAGGCGGCCCAGCCGCAGGCCTCGGCGTAGCTCCCGGAGGTGTCCACCAGGTGCATCTGAGTGGTCAGACCACCGAGCATCTGCAACGGGACCTTGATGAAGAACAGGCAGAGCATGGCAACCACGAAGCCACCAACGAGGTCTACCAAGTGCTGAGTAATATCATGTGTCATGAAGCCCTCCAGGCTTTCAGGGTACCAAGCAAGCTATCATGATTTTTACCTTTTGTCAACCCCTAAAGGCACGCAAAAAACAATCGATCGCACTCAGTTGAGCGCGATCGAGATGTGACATAGGTGTACCTAGCCCTGGGGACATACGCGGAACTCTTCCGCGTCACCCAGGGTAAGGTGGCGTGAGTCGAGGCCGTTCTGGAGCCAAAGGCGAGCCTGGTGCCCGCAATGCACCGTGGTGCCAATGAAGCAGCCGTAGCCTGCGCTGCATCCTAGCGACATAGCGGCATTGTAGATTCTGCCACTTGAGATCTCGTAGTACGAGGTCTCGTCGTTGAGGTAGACTGCTAGGCGGTTCGGCTCGCTATCATTGTACTCGATGCCGGCCTTGCAGTTCTGCTTGCCCCACAAGCAGTTGGCGGTGCTGGTGTCGAGGACCAAGCGGGTCGTCTCGTCCATCGGCTTGTTACAACCGACGAGCATGAGAAGGGCCATGGTCAGGAGTCGAAAGGTCATGTGGGCTCCGAAGAGAGGGGGTTGAAGAGAGGGCGTTGGGGTCGATGGTCGACAGCGAAGAATAGCAGATTTCATTGATTTTGTCAACGATTGTGGTGTAAAACCTTCCCAAATATCTGCATTTTCGATAAACTTAATCCATTATGAACTACGACCACAACAAGATTGAAAAGAAATGGCAAAAGCGCTGGATGGATTCTGGTGTTTTTGAAGCCAAGGATGACTCAGATAAGCCAAGAGAGTATCTGTTAATTGAGTTTCCATATCCATCAGGTGCGGGATTGCATATTGGTCATCCTCGTAGCTATACGGCACTCGACGTTATTGCTCGTAAAAAAAGAATGGAAGGTAAGAACGTTTTGTATCCAATCGGTTGGGATGCGTTTGGTTTGCCAACGGAGAACTTTGCTATCAAGCATGGTCGCAAGCCTCAGGAGGTTACAAAAGAAAATACAGATACATTCCGTCGTCAGCTTCAATCTTTGGGATTTAGTTTCGACTGGTCGCGCGAGATAAATACAACGGACCCAGAGTATTACAAGTGGACGCAGTGGATTTTCATGCAAATGTTTAAGCACGGCTTGGCATATAAGGATAAGGTTGCCATTAACTGGTGTATAAATTGTAAGATCGGTCTTGCAAATGAGGAAGTTGTGGGTGGCGCTTGCGAGCGTTGTGGTGGGGAAGTTGAAAAGCGAAGTAAGGAACAGTGGATGTTGCGCATTACCCAGTACGCCGACAGGTTGATAGATGATCTAAAATCTTTGGATTACATCGAACCTGTGAAGACTCAGCAAAAAAATTGGATAGGACGATCTGAGGGTGCGAGTATCAAGTTCTCTTTGCCTGATGTTGTTGAGGAGGAATATGGGCCAGAGCATGCTCAGAATTTTTTGGAAGTTTTCACTACCCGTCCAGACACTGTGTTTGGCGCAACGTACATGGTTATCGCCCCCGAGCATGACATGATAGAAAAGTATGCAGACCAGATCGAGAACATAAAAGAAATTCGTGACTATATAAGACAAGCTGGCAAGAAGTCGGACTTTGAACGTGCTGACGCTGGAAAGGAAAAAACAGGAGTCGAGCTTAAGGGCATGCAAGCACTCAATCCACTTACAGACGAAAGAATTTCAATTTGGGTTGCAGACTACGTAATGGCAGGTTATGGAACTGGAGCAATTATGGCAGTGCCAGCCCACGATGAGCGTGATTTTGAATTCGCGACAAAGTTTGGAATAAAGATTGTTGATGTTGTCGAGCCGCAAGAAAAAGTAGAGGGGTGTTTTGCGGGCGAGGGAACTGCAGTTAATTCTGATTTCCTCAACGGATTATCGACAGTCGAGGCCAAGAAAAAGATTACAGACTGGTTAGAGAGTTACGGTATTGGGTCGGCAAAGGTTCAGTACAAATTACGTGACTGGGTTTTTTCACGTCAGCGTTATTGGGGGGAGCCTATTCCGATGGTTCATTGTGAAAATTGTAAAACTAAAAGTAAGTATGGCGACGGTTGGTTGCCACTTCCAGAGAGTGAGTTGCCGCTTACGTTACCCGAGGTAGATAAGTACGAGCCAACAGACACTGGTGAGAGTCCACTTTCTAAAATCGAAGACTGGGTAAACACTGAATGTCCTGAGTGTGGCGGTCCGGCAAAGCGAGAGACTGACGTTATGCCAAACTGGGCAGGGTCGAGTTGGTACTTTATGCGCTACGCAGCACCAAAGAGCGATGAGATGTTTGGCGTGAATAATTGGAAACGTACAGAGATTCAACCTGATGAACTTGATCACAGATTGTTCGACTTGTTCGAGCACATGCAGAGTTTGCTTGGTGAGCACGATGTTTCTATTTGGGCCTCAGGTTCACTGATGATCAATGGGATTAATAAGGAGCTGTGGCGCCACATGCACGATCTTGATTTGTTTGTGCTTGGGAGCGACTTTGATAAAGCGTTGAAGATTTTACGCGATGATGGATTTGTAGTGCACGAAGAAGATAGAGGTTGGAATCGGATTGAGAAGGATGGTTGCCAGGTGGAGCTAGTTCCTGCATATCATTTGAGTGGAGATGTCTATACACACCTGCGTGATAAGAGTTTGCCACCAGAGATCAGGCAACAGACTTTGCATAAGCAAGACATGGAACTTTCAGATCGAGGATTCCTTTGGGGGACATCGTTTAAGACCTTGTCACCAAAGTCTATGTTAGAGCACTACGAATTCTTGCACGAGACATTCCCAGACACCAGGGAGGGCAAAGAAGACGATGAGAAGATTAAGTTTTTGCAAGATTACTTAAAGAGCCCACTTAATTATTGGGCACCGGTTACTTGGTATAACGGCGGAATGGAACACACTACTTTACATCTTTTGTATTCCCGATTTTGGAATAAGTTCTTGTTCGACATTGGTGCAGCGCCAACAAATGAGCCATATGAAAAACGAACATCTCATGGTTTGATATTGGCAGAAGACGGTCACAAGATGTCCAAGTCCAAAGGCAACGTTGTAAATCCTGATGAGATCGTAGAGAAGTTCGGGGCTGATGCATTGAGAATTTATGAAATGTTCATGGGACCGTTTGAAGAGCCTGTGCCATGGAATATGAATGGTTTGGTTGGAGCAAAGCGATTCCTGGATAAGATTGTTGGACTTTCGGGTGTATTTGTTGATGCAGAGCCAGACGATGTCACACGTGAGCTTCATAAAACAATCAAGAAAGTAACTGAGGATATTGAAAACATGCGGTTCAATACCGCTGTGGCACAGATGATGATCTTTGTGAACAAATGCAAAGAGTCGGGAGCGGTCACAAAGGAATCGTTTGAAAAGTTCTTGCGAATACTTTGTCCATTTGCACCACACTTAGCTAATGAGTTAGCTGATCAGTTGGGGTATGACGGAATGTTGGAGGCAGGGGAGTGGCCTAAATATGACGCTGAGTTGGTAGTTGATGAAGTTGTTAATATCGCAGTGCAGATTAATGGAAAATTGCGCGGTGAAGTTCAGGCCGCACCTGACGCATCGCAAGATGAGGTAGAGAGGCTCGCACGAGCTGACACAAATGCTGCTAAGTATCTAGAAGGTGATATCAAGAAAGTAATTTACGTTCCAGGCAGGTTGATAAACTTTGTTGTTTAGAGTCTAATTTTGGCCAATAATCGCGCTTTTTGTCTTGACAAAAGCGCGATTTTATGTTATATTTATATCCACCTTCAAAACCGGACCGGAGGAATTCATGTCCATTCGTACTCTCACCACGCGCTTCATCTCAGGCGTCCATACGGCTCTTCTTGTTGGGCTGGCACTAGTGGCAGTGGTCTGCTTGCTGTTGTCGTTTAGCTCCGCCGTTGACGTCGTGGGCGTTCAAGACATCACCTGGGACAAGTATGGAGCGATGTACTCTGCCTTTGCCGTAGTGATATGCTTTATCGCGACGATCGTGCTCGAGGGGGCGTCCTGGGCCATCGGTTTGTCGATCAAGCCCTCGCTCATCGCGCTGATCAAGGGGGCTGTGCGTAACACGACCCACAACGTGGGTCGCTGACGCTCTTGCAGGCTCCACCTCGTTTCGCTTTGCCGCCCTGGTTCACCCCAGGGCGGTTTGTTGTTGAGCATTTCCAGTAATAAATGCGGTTGTTTGTTATAATGCTTTCACATGGCAAATCACCACAAGCAATCCCACACCCTAATGCATCATAAATTTGATGTTCGACATCTTGGTGCGTTACCGGAGTTGGCGAGTAGTAGACTTTTGGGGTTAGCGTCGGAGGTTATTATTGGAGTATTTTTTCCAATTTTTTTGTATGAGTTTTTTGGGCTTAGTTTGCAGTGGACACTATTCTGGTTTGCAGCGAGCTATCTAACGCGCATACCTCTTTTGATTCTTGGGGCAAAGATTTTTTCGCGCACCGGACTTGTGAAGAGTATGTTTATTGGATCTGCATTTTGGATTGGTTTTTATGCGATCGCATATGTATTGAATGTCGCGCCAGAGTTTCACACTTGGACATTTTTAGGACTCTTGATCGCATCGCTATCCTTGCATAATGCGTTTTATTGGGCGCCCTTTCATGTGGACTTTGCAAAGTTCACTTCAAAAAAGCGTAGAGGAAAGCAACTTGGAACATTGTATGCATTGCAAAGATTGATAGGGGTGGCAGGGCCGATAGTCGGTGGATTTCTAATTGCAACTTTTTCATATGGCGCTGCTTTCGCAGTTGGCATCGGTTGTATTTTAGCGTCATTAGTTCCGCTGTCATTTCTACCAAGAACGAACGTTCAATACGAGTATGGTTTCTTCGAGACTTTCAAGATGATGTTTGCGAAAAAATATCGGTACTTAACATTGTCGATGATCGCCTATGGTGCAGATAGTGCAATCGGATATATCATCTGGCCTATCTTTTTATTCATAGTATTTGATGGTGCATATTTAAGTATTGGAATATTCGCTTCACTTTTAGTTGTAGTGAATGTAATTTTGCAATTGATCGTTGGTAAGCAGATAGATCATCATCATAAGCGTAAGATGATAAAATTTGGCGTTGACCTTTATGCTCTGGGATGGTTCTTTAAAGCCTTTGTGAGTTCTGTCGGTGGAGTATTTGCCGCTTCTACGTTCCATACGTTCGGATCGATTATGATGAGAACTCCGGTGGACGTGATGGTTTATGAAAAGGCGGCTGACTCGGGACACTACATTGATGAATTTACTGTGATACGAGAAATCGCACTATCGATGGGCCGATCTGGCGCGATAGCTGTATTGGCAATAGTGACAATCTTTGCACCAATTTGGACAGCGTTTATTTTTGCAGCAGTTATAGCTTTTGGAATTTCAACACTGACTAAATTTACATTAGAAGAAGTCCACATCTAGCATTGACATTGGGCTAGGTGCGTGCTGAAATGGAATAAGAAACTCCCTAATGATTGTTTATAACGATCACTGGGGAGTTTTTATTTATGAAGATCACACCATCAAACATAACACGTGCACTTTGCATCGGATTCATTTTAGGGGTCTTGGTTTTGTCATGGGGCTTGAGTTTGGACAGGGAAGTGCAGTGGATTTGGTTGCTGACATTCATATTGATTATTTTAGGCGTGGCGTGGCGTGTGAGAGAAGTGGGAGTGGCACTGGTGTTGATTGCGATTTGCGGATGCGCATTCGGTAGCGTTAAATACATGCAAAGCTTTCCAACTGAGCTATCTGTCGCGAATTTTGCAGGACTAGAAATAGTCGTCGAAGGTGAAGTTAAGGATGTTGAAATTCGAAATGGTTGGCAGCGGATAGTTTTATCAGATTTGGTAATTGATGGTCAGTTAGTGAAAGACAATGCGCAGATTATTACATTGCCGTATCCCGAGTTTGTGTATGGCGATTTTGTGCGGGCTCGATGCGAGCTTAAGGCCCCGGGAATGATTGAAGATTTTGCATATGACAGATATCTAGCTTCTAAAGATATTTATGCAACTTGTTTTACGTATAATGTTTTGTTTGAAAGTGGTGGGAAGGGTGGTTTAAAGTCGGCACTATTGGGTGCTAGGCAGGTATTTATCGATCGGCTGGATCGCGTGTTCGGTGAGCCGCATGGTTCATTGCTTGTTGGGCTGTTATTGGGTGAACAACGGTTTTCAGAAATTTGGCAAGAGCGATTTTTGCAAACTGGCACAACTCATATTGTTGCCGCATCTGGCTATAATATTTCCGTTGTGCTTTGGATTGCGATGGGATTCTTTGCATCGATCGGTGTAAAGAGACAGCGCGCGTTTGCATTTTTAGTTGCAGCAATCGCCGGTTACATTTTGCTCGCCGGAGCTGACGCTGCAGTATTCCGCGCTGGAGTAATGGGGATCGTGTTGGTTATTGCGCGTCAGACAGGGAGGAGGACAAGTATGGTTAACATCTTGCTTCTGACAGCCTCGATCATGCTACTGATTAATCCCAGATTACTTCGCGATGATGTTGGATTTCAGCTTTCTATGATGTCGACTATCGGACTCATATATTTATCGCCATCGATCGAGAAAGCGGTGAGATGGTTGCCAAAACAGTTGGTAATTCAGGAATCAGTTGTTGCAACGTGCGCGGCTACATTTATGAGTTTGCCGATTATACTTTTACAGTTTGGAGAGTTTTCACTGATAAGTTTGTTTGCGAATGTGTTTGTTCTGCCGTGGATTCCTTTAGCGATGGCGGGTGGATCTATTGCAACGTTGGTTGGATTCATTAGCGTCAAAGTCGCCGCGATTATTTCAGGTCCCGCATGGCTCGCATTGTCTGTGATGCTTTGGATCGTTGAAGTATTTGCGAGCTTAGATTTATTCATGCGTGCGATTCATTGGCTTGTGGTTGGTTTGGTTCTTTTGGTATGGCTGATTATTAATTATAAAATATGGTTTTCAAAAATAAGCACGTAGTGAGCATTGCGATTTTTACAGCGCTTTTGATTTTTGTTGTTTCGATTCAAGCGTTTCGATATCAGTCATGGTGGAACGATAATGTTTCGATTTGGGTTTTCGATGTAGGGCAAGGGGATGCGATTTTTATTGACGCCGATCAGAATATACTAATTGATGGCGGGCCCAGCGACGTGATAATTGAAAAGCTGTCGATGGTTTTGCCGTTTTGGGATCGTTCGATTGATTATATCGTGAATACGCATCCGCACGCAGATCACCTTACGGGTCTGATTGATGTTTTGAATAGATATTTGATCGGCGAAGTATGGGTTAGCGGGCAGAATTATGAAACAAGTTTTCATGATGCATTTAGCACTTCGAGTGAAGATCTGAGTTCTATTATTGTCGCCGGACATTCAGTTGAATTAAGCCATGATGTGGTAGCTACAGTATTGTGGCCAATGTCGAGCCTCGATGGAGTCAGACTTGATGATCCCAACGATGGCTCCATAGTTATGTTGGTTGAATGTTTTGAAACTCGAATGTTACTCACTGGTGATATTGGCACCAATCAAGAGCTTGCAATTATGGAGCGAGCGGGGGACATTAATATTTTGAAAGTCGGACATCAGGGAGGCTCAACATCTTCGCACATCGATTTTTTAAATACCATTGACCCCGAGGTTGCGATCATAGCGGTCGGAGAAAATGATTATGGTCACCCACATGCCGAGGTCATTGATCGATTAAATCAAGTCGACGCTGAAATATATCGAACCGACTTGCACGGCGACGTTCGAATCATTTGTTCACCGGAGGGATATGAAATTAAATTATATTAAATTTACATGATATGAAGTTTCATGAATTAGACGATCGTTTAATTAGTGAAGAAGCTAGGCCTCTTCGGCCACACTCTAGAACGTCAAAAATATTAGTCGATATAGGAAAGGCTATTGAGGATGCTCATTTTGGTTTATCTAGACCTGGATTGGTTGTCAGGTTTGGTTTAGAGGGTGCACGTGAATTTTTGAATAGAAAAGAAATGAGACTAAGAAGGCAGGAATTAAAGAGGCTAGAGCAAAGAAAAATGATACAGAGGAAAAAAATAGAAGGTGAGTACTGGACTTCATTTTCTAAGTCAGGTTTTGAAGAGTATATAGCGCAGCTTTCGATAAATGCAGATAAGTTGCCGGTTGGTCAGCTTTGTTTAGTTTCATTTGATATTCCTGAAAATCAGAAACGTTTACGAAATAAAGTAAGGCGAATATTGAAAAGGTTGGGTTTTCGACAGATACATAGAAGCGTATGGTGTTGTTCAAGCAATGTTAGTAATTACGTGGCAAAATTATTTTCTTCAAAATTTAAGGCAGATAATTGGTTTAAGATTTATCTGGCATCAGAGTTATAGGTTTCACTAACTCGACGATCGTCGAGTTAGTGAAACCTTGTGTGCTTGATTGTTTTGTGTATTATTGCTATATTTCGGGCGAAAATAATGTGAAATTAAATATATTTTATGTCAGATGTACAAAAGACATTGGTGTTGGTTAAGCCTGATGCATTGCAGCGTGAGTTGGTAGGTAAAGTAGTAAGTCGATTTGAGCAGAAGGGTCTTAAGATCGTTGCTATGAAGCTTGCTCATTTGGATGAGGCGACGCTTACCGAGCACTATGGCCATCTTAAAGAAAAGCCATTTTTTGGAGATTTGGTGAAGTTTATGATGCAGACTCCGGTTGTTGCCATGATTCTTGAGGGAATTGAAGCGATCGAGGAAGTTCGAAAAATTGTGGGGTCAACAAACCCTCGTGAGGCGGATGCTGGAACGATTCGTGCAGACCTTTCAATGAACGTTCCATCAAATATGGTTCATGCGTCAGACTCTGCAGAAGCATCAGAGATTGAAGTCGCTCGATTCTTTAATGAAAATGAGATTTTTGCTTACGAAAAGTTAACAGATAAGTTCCATTTTGGAGAGGGAATCTAAATTGTGGAAAAACTATGGATAACGGGTGGACAAGTCCGCCCGTTTTTCTTTGCAAAAGTAGCTAATTCTGGGATACTATATATAGCTTCATGGCGGTAGAACGTAATTAGCCAATTACAACAAGAAAGGGTCCACCGATTCGAAAGAATTATCTACGAGATTACGTAGTCTAGCTGTTCGCACAAGAAGCGGTGCGCGCATGCGGGGATCCAGCGGTTCTCTTGCGACTTAGGAACGTTCAACTAGGCTTCGGCTTACTTGTCCGCCACCTGAAATCGCGTAGCCCACATGTGGCAGAGGACTAATTCGTACTACCGTCCGGAGCTGCAAAAAATATCCATCTTTGATGGGTCTTTTTTGATGTTGAATTTTGTGTCGATTTGTGCGACCCTGTAAGTATCAATTCGATAAAATGACTATGAAAAAAATATCTTATTTGATTGGAGGATTCGTTGTGATAGCGCTTGCTTTTTTTGTATGGAGCAGTGTGAGCAAGGACGCTATTAATGTTGAGGATATTGTTTGGCTAGAGTATCAGAGTGAAAATTTTGATATAGCCTTTGAGTATCCTGAAATTGCTTCTGTTTCTGAGGTGGGATCAGGTGAGTTTTCTGATTTGAGCGATTCTGAGTTTGAGTATCTTGGAAGTATTGATGTAAGTGCTGGTGAAGAATACTTACAAACAACTAAGACTGGAGATTTTAGTTTATCAATCAGTATTTTTACGAATCCAGGATTTTTAGAACCGCAGGAGTGGGCACAGGGGTATCGAACGCATGAAGTCAATGGGGTTGGCCTTAGTGGACTGCTTACAGAATTTCAGATTAGTGATTACGTAGGATACGCGGGTAAATGGGGATGTTGCGCGACTTATCGAAAGGTTGTCCTGGTCCCAATTAATGATCAGATGTATGTAATTACATATGGATCAGGCGGGGGGATATATGAAATTCTAGATGAAGAATTAGATGATATGTATTTTATCCCGCGTATTTTTGATACACTTTTATTTAAACAGTAGAGTTATGAAAAAAATCTTTATTACCGGTGGAAAGCCACTTAGTGGGGAAGTACAAATTGTGGGTGCTAAAAATGGTGCATCAAAAATGATTCTCGCTTCTTTGCTTACCGACGAGGAAGTCATTTTGCACAACGTGCCGTTGCAGCAAGAAACAGATATTGCGCGTGAGATGATTCACACCTTTGGTGGTGAAAGTTCCGTGAGTGATCATTCACTTTCAATCAAGGTTCCTGAGATTACTCAAACATCGGCTATAGAAATGTCACGGCGTAATAGGCTGTCGATTTTAACAGTTGCACCTTTGTTGCACCGCGCTGGTGAGGCTTATGTTCCAAAGCCAGAGGGTGATCAGATCGGACCGCGACCAGTGAATTTTCACCTAGACGCTTTGGAGAAGATGGGTGCTGTAATCGAGGATTCGCCAGAGGCTCATGTGGTGAAAGCTCCAAACGGACTTAAGGGTGCAAAGATCGAACTCCCATATCCTTCAGTCGGAGCTACTGAGACTGTTTTGTTCGCCGCAGTACTTGCAGAGGGGAGAACCGTAATTAAGAATTCTGCGATCGAACCAGAAATCATTTCGCTTATCATGATGTTGCAGAAGATGGGCGCAATTATCCAGCGAGGAGTTGGACGTTACATTGAAGTGATTGGAGTTGAGAAGTTAAACGGATGCACTCATCGGGTTTTGCCCGACAGGCTTGAGGCCGCATCTTACGCATGCATTGCACTTGCAACACGTGGAGAAATTTATTGTCGTGGCGCTGGGCATTCGAGCATGATCACATTCCTTAATGCAGTTCGCAGAATCGGTGGTGAGTATGTGGTTGATCAGGATGGAATTTTGTTTAAGGGATCGGATAAATATAAGGGGATTGAACTTGAAACAGATACACATCCCGGATTTGCAACAGATTGGCAGCAGCCGTTTGTTGTAGCGCTTACTCAGGCAGAGGGTACATCGGTTGTGCACGAAACTGTCTATCAAGAAAGATTTGGATATACTGAGTCATTGAACGAGATGGGTGCAGATATTACTCTTTCAGAAAAATGTTTAGGTGAGATGCCATGTCGATTTGCTGGGGAGAACTATAAGCACTCAGCTGTTATTAAAGGGCCGACTCCGTTGAAGGCTTCAAAGATGACAGTGCCGGATATTCGAGCTGGGCTTGCTTATGTGGCGGCAGCGCTTGCTGCTGAAGGGACGTCAGAGATTGATGGAGTAGGTCACCTGGAGCGTGGATACGAAAATTTGTACGGAAAACTTAAATCAATTGGAGCGGATCTTGAGATCCGGGAGGAATAATTATGATCTTATCTTTAATAGCCCAGCAACCAATGTTGCTCGTTGTTTGGCTGGCAGCAATTTTGATCTCGTTAACTGTGCATGAGTTTTCTCACGCATGGATGGCGAATATGAAGGGGGATAAAACAGCGGAGCTTGCTGGAAGGCTAACCTTGAACCCTTTAGCGCACATCGACTGGATGGGAATGCTTTTGCTCGTTACGTTTGGATTTGGTTGGGCAAAGCCAGTGCCATTCAACCCTTACAATTTGAAGGACCCAAAAATCGATGCTTTGTGGATTGCCCTTGCCGGACCGATTTCCAATTTGGTAATGGCGACCTTGGCCGCGACCGTGCTGCGTGGTTTGCTTACCGCCGGGATGTTCGCGCAAGTTGATATGCTTTTTGCGTTTTTGGTATTGCTCATCATTATCAATTTGTTCCTGATGTTCTTTAACTTGATCCCAATTTATCCGTTAGATGGCTCAAAGATTCTTGATGCAATACTTATAAAGCCAGAGCATCAAAAAATAAAAATCCAGATCATGACATATGGTCCACGCGTACTATTTGGACTAGTAATTTTATCAATAGTAACTTCATTCAACATTTTCTTTTTCGTAAGCGCCCCATCGTACGGAGTTTGTTCTGCTTTGGTCGGACAAAATTGTCAGTACTTACTAGCGTTGATTTTTTAAAAAGTAATACCCACCGGACACGAGGTCCGGTGGGTGAAGTTTTGCGGTGCCTTTCGGCGCCGCGTGTACCATCTGGGCATGATCTCGATCAGGCCGATCCATTCAGACTTCCACATCACGACTTTGCTGTGTGGCTTTTTTTGTTTTGCCTACGGTTTATCCGATTCACAGTTATTACGCTCAGTTTCGGTCAACGCCTGCCTCTGACTTTAGCGGGCTGTCGAAGTTCGTGCTCAGTAAGGTGATACGGCTTTCTCGGGCGGGGTTGGGCTAGTTCCCAGTGCGGTCGCTTTCGCAATGCAACGCGTTCGCGCTGACGCCCCAAAGGGCGATTTCCATGTAGTTGCTCATGGCTCGATTAGTATAAATCGAAATGTATAAAGATTCAATAAAAGCAGAACGACCCCACAGCGCTTAGTAGCGGTGCGGGGTCGGAGTCGTAGAGATGTTCGCTAGAACATCATGGCGTTGCCCGTGAGAGGGATGCCATCGATGAGGTCGCCGTAGAAGGTGTCGCTGCCAGCGGCGTAGTAGCTCCACTCCAGATCGGTGACGTTGAACTGGGTCGAATCATCGCTGGCAGCACTTGCTCCTGTGGAGTCGAAGTACAGCGAGTAAGTGTACGTAATGCCAGCATTGACGATCTCGCCGAGGTTTCCGATCACGGCGTAGTCCAGGATGTCACTAGGTGCCGAGGAGCACTCGGTGCCGTCGGCGGTGTGGAAGCTCCAGTCGAGGTCGGCGTCGAGCTCCAAGCTGGTGCCGTACATGTTCAGGTTGTAGACCGCAAACCAGGCGGGGTCGGCGAGCATGGCACAGGTGTTCCAGCCAGTACCGGCGTTGTCCGTGGAGTTGAACTCGAAGGTGAAGCCATCGAGCGGGTCAATGTCGCCACCGGAGTCGGCGCTGAGGTTGAACCGCAGTACTTCTTGCATACCGGGGATGCTCGTGCCCGAGGGGCTGTAGGAACTCAGAGCGATCGTCGGCTCGGTGATGTGCCAAACCATCTCGGTACCCTCGACGTAGTCGGTCATGGCGCGGTGGTTGTAGCTGTTTCCGCTGTAGATGCCCGTGGCCACGGCTCCTGCGTCGGACCAGTTGAGCTGCATGGTCATGCCGGGTGTGGCGACGGTCTCGGCGGTGGCGACCACGTAGACTGCCATGATCGCGCGGCTACGTGCACAGCGCGGGATGTACATGTCCTCGTTGATGAAGGTAGCGGTGCCTCCCGAGGAGAGCGCCGCACTTGACGTGACCAGCGATCCGCTGGTGTCCCTGTATTCCACGGTCACCGCATAGACGGTCTGGTGATCACCGTCGTTCTCGAGCACGAAGTCCATGAGTCCCAGTCGCTCGCCACTCGAGCAGAATTGGAAGATGCTCACGACCTGTCTGTCACCTGCGAGGATGATGTTCTCGCTCATGGCCGGGTGGCCAGAGACGCGCATACGCGACCGACGTGGCGGCGGCGCTGCAGTCGGCGCGGACTTCTCGTTCGCGACTGACTCATCAGCGTAGTGGTTGAACATCGGCTCGATCGGGCTGCACGCGACAGCCAGGATCAGGACCAGGAAGGAGAGAAGGGTCAGGTGTCGCATGACGTTCCTTAGTCAAGCTCGGCATTGAGCGCGCTAAAAATAGCGCTTTTTTTGCTTTTTGTCAATGCTAGAAGCAGAACGACCCCACGCCGTGTGTGGCGGGAGGTCGAGGGGAGTGGTGATCGAGTTTCTAGCCCAGCGGCAACTGTTCGGGCGGGCCTTCGGATTCGTAGTCGTTGACGAAGTCATCCTGCGGCAGTGTGGGCGGGCCTTCACTCGGGATGCACTGTTCCATGAGCTTGGGGCGGTGTTTCTCGAACGCTGTGATGACGAGCTTGATGTGGTTCGTGAAGTTCTGATCTGACATGTAGTTGGACATGAACCAGCCCCACATCTCATCGATAATCTCATCGGTGATGTACCAAGATTCAACCATCATGGCGAAATCTTTGGCTGCATGCTCGCAGCTATATTTCTTTCCTTTATACTTGAGTTGAGCTTTGCGTCTGCTCAGGTAGACATCGACGAGTAGTCTGATTAACCAGTTGATGAGTTTCATGTGTACCTCAGGGTTGGGGGGAAGAGCAGTTTTGCGAACAGAGCAATGTAGCCTAATTTTAGCATAAAGTCAAGGGAATGCTAGCGGTACTCGTAGGGTCGATAGGATAGCCGAAAAGTGCCGGCAACCCCCTCCAGCTCCCCCTTGGGAAGGGGGAGAGTCGTGTTCACAGTTAAGACATTGACCTATTTTAGGGCCCGTGGTACTCTACCGCCGTATTTTCATGAAATCTTAGACCATTATGCCAACAATCAATCAATTGATTCGAAAGGGACGAAAGCAGGTAAAGACCAAGTCAAAAGCACCTGCAATGCAGTTCACTACAGATACACTTCACCGAAAGCGCACAGAGTTGCGTCGTGGAGCTCCATTTAAGCGTGGAGTATGTGTTCGTGTATATACAACTACTCCAAAGAAACCGAACTCAGCTTTGCGAAAAGTTGCACGTGTTCGACTTTCAAACGGGTCTGAAGTTATCGCTTATATTCCAGGAGAAGGTCACAACTTGCAGGAGCACTCTATTGTAATGATTCGTGGAGGAAAGATTAAAGATCTTCCAGGTGTGCGTTACACAATTGTGCGTGGACGATATGATACAACTGGAATCGAAGGACGAACAAAGTCTCGTTCTCGTTACGGAACGAAGAAGCCTAAGAAATAGATCTGAGGTGTAGGTCAGATAGGACCTATAAGACTAGTAGGACCAGTGATAAAAGTAAAAAATTATTCATCGCTCTAGTACTGCCACTACGCGGCAGGAAATTACAGAGCAAACTAACATAAAAATATGCGTGGAAAGCAAGCCCCAAAGCGAAATTTGTTGCCGGACTATAAGTACGGCAATGTTTTAGTTACAAAACTTATTAACTACGTGATGCTTGATGGTAAGAAAATTGCTGCCGAGAAGATCGTATACCGAGCACTTGAGATCGCGGCTGAGAAGTCAAAGAAGGAAGCAATGGATGTGTTTGATGAGGCAATGAAGAACATTATGCCGTCAGTTGAGGTTCGATCACGTCGTGTTGGAGGAGCAAACTATCAGATTCCAATGCCAGTTCGTGCAGAGCGACGAGTTGCTCTTGCATACCGATGGATTTTGGAAGCTGCTCGAGCAAAAAAGGGAAAGCCAATGGCAGAAAAGTTGGCTGGAGAATTATTGGCTGCTGCAGAGGGTGAGGGTGAAGCAGTAAAGAAGAAGCTTGACGTTCAACGAATGGCAGAGGCAAACAAGGCGTTTGCTCACTTTGCTCGAAGATAATCTTTTCAAATTAAACATTTTTTATGGCACGTGAATACCCATTAGAGCGAGTTCGTAACATTGGAATTATCGCTCACATCGATGCAGGTAAGACAACTGTTACTGAGCGCATTTTGTTCTATACTGGTAAAAAGCACAAAATCGGAGAAGTGCATGAGGGTGCGGCTGAGATGGACTGGATGGAGCAGGAGCAGGAGCGTGGAATTACTATCACATCAGCTGCTACAACATGTTTCTGGAAGGATCACAGAATTAATATTATTGACACTCCTGGCCACGTTGATTTTACAGTTGAGGTGGAGCGATCACTTCGTGTGCTTGACGGTGGTGTAACAATTTTTGATGGAGTCGCTGGAGTTGAGCCTCAGTCAGAGACTGTTTGGCACCAAGCTGATAAGTACAATGTTCCTCGAATTTGTTTCATTAACAAACTTGACCGAACTGGAGCCGATTTCTTCAAGGATTTAGATTCTATTCACGCACGTTTAACGACTAAGGCGCATCCAATCCAGTTGCCAATTGGAGTAGAGGACGGATTCGTTGGGCTTGTAGATTTGTTGAAGATGAAAGCTTTCCTTTATCGCGATGAGATGGGTAAAGAGGTTGATGAGGTTGAGATCCCAGAAGAATATTTGGCATCTGCTAAGGAATGGCGGGCTAAGCTTGTTGAGGCAATTGTCGAAAATGATGAGGCTGCAATGGATAAGTATCTTGGCGGAGAAGAGCCTTCATATGACGATTTAAAGAGAATTTTACGAAAAGCAGTAATTAATTTGGATATTTTCCCAGTGATGTGTGGATCTGCACTAAAGAACAAGGGTGTGCAGTTTATGGTTGACGCTGTTGTTGACTATCTTCCATCACCACTTGATGTGCCAGCAATCGAGGGTGTGAACCCTGACGATGAAGAGGAGAAGATCGCTTGTAAGGCATCAGACGAGGAGTCATTTGCTGCACTAGCATTTAAAATCGCAACTGATCCATTTATTGGTAAGTTGGCATTTTTCCGTGTGTATTCTGGAACTTTGAAGGCGGGAAGTTATGTATTAAATACTGCAACTGGTAAGAAAGAACGTATTGCTCGAATTGTTCGATTGCACGCTAACAGCCGTGAGGATGTGGATGAGGTTCATGCAGGTGAGATCGCAGCTGCGGTGGGACTAAAGAACACGACAACTGGAAACACACTTTGTGATCCAGAGCACCCAATTTCACTTGAGTCAATTACTTTCCCAGAGCCAGTTATTCAGTTGGCACTTGAACCAAAGACAAAGGTTGACCAAGAAAAGATGGGACTTGCAATTCAGAAGCTTGCAGAGGAGGATCCAACTTTCCGTGTTCGAACAGATGATGAAACAATGCAGACTATTATTTCTGGAATGGGAGAGCTTCACCTTGAAATTATCGTTGATCGAATGAAGCGAGAGTTTGATGTTGAGGTTAACGTTGGTAAGCCACAGGTGAGCTACCGTGAAACTATTAAGATGGAAGCAGAGGGAGAGGGAAAGTATGTAAAGCAGTCTGGTGGTCGCGGACAATATGGTCACGCATGGGTACGTATTAAGCCACTTGTAAGAGCGGAAGACGATGACTCTGAGAAGACTTTTGAATTTAATGATCAGATTAAGGGTGGTGCAATTCCACGTGAATACATTCCAGCAACTGAGAAGGGAATTCGTGAAGCGCTTGATCGTGGTATTTTGGCTGGTTACCCAGTGATTAATATTGATGCAACACTTTATGACGGATCATTCCATGATGTTGACTCTAACGAATCAGCCTTCAAGATGGCCGGATCAATGGCATTCCAAGCAGCGGCAAAGAAAGCTAACCCAGTTATTCTCGAGCCAACTATGAAAGTTGAGGTTGTCACTCCAGAAGAGCACATGGGAACAGTTGTTGGTGACTTGAACTCAAAGCGAGCACAGATCCAAGAGATGGGAGAACGTGGAAACGTGAAGACCGTCCAGGCCACAGTTCCACTTGCAGAGATGTTTGGCTACGCAACAAGCTTGCGTTCTATGACTCAAGGCCGAGCAAGTTACTCAATGGAATTTAACGAGTACAAAGAAGTTCCATCAAACGTTGCTAAGGAGATTATTGAAAAGCGCGGTGGAAAGGCGTAAAAATAGTACGCAGTTCGCAGTGCTCAGTACACAGACAGAATAAAAGAACTCGTCGAGTGATCGGCGGGTTTTTTGTATACGCACTTGTTATCCCCGACCCCGAGCGGGGATCCATCAGCTATCGATCTTGATCTTGGTTTTATTACGTGCTAATCTCACTTTCCGTTCCATGTGGTGCAAACCACGCAACTCAAGGAGGCTTTCATGCCTATCGTCAAGGTTTATGGTGTTCCTAACAGCATCGATGAGAATGTGTTGGAGATATTTGTAGCAGGGGTCCGAAATGTTCTTCCGCTCGTGACTCAGCTTGGCATTACGAGCGAGAACGTTACTGTCTTTCTGGTCCCCGATATGCTTCAGAAGGGGCTTGGTGAGGAGGTTTGCGTCGAGGTGGTTGGTCTCTTCGACAAGCCTGAAAGGAGTGACGCGGTGCGTCAGCGAGTCGCGATTCATCTGGCTTATACCGTACACACTCATCTTGCTTCTCATCTGCCACAGCTCGAGCTCATAGAGGTGCTTGTGCCCAAGTTTGATCAGGCCGAGAGCGGCTTTGGTCGCTGGCACAAGGCTGATGGCTTCTCCCGTGAAAAAGACGACGGTTTTCCGCGGTAAGGATAGACCTAGTTCTAAAAGATCTTTCAGCGCTCCGCTCTCATGCGGGCGCTTTTGCTTCTATGAAAATATTTTTCATTAAGGTCGCGATCGGCCCTTTAGTGAAAAATATTCATGCTTCAAATGTGTAACGATCGCGTCAAATGTGAAGCATGAAGAAAAAAAGTTTTCCACACTTTGTTTTTGATTTTTGAGTTAACTTTATACAATGAATAGTGCTGACTGGGTCAATGTAGTGGGAAAACCCTTGCTGGGGTTTATTGTCAAACAGGCCAACGTGGCAGTGGTAGGGTTCAACCCAGCGATCTAGGAGGTCGTTATGACGAGAGCCAGACTCACTGCCCGTAATCGAGAAGTAACCTGTGGTGCTGGCGGCTTAGTACCACCGGGGGTTCGCATACCTCCACCAGTTCACTGTCCCGATCGACCCACGGTTCGGAATACAGGAGAACGAAGCAATCGCGAAAAGCCGAATGCCTGGGAGGAGATCTGGGGTGCACGTGACATGATCGCTCTCGCTGAGCTGTCTTCCGTGTTCGCTAGTGGTACACCTCCACCGATTGCCTGACCTGGTTCTTGCGTCCTTCTTGGGAGATCCCTCGGAGGACGTTAGCTTATCCAAAAGTTTTTTCAGCTAGCGTGCTCTTGATTTTTTATCTAAGTGATATAATATTGGCTTATATGGAAAAGCATCAATTAGATCGTATAATGCGCATCGCGCAAAAAACTCAATCACCGGTAATTGTACTGGATGAAAATCAGGAGGAAGTCGTTATTTTGCCACTCACTGCCTATGAAGAGCTCATAGATGGTTATAGCGAAGATGAGATGGAATTACCTGCCGAGTTCTTTACCGACGAAGATTTTCAGGAAATTTTGGAAGACTCTGGAACCGAAGAGTTGTTAAGTGAGCCGGTTTTGGAATCGTCAGAAATGGCATTTGAGGGATCGGAAGGGGAGACTGAGGATCTAGGTGGTGCAAATAAGGGCTTTGAAGTTGAAAAAGAGCTTGAAGAAGGGCATGATTTGTCTGAAGAACAGTTCTACTTGGAACCTGTAGAATAGCGCTGAAATTCGCCAAGAATTTGGGAATAAACCTATTCACAGGCAATGCACAGTCTGGGGCTTGCATAATTCCGCCAACTTTGTTATCATCTCGGCGTTTGATGGGTATGTTTATTTGCCCAAAAATGAGCCAAAAATTAATATATTACTCTTAGTTTAAATAATATGGCAGAACAGTTTGACCGTTCTAAACCAAACGTTAACGTTGGAACAATCGGGCACGTTGACCATGGTAAGACTACGCTAACAGCAGCGTTGTCAAGTCTTTTTTCACCAGCAGATCAGAAGAAAGCTTTTGATCAGATCGATAAGGCTCCAGAGGAGCGAGAGCGTGGAATTACAATTTCTACATCTCACGTAGAGTATGAGTCAGAGGCTCGTCACTTTGCACACGTTGACTGTCCAGGACACGCTGACTACGTAAAGAACATGATTACGGGTGCAGCGCAGATGGATGGTGCTATTTTAGTTGTATCAGCTGCTGATGGACCTATGCCACAGACCCGAGAGCACATTTTGCTAGCGCGTCAGGTTGGAGTACCAGCAATGGTTGTTTACATGAACAAGACTGACATGGTTGATGATCCAGAGCTAGTTGATCTTGTTGAAGAAGAGATTCGAGATCTATTGAAGCAGTATGAATTCCCTGGAGATGAAACTCCAATTATTCGTGGATCAGCTCTTAAGGCAATTGAAGGTGACGAGGAAGCTGTTAACTCAATCAAGGAGCTTGTAAAGGTTCTTGATGAGTACATTCCAGAGCCAACTCGTGATACTGACAAGCCTTTCCTAATGCCTATTGAGGATGTTTTCTCAATTGAAGGACGTGGAACGGTTGTAACTGGACGAATTGACCGTGGAATTTTGAACTTAAACGATGAAGTTGAAATCATCGGATTGGGTGAAACTCGAAAGACAGTTATCACTGGAATCGAGATGTTTAACAAGATGCTTGATAAAGGAATGGCCGGAGATAACGCTGGAATTCTATTGCGTGGAATCAAAAAGGAAGAAGTTGAGCGCGGAATGGTGCTTGCAGCTATTGGATCAGTAAAACCTCATACTAAGTTTGAAGCTAAAGTATATGCTTTGACTAAGGAAGAAGGTGGACGACACAAGCCATTTTTCAAGGGATACAAGCCACAGTTCTATATTCGAACAACAGATGTAACAGGAGAGGTATCTGAGTTAACTGGAGCAGAAATGGTAATGCCTGGTGACACTACAAACCTTACTGTTGAGCTTGGTAAAGCAGTAGCGATTGAGGAGCAAATGCGTTTCGCTATCCGAGAGGGTGGACGAACCGTTGGAGCTGGAACAGTAACAAAGATTATTGAGTAATATGCATTGCGAGGAAAGGCCTGAATTGGCCTTTCCTCGCTTGGCTTAATCACACGTACCTTGTATGGCAAACGCAGAGAAAAAAGAACAGAAGACACGAATTCGAATAAAGATTCGTGCTTATGATCACAAGTTGATCGACACAGCGGCAGAGACAATCATCAAGACTGTCAAAAGAAGTGGAGCAGATGCAATTGGTCCAGTACCACTTCCAACTGAGCGGCGTCGATATACAGTGAACCGATCAACATTCGTTCACAAGAAATCTCGTGATCAGTATGAAATGCGTATTCACAAACGTCTCATTGACATAGTTAATTCTGGAGAGACAACAATCGACTCACTCACATCATTGAACCTACCGTCAGGAGTGGATGTCGAGATAAAAATGTAATTAATTAGGCTTGATCTGTGAGCCTGCAAGAGTATAGAGAGAAATTCTTGTAGGCTTATAGGAAAGCGCAACGATCATTTTGAATCTGAACCGGGAAGAAAGATCTATATGAAAACCTTCCTGACGATTTAGACAAAGTGCGAAAGGACCCCGCCTCATAAAAATCAAGATCCCCTAAAGTTTAACTATACTTAAGGGCTAGAAGCCTTTTAATGCATGTAATAGCGCGTTGAAAGACTTCTGGTTTTTATGTAACTCAAGCACTAGCTTGTAGAAAACCTCTAAAGATCAAGTTTAATGAAATGTATGAAAGCCATCATCGGAAAAAAAATCGAGATGACACAGGTATTTAAGGACGATGGAACAGTCGTACCTGTTACACTCGTGCAAGCAGGACCTTGCATTGTTATTGAGGTTCGTGAGTACCAAGACAGAAAAGCAGTTGTCGTTGGTTTCGGAAACAGAAATAAGATTGCTAAGCCTCAGCAAAAGCAGTGGGGTGATTTGGGATCTTTTTCACATGTTTGTGAGCTTGGAATACCAGAAGGTGAAGAGTTGAAAAGAGGAGATGAAATCAACCTTTCGGTATTTGAACAAGGAGATACAGTGGATGCAGTTGGAATCTCTAAAGGAAAAGGATTTCAAGGTGTTGTAAAACGACATAGATTCAAAGGAGGCCCAGCATCTCATGGACATAAAGATCAGTTGCGTATGCCAGGATCTATTGGAGCAGGTGGTCCACAACATGTTTTTAAAGGAAAGAAGATGCCAGGTCGAATGGGAGGAGAGCGCGTAACAGTTAAGAATCTTGAAATAGTACAGGTTAATGAGAAAGATGGCGTTCTGGCAATTAAAGGTGCTATTCCAGGTTCTCGTGGAAGTATTATTCAAATTATTGGAACTCAAGGAAGTATATGGCAAAAGTAGACGTATATAAAATCGATGGATCCAAGACAGAAACTTTCGAGTTGCCTGATCACTTGTTTAAAGTGAAGGCATCAAACGATATAGTTGCTGAAGCTTTGCGAGCCCAGGAAGCAAATTCACGGATCACATACGCTGACACCAAAGATCGAAGTGAAGTTCGTGGTGGTGGAAGAAAGCCGTGGAAGCAGAAGGGAACTGGACGAGCACGACACGGATCTAGCCGATCTCCAATTTGGATTGGTGGTGGAGTTACCTTTGGACCAACTAAATTCCGAAACTTTACGCTAAAGATCAATAAGAAAGCACGGAAGAAAGCTTTGGCTGTGGTTCTATCAGATAAGGTTTCATCAGGCTTATTGATTGTTGTAGAGGGTCTGTCAGATGTTAATGCAACAAGTGTAGCTGCTAAGATGCGAAAGGCATTACCTGGATCAGATTCATCAGCTGTAATAGTTTGCGCAGGGGACGAAAAGGTTGCTGTTCGAGCATCTCGAAATCTGCCAAAAACAGGATCAATTGCAGCTCATAGCTTGAATGTACGAGATCTTCTCAAGTATGAATATGTTATTGCATCAAAGGCAGCGGTTCAGAAAATGATTGAAGTATACGCATAATATGGCACTTCTAAAAAAGAAAAAGCAGGAAATCAAAGAGGAGGTCGCAGCAAAAGCTGAGGCTGAGCCTAAGGTTGAGAAAAAAACTATTGCAAAACCAGCTGCAAAAAAAGCTGTTGCTAAAAAGAAGAGTAAGCGTGGGATCTCAAAGAAAGCATTGACTATATTTGTGCGACCACTTGTTACTGAGAAAACTGCGGCATTGTCTGACAAGAATGTAATGGTATTTGAAGTAGCTCGTGGATCAAATAGAGTTGAAATTAAAAATGCATTTAACGAACTTTACGGAGTTGTGCCAACAAAGGTAAATGTGCTAAATATGCGTGGAAAGCGTGTACTATTTGGCCGAGTGATTGGAAAGCGAAAGGATTGGAGGAAGGCCATGATTACACTTCCAAAGGGCGTTAATGTAGATATTTTTGAAGGAATTTAAAGTATGGGAATTAGAGTACACAAACCAACAACCCCAGGAAGGCGCAAGTCAAGCGTTCAGACTTTTGATGATGTAACTTGCACAACGCCGTACAAGAAGCTTATTAAGAGCAAGAAGCAGATGGCTGGGCGTACCAAGGGAAAGATCACTGTTCGTCACCGTGGAGGTGGAGCAAAGCGTAATGTGCGTATTATTGACTGGAAGTTCGACAAGTTCGAGATTCCTGCAGTTGTGCAAACCATTGAGTATGATCCAAACCGTGGAGCGCGTATTGCTCTTGTTGCTTATGAAGATGGTGAAAAGCGATATATTTTGGCTCCAAAGGGATTGGACAAAGGAATGAAGATCGTATCTTCAAAGAGTAAAGGTGAGCCACAAATTGGTAATCGATTTACATTGGATAACATTCCTCTTGGAGTAGAAATTTACAACATTGAATTGCAGCCAGGAAAAGGAGGGCAACTTGTTAGAGGTGCTGGAACTGGTGCGACATTAATGGCTGTAGAAGGAAACTACGCAACATTGCGAATGCCATCAAGTGAGGTTCGAATGGTGCTCAAAGAGTGCATGGCGTCCATTGGAAACGTTTCAAACCCAGATTGGCGCCTTATTCGATGGGGAAAAGCTGGACGAACAAGACATCGCAGTGTGCGACCAACTGTCCGTGGTAAGGCTATGAACCCGTGCGACCACCCTCATGGTGGAGGAGAGGCGCGAAACTCAATCGGTCTAACTCATCCAAAGACACCTACTGGAAAGCATGCTCTTGGTGTGAAGACTCGTCGACAAAATGTATCAGATAAACTCATTCTTTCACGACGTAAGCGTAAGAAAAGATAGCATATGGCAAGAAGTTTAAAAAAAGGTCCATTCGTTGCTCAATCTTTGTTAAAAAAGGTTCAAGCAAACAAGGGAAGTTTAAAACCAATCAAAACTTGGTCTCGATCTTCAGCTATCACACCAGAAATGGTTGGAATGGTGATGTCAGTTCATGACGGAAAGCGTTTTATCGACGTGAATATTGTAGAGAACATGGTTGGTCATAAGTTGGGTGAATTCGCTCCAACTCGAAAGTTTGTCCGACATGGTGGTAAGGCAGTAGATGCTGCAAAGAAATAAGGCTTAAAATATGCAAGTTCAAGCAACAGCAAAATATATTCACATGTCACCGCGTAAGGTGCGACTCGTAGCTGATTTGGTGCGTGGCCTTGGAATTGATCAAGCCCAAAAGCAGTTGCAGTTTAGTCAGAAGTTAGCAGCACAGCCAGTATTAAAGGTGCTAAATTCTGCAATTGCAAACGCGAAAAATAACAATTCAATCAATGTTGAGTCGTATAAGGTTGCGAGTATTACAGTAGATGAGGGACCAACTATCAAACGATTTAGACCAAGAGCGCACGGAAAGTCAGCCCCTATTAGAAAGCGCACATCACACATTACAGTGAAGATTGGTCCGACGCAGATAAAGACTAAAGTACAAGAAAAGTAATCATATGGGACGTAAGATACATCCAAAATTGTTTCGACTTGCAACCATTTACACTTGGGATTCAAAGTGGTTTGGAAGCAAGAAAAACTACATCTCTCAATTAAGTGATGATGTTCGCATTCGAGATTTCCTAAGAAAGGAGCTCAGAGATGCGGGATCAGACTTGATTGAAATTGATAGAAATGCGAACAAGGTTACTATCACGATTCACGCTGCAAAGCCTGGAGTTATTATTGGACGATCAGGAGCAGGAATCGAAGATTTGCGATCAAAAATGATGAAGCAGTTTTACCGTGGAAGAAAGGTTAATATAGTTATCAATGTTCAAGAGATTTCTCAGCCATCACTAAGCGCTAATGTTGTAGCAACTCAAATTGCACAGGATATTGAAAAGCGTTTACCATTCCGTCGTTCAATGAAGATGGCAATGGAGCGTGTTATGAAAGCTGGAGCTAAGGGAGTGAAGATTCAGGTTGGTGGACGACTCAACGGTGCTGATATTGCGCGTAAGGAGCGAGTTCATCAGGGAAGTATCCCTTTGCATAACCTGCGAGCAGATATAAGCTACTCGCGTGTACAGTCAAATACAATTTACGGTGCTATTGGTGTTAAGGTTTGGATTTACCGTGGAGAAGTGTTCGATGATGCTAAAAAGTCAGCTCCTGTGACTGCGCGTGATAATAGACGAGCGTAATAGAAAGATTGTATGTTAGTTCCAAAAAAGATGAAATTTAGAAAGTGGCATAAGCGACGCACAAAGGGCGACCGAGTGGCTACTCAGAAAACAAGTGTTGATTTTGGCGCTTATGGCTTGAAAGCTATGACAGAGTCTTGGGTGACATCTCGTCAGATTGAGGCTGCACGTCGTGCAATGACTCGTTATGTAAAGCGTGGTGGTAAGATTTGGATTCGTATTTTCCCAGATCACCCAATTACTTCTCATGGATCAGAAGCCCCGATGGGTAAAGGAAAGGGAGGAGTAGATTATTACATGACACCAGTTCGAGCAGGTACAGTTATGTTTGAAATGGACGGAGTGGACGAGGATATTGCGCGTGAGGCATTGCGACTCGCTGCTCACAAGCTTCCAATGAAGACCAAAGTTGTAACCCGAAAATAATATGGAATTTAAGGAATTAGAAAAAAAGACAGAAAAAGAGCTACAAAAGCTCTTGTCTCAAGAGCGCGCAACTCTATACGATCTACGCACAAAGGTAGCTGTGAATCAGCTTAAGGATGTGCGTGAAATTCGCGAAGTTAGAGTTAGCATTGCACGGATTCTTACTCAATTGCAGAAAGTGACAAAATAAATAGTATGGAAAAGAAAGAAAACAAACGTCGTCAACTTACAGGAGTTGTTGTCTCGAACAAAATGGAGAAGACAGCAGTTGTTAAAGTTGATCGAACTGTTGTGCACTCAAAGTACTTAAAGCGATTCACCAAGAGTAAGAAGTACAAAGCGCACGATCCAGAGAATAAGGCTGTGGTTGGAGATAAGGTTATAATTGAGGAGTGCCGACCGCTTTCAAAAGATAAGTCATGGAGAATTATTGAGGCTAAGTAGATATGTTGCAACATTTATCAAAAATGAACGTGGCTGACAACACAGGTGCTAAAAAGCTGATGGTTATTCGCGTACTCGGTGGATACCAGAAGCGTTATGCGCGAATCGGTGACGTTGTTACAGCTGTAATCAAAGAGGCTGTTCCGCATAGTAATGTCAAAAAAAGTGACATTGTTCATGTTGTAATTGTACGAACAAGAAAGGAAATTCGGCGTGCGGATGGTTCATATATTCGCTTTGATGAAAACGCTGGAGTCATTATCGATAAGGAAAATAAAGAGCCAAAGGGAACTCGAATTTTTGGACCAGTACCACGTGAATTGCGTGATCTTGGGTACACAAAAATTATTTCTCTAGCTCCTGAGGTATTGTAAAGCTTATGAAGATTAAAACAGGAGACACAGTTAAAGTAACCGTAGGAAAAGACAAGGGTAAGACCGGAAAGGTTTTGCAGGTTTTTCCTAAACTTAACAAGATTGTTGTTGAGGGCGTTAATAAGGCTGTTAAGCATTTGAAAAAGCGTGGAACGACTCCGGGTCAGCGTGTTGAGTACACTGCACCAATCGATTCATCAAACGTAAAAGTTCAAGGAAAGGATGGCGATGGAAGAATTGGATATAAGTTCATCCAAAAAGATGGGAAGAAAGTGAAGGTTCGAGTTCTAAAAACAAAAAAAGGAAGTGAAGATTTAGATTAATATGAACAGTCTCAAAGAACAATATAAGAGCGCTGTTGTACCAGCACTTAAGGAACAGCTTGGAAGAAAGCATGTTTTGCAGGTACCACGGATTAAAAAGGTAACACTAAACACTGGACTTAGCACAAAGCGAGATCCTAAGTTTATGGAAGTCTTGCTAGAAACTCTAGAGCGAATCTCAGGGCAGAAGCCAGTGCAGACAAAGGCGCGACTATCTGAGGCGGGGTTTAAGATTCGTGAAGGAATGCCAATTGGAGCAATGGTTACATTGCGCGGTGGACGAATGTGGGACTTTGTTGAAAAGCTCGTAAACGTATCATTTCCACGAATCCGCGACTTCCGAGGTATTCCAGAGTCAGCGGTAGATACTACAGGAAACTTCAACTATGGATTTAAAGAACACACAGCATTTCCGGAGATTAACGCCAACGAGGTTGATCAGTTGCACGGATTGCAAGTAAATATTACAACCACAGCAGAAACAAAGGAAGAAGGGTTGGCTCTCTTTAAAGCACTAGGGTTTCCATTTAAGAAAAATACGAAATAACGTATGGCTACAGAGAATCAGATAGTAAAGACCACAAAGAAGCGACCGAAGTTCATGTCAAGGCATGTGAATCGTTGCTGGCGTTGTGGACGTAACAGATCCTACATGCGTGCGTTTGGCCTATGTCGTATTTGTTTCAGAGAATTAGCAAATAAGGGTGAGATCCCAGGAATTAAGAAAGCAAGTTGGTAATATGATGACAGATCCAATTTCAGACATGCTAACTCGAATTCGTAATGCTGCAATGGTTTCCAAGCATACGGTAGAGTTACCAATGTCCAAAGTAAAATTCGCTCTTGCAAAAGTCCTCGAAACTGAGGGGTACTTAGCTGGAGTAGAAAGAGCAGATGGTCTTAAACACCCTATGCTACGTTTAGCGCTCAAGTATGATTCTGGTACTTCGAAAATAGAATCAATCAAGCGTATTAGTAAGCCAGGACGTAGGGTATATGTTAAGGCACAAGAATTGCCGTATGTGCGTTCAGGTCATGGCATCGCCATAATCTCTACACCTAATGGTCTTATGACCAGTAGTGAAGCACGAAAGCGACGTCTTGGTGGTGAAGTAATTTGTGAAATCTACTAATATGTCACGAATCGGAAAACAAGTAGTTCAAATTCCAGAAGGCGTAACGTTTAGCGTTGATGGTCTTGAAATTACTGCAAAAGGTCCAAAAGGTGAACTCAAAGCACTAGTGAGTGACAGGGTAATCTTTGAAGTGAATGAAGCAGATAAGATTATAACTATCACACCGGTTGAAAAAGCGCTCGATAGTGCTATCTGGGGAACAACACGAGCAAACGTTGCGAACATGATTCAAGGAGTGTCAGAGGGTTGGACTCGAGCTCTAGAATTGCACGGTGTTGGTTTCAAGATGGAAGTTAAGGGACGAAAAGTTGAGATGAGACTCGGTTTTTCTCACTTAATTGAATACGATCTACCGGACGGAATCGAGGCTACTATTGAGAATAATGTTTTGACAATTTCAGGAATCAGCAAGCAACTTGTAGGACAAGTCACAGCTGAGATTCGTGGATTTAAAAAGCCTGAGCCAAATAAAGGTAAAGGA
>JABHCP010000017.1 GCA_018673485.1 Candidatus Uhrbacteria bacterium
ACATTGAGATCGCAACAAACGAAACAAACGACGGATCATACGACTGGACAGTCCCAGCAGACGTTGAGGATTCAATGATCAAAGTTGTATGGACTGACCTTGCAGAAGAATTGGATTCAGATACATCTGACGCAGCGTTTAACGCAGGAGATACAGCAGATGACACAGCCGACGACACAGCCGACGACACCGCAGCCGACGACACAACAGATGAGGCTGTAGCACCATCAGGAACAGGAATCTCACCAGTAACCGGTGAAGAAGAGGAGATAACTGCAGTTGAGCCTGGTGACTTCATCACCAGCCCATCATTCTCTACTGTGTACTACGTAACAGAGAGCTACGAACGAAGAGCATTCATAAGTTCAGCAGTGTTCTTTACCTATGCTGACTCATATGACGAGATTATGGACGTAACAGACGCAACACTCACAGAGCTCGAACTGGGAAGCAATATGCTTCCAAACCCAGGAGTAGTGCTGGTTAAAGTTCAATCTGACGCTAAGACATATGCAGTAGACTCAAACTACGACCTTAGATGGATTACATCAGAGGAAATAGCAATAGAGCTCTACGGAGACGATTGGGCAGATTACATTATCGACGTTGAAGCAACCTTCTTTGCATCATTCGGAGCAGGAGACGACGTTGACTCATCTGACGACATCACGCTTGTCGACATGAAGACACGAGAGGAAGTTAGTCAGTAGGACCAAAATACAGATTTTAGTAGGACCGAGCTTAACGGCTCGGTCTTTGATTTCCATCATCTACTTTATAATGCCTACTTTTGATATAATCGAGCCATGTATACACTTAAAAATAAAAAAGGTCG
Organism: Candidatus Uhrbacteria bacterium; assembly: GCA_018673485.1. Taxonomy (GTDB): domain Bacteria; phylum Patescibacteriota; class Patescibacteriia; order UBA9934; family UBA9934; genus UBA9934. The sequence goes on from JABHCP010000017.1 coordinate 836, forward strand.
CGCAAGACGTGGCGTGCTCGAGACTGCTCATGGGTCTATTCAGACTCCATTTTTTATGCCGATTGCAACTAAGGGTGCGGTAAAGAGTTTGTCCAGTGGTGACATGCTCGATTTAAATGCACAGATTTTACTATCTAACACTTATCATTTGTTGTTGCGTCCAGGAAGTGAAGGAATGCGTAAGCTTGGCGGGTTGCATAAGTTCATGCAATGGGATGGCCCGATCTTAACCGATAGCGGTGGGTATCAAGTTTTTAGTCTTTCCAAGATGAATAAGACTGATGAAGATGGTGTGGCGTTCGCTTCACATGTTGACGGAAGAAAAATCAAGCTCACTCCAGAGGGTTCAATGGCGATGCAAAGCTCAATTGGGGCTGATATCATTATGCAGTTTGACGATGTGGCGGCAGGGAACTCAACTCGCGAGCGTTATCAGGAGGCGATGGAGCGATCTTTGCGTTGGGCTAAAAGATGTAAGGATTCATATAATCACAATCAAAAGTTATTTGGAATAGTGCAAGGTGGAACTCACGAGGATTTGCGTGAGCAATCTGCAAAAGGGCTCAGTGATATCGGATTTGATGGTTATGCGATTGGCGGACTGTCAGTTGGAGAAGATCGCGAGCATACTTTTAGAATTACAAAGTTCTTGGCGAACATTTTACCCGAGGACAAGCCGCGTTATTTCATGGGCGGTGGCATGCCAGAGGAGATTGTGTATTATGTGAGTGTGGGTGTGGATATGTTTGATTGCGTGCTTCCGACGCGTAACGCGCGACATGGAACGCTTTTCTTATGGAAAAAAGATCCAGCTGAAGCTGTTAAGGAAGCATTCGAGCTGGCACAAGATGGTGCTGATGATTCTCGTATTGCCGAGGCACTTTATCAAAAGATCCAGATTACGAAGGAAACGTTTGGTCTCGACCAGGAAGTCATTGACCCTTACAGCGATAGTCCAACTTCAAAAACCTACACAAAAGCATACTTGCGACATTTATTTAAAACAGGTGAGTTGCTAGCTCAAAGACTTGCAACAATGCAGAACCTGAGCTTTTACATGCGCTTGATGAAGGAGCTCCGCGCCAATATTGAAAACTAATCCCATACCAATAATTCATTGAGGCTTTTAATATTTATTACACATCTGAGCCGATCGACTCAGATGTGTAATTTATCGCAAAAGACCTAGGTTCTTAGATTTTCCAACCTGTGGATATCAGTTTAACTTCTATCCACAGGTACGGCGAACTGCTAGCTCAAAGGCTGGCCACAATGCAAAACCTAAGCTTCTACATGCGTTTAATGAAGGAGCTTAGAGACAATATCTAAAATAAAAAAGAGCCCCTGGGGCTCTTTTTGATATTTATTCTTCTGATTCAGATTCGGTCTCGGGATCAAGGTTAGTAACTAAGTCATCGTACCCTTGTTCTTTTAGCAATCTTTTTATATCCTTTAATCTTTCGCTGTTTGTTGGGCTACTGCCCAATGATTCTTTGTCACCAAGATATCCTCGTGCACTAAGTTCAAATTTTTGCTGCTCTGGTTTGTAGTGTCCAAAAAAGTTGTTAGATCCTGCACGCAGTGTGCCATTATCCATCCATGCGTGACCAAGTTTTTCTTCGGCACCCAATACGCCCTCAAACCAATCATCCAGTGCCTGACGCCTATCTTGATAATCCATTTCTTTCAAAGATGCAGCATCTGGCATCTCGGCATTCCTCATGAGGTCAAATACATTTGAGAATGCTTTTGTAATACTTTCTGTTGCTTGTCTTTCTCTCTCAGCGAGCTCTTCAGGCGAAAGTGGGCGGTTTCTCATTTTATCCATAAAATACCATTAGGTTTTAATTAATCCATCTATAACTAGATTATAGTGATTCTAGTATAAAGTAAACAAGAAATGTGGATATATAGTTTGATAGTGGCGGATTCCAATTTGTTCGTAATATTGCATTCTGCATACTGCCTACCACGTCGTTCGCGAACGACGTGGTCTACTGCATACCGCTAACTTTTGATATAATAAACACATGCAAACCTTTGTTTTAGGGTTACGGTATTTTTTCATTGACCTCGTTGGAGGAATTTTGCGCTGGCCGGTTTGGTGGTACACGCGTGGTCTTTTGTTTGTGGTGCGTGGAGGTGGTTCTTGGATTAGAAGTTATTCAAAATCATTGGCACTGAATGTGTGGATGAAGAATCTTTTTGTGCCGATGTATGGAATGTATGACTGGCAGAGTAGGATAATCAGTTTCTTCATGCGACTGGCACAAATCGCAGCACGAGCGGTTGGTGTTTTACTTTTGAGTATTGCTGTGTTGGTAGTAATTGTTATTTACGTTGTAGCACCACCGTTAACAATCCTGGCTCTTATAACTCAATTTGTTTCGCTCTATGTCTGAAGAAATCGAGCAACAAGATCAGGCGCAGGAAAAAACTGGAATCCCAGGTCTTTTAGTTGAGGGCGTATTTTGGCATTGGAAAGAGAAGTTAACCGAACCGTCTATCGCTCTTGGTAAGGTTCGAAACACAATTGAGAAAGTAATAAATGTAATTATCGGGGCATTATTGTTCGCCTCAGTGGTTGTGGTGGCGCTAACGTTCATTCTTGGTGATTCTCAGGAAGTGTTTACAGTTGAATATTGGACTGATGCGAATACAGCAAGTCTAGCTGGTTTATTCGGACTTTTATGTCTGCAATTCTTGTTCTTTAGATTCCAGGATAAAAAAATGAGCATTAAAAAGCTCGAGCGTAATATTGAGAAGATTGGAGAGGTGCAAAGTATTCCGTCACTTGATGCTGTGGAGAAGCGCAAGGATATTGGCTCTGTTATAACCCAGGACGCTCGCAATGCTATCGAGGATGCTTATCATATCGCACGAAAGGGCGGACATTCAAAAGTGACTGCGGAACATTTGTTCCTGGGCACAATCTCAAGCCGTTCGATATCATTACTATTTGTCAGACTTGGGATTTCATTTGATCAAATGCGTGATGCGCTTAGGCGCCGGCTTTCTACTTTAGAGAAGGGTAATGCGGTTTTTGGATATGAGGCGCAGGAAGTAGTAATAAATGCATTGCACGGTTCACTTACTTATAGAAGGCCGCAGGTGAATGCCATAGAAATTTTCATGGCCGCATATTCTGGCAGTGAATTCATACAAGAACTTTTGTTTTCTTTGAATATCGAGCCAAAGGCGTTGGATAACGCTGTGATGTGGATTCGAATTAATGAGGAGCTACGTGAAAGGTATACTGAATTTCGCAAAGCAGCAGGATACAAGCCAACAAAAGGTATGGATAGGGCAATGACCGCTGTGGCTACTCCGTTTTTGGATAAAGTTTCAGAGGATTTGACGTTGTCGGCTGTTTACGGCCGTTCACCGATGCTAATAGGTCGTGATCGTGAGATGGATAATTTATTACGTGCTATTGAGGGTGGAAGGCAAAGTGTCGTTTTAACTGGACAGTCTGGAGTTGGAAAAGATGCCATCATTTATGGCTTAGCACAAAGAATGGTTGAGGAGCGAGTACCAAAAAGTCTTCAAGACAAGCGTTTAGTGAAGATCTCAGTGCCACATATTGCTTCATCCCAGGGTGGGTCAGGTGCCGAGGAAAGACTTTTATATGTGATGAGTGAGGTAGCACGCGCTGGAAATGTTATTTTGGTCATCGAAAATATTGATCAATTGGTTGGTGGAGCTGGGATTGATCTTTCAGCCGTCTTATCTTCAGAGCTTGAAAAGGGTTATACATTTGTAATTGCAACAACTACACCTCAGGCGTATTCAAGCAACCTGGAGCTATCTGCTCTTAATCAAAAGCTCGAGAAGATTGTTGTAGAGGAGCCTGGGCGCGATGAAGCGATTCAGGTACTTGAGTCAAAAATTGGTGGAATTGAAAATAAGGAAAAGGTTGTTTTCACCTATGAAGCAGTTGCAGGCATCGTAGACTTATCGAGCCGTTACATGCATGATCAGTATTTACCTCAGAAAGCCATTGTTTTGGCTCAAGAAGTTGGTCATACAGTTGGTGCCTCGGCACAAGATTGGGCACGTGTGGATAAGTCGCACGTTGCTAAGATGATATCCGACAAGACAAATATTCCAGTAACTCAAGTATCTCAAGAAGAAAGTCAAAAGCTTTTGAATCTTGAAGATCGAATGCACGAGCGCATTATTGGTCAGGACGATGCCGTAAAGGCGGTGTCTTCAGCTCTTAGACGTGCGCGTGTTGAGTTGCGATCACAGAGCAGACCTATTGCTAACTTTTTGTTCCTTGGACCTACTGGAGTTGGAAAGACAGAACTCGCAAAAACAACTGCAGAGGTTTATTTTGGAAATGAAGGAACAATGCTGCGCTTTGACATGTCTGAGTATCAAGATAAAGCATCAATCGCGCGTTTGATTGGAAACGCGGGTGAGGGCGGATTATTGACCGAGGCAGTGCGGAAAGAGCCGTTTTCTTTATTGCTGCTCGATGAGCTCGAGAAGGCACATCCAGATATTCTAAACTTGTTCTTGCAGGTGATGGATGACGGACGATTAACAGATGGTGCTGGACGAACTGTGGACTTTACAAATGTTATTTTGATTGCAACTTCAAACGCTGGAACTCAGTACATTCAAGATGCGGTGGCGAAGGAGACCCCAATTGAAGCTATCAAGCAGCATTTGCTCGAGGAAGAGCTAAAGACTATTTACAGACCAGAGTTCTTAAACCGTTTTGATGGCGTGATGGTATTCAAGCCACTCTCACAAGAAGACGTTGTAGCAATTGCGTATCTAATGATCAAAAAGGTTACAGCGCGACTCGACGCAAAGGGAATTAGGTTTGAGGCAGCAGACGGTGCTGTGCACGAACTTGCAAAGCTTGGATACGATCCAAAGTTTGGAGCTCGACCTCTACGACGTGTCATCCAAGAACGAGTCGACAACTCAATCGCTGAATTCTTACTACAAGGAAAAGTCGCCCGCCGCGATACATTACTGCTTCAACCCGGTGGAGAAATCGAAGTTCAAAAGGCTGAGGTGCTCTAGACTTCGATCCCCCTACTTTTTAAGGAGGGGCAAGGGGTGGTTATAAAATAGTTCCAAATTTCTAATTAATTTCAAAAGCAATGAATCACGCCGCAAGGGGCGTGATTTTCGTTCGTGCTATGCACGGGGCACGTATCAGGTGCCTATCGGTAGAGGTAGTCGGTGACCACACCTTCGATGTAGGTGCCATCCTCGCGCTTCGTTGTCACGAGCGAGCGACTGATGTCGAACTGACGCAGACCCCTGGGGGTGAACTGTGCGCCAGCGATATTGGCGTTGTCGAGGTTCACCCTCACTAGGGTTGCTCCTCGCAGGTCAGTCTCGATAAGCCTTGCCTTGGAGAGGTTCGCGCCGGTGAGATCGGCCTCGATGGTCTCCCCTGAGAGGTCAACGCCTTGCAGCTGAGCGCCAGGCTTGAGGATTTCGTACAGCCTCCCTGCTCCTCGCAGGTCGGCCTCGGTGAGGTCGGCTTGACAGATCGCTTCGCAGAGGTTCACTTCAGCAAGCTTCGTATGCCGCAGGATAGTGCCCTGCATGCTTGTCAGATGCTGGAATGTCCCACGAAGTCGTGCGCTGGTCAGGTCTGCACGGTCCATGCGTGCACCGCC